>JBMNUA010000188.1:0-4937 GCA_050945995.1 Christensenellales bacterium
AAATAAGCAGGGCGCGCCGCGCCCTGCTTCGTCTCCGTCTTAAAAGATCACCGCGATTGCGTGGTCTTCCGCCGCGCCTTCCACGGTGTACTTCCCGCCCGAGATGGACGCGGTGACTTCCGCGCCGTTGTCGTAGATCGCCGTGGGGGTGCCTGTGAGCGTCAACACAAAGTCCTCGCCCGCAGCGACAAACGTCGCGCCAGCAGGCGTCGCACCCTCATTTTCACCCGCACCCTGCACTTGGACGCTCATCTCGTGCCATGCCCTTACGCCTAGCTTCGTGTCGATGTACGCCTTCGCGCCCGCCTCTGTGTCAAACTCCTTTAGGTAATACCATGCCCCAAACGTAGGCGGCATGATTTTGACCTTGATCGGCTGCGTGCCGAACGAGATCGACGACCCTTTTGTCGCCGCGTCCCAATCCGGGATCGACGCCCGCCCCTTGGCAAAGAACCACGCGCGGTACTTGCGGGCGCCCCCGACCATTAGTACCTGATAGCCGCCGAGCCCTATGTACGGCGCCACGTCGTTGCCGCTTGCCCTGAACTCGTCCCCCTCGAACGTCGCGCCGTACACCATCGCCTGATTGGCGAGGGTGATGTTGTCCACCTCCGCCGTAAAGTCTGCCGACGCAAACTCGCTCACATATTCCGCCAGCATGTCGTCGGCGTGAATCTCGCCCTCGCTATTGGTGATCGACAGGTTCGCAGACACCATTTTCCCGAGGACAAGCCCCGCCTTGTATGTGGGGACAGCCGCCACTGGCTCGGTCGCGACCTCCGCAACCGCCAGATATTTCAGTCCCATGCTTGCCATATAATACCCTCCTTACCATCCGCTCTTTTTTAGCCACTCGTTATATACGCGCAACCCTGCCGCGTCGCTCGCCGCTTTGCTCAGCTCGTTCGCTGTCTTGATAAACGGGCGCGCGCTCTGTGATTTTTTCCCGAACTCGTTGACAAACGCAATCTCAGTCAGCCGATTGCCGTGCTGCATGCCCCGAAACCCAATCGTCACATACGGGCCGGACTTGCGCTTGCGCGGCTTCGACCGATACACCGATCGCGCCACCTCGCCCTCGTAGTACGGGCCTTGTAGCATCGTGCCCGCGGTGTACACCTGCGCGTCTTCGACGACCTTCGCCATCTCCTCGACCATGTCGCTTTGCACTTCATAGGGCACTTCTTCGATGTTCTTCAGCGCGCGCTGCAAGCTCTCAACCCCGACGGTCGTCACCTCGAAATTCATTCGTCCACCCCCGCAGCAACCTCAAACTCGAACACCAGATGCTGCTCCGTCCCATCGGATGCGCGTACCGTCTCTGATGCATCGACCATCGCGGGGTAGGTAAACCCCGCGTCGCTGATCGCCTCGCGCAGCTGTTTTCGCAGCGCGCGCGTGTTCTGCGTAAAGGGCGCGAACAGGTGTAGTTGCAAAAGCCAGCGGTCGTGCTGCGGCATGTCGTCGGCGTGGTTTTCGGGTATCGCGTCCATCCGAAACACGAAGTATGCACACGCATCGCCGTCGTAGCTGGTTTTCGCGCACGGATACCCCGTGAACGCAACCGCGCCGCGCACCATCTCTTCAATGCTCACGCCTTCACGTCCCTTCGCACTTTAATCTCCAGATAGCGGTTCGCCTCCTCAACGTTGTCGATGGATACGACCTCCCACGCATCTGCGTCTGTCGTTTCCGATTCGCGCCAGATTCGGCATTGCGGCGTGATTTTGGGCGTGTACGGCATGGTGATCGTCGCCACCTGCCCGAGGTTCAGGCGCATGCTTTCAAAAACCTCCGTTCCGTGTTGCCATACCCATTTGCACCACACCCGCCCGGGGAACACATCCTCATAAGCGTGCGTCGCGTGCCCATCAGCGTCAAGTCCTTTGATTACGCGCTTGATCGTAATCCGCGTGCGCATCTCGCCGATGCGCACAAACTTTGCCATCTAAAACCACCACACTTTGTACTGGCGCAGCAGCGCGCGCGTCGTTAAATCGACTTCGACGGTCGCCACCGCGCCCGTCGCCACCGCCTCCCGGTTCGTATACCAATGCCCGATCAAAAGCAGCATCGCCTGCCGGATCGCCCGCGGCGGGTCCTCGTACCCCGCCTCGTATTCGATCTCAATTGGGTTGATTGCGCGCAGCAGCGCGACGGGCGCACGCAGAATCGCCACGCATCCGTCGATGTCGTCCACCGCATAATCCGCCGCGTTGAGTGCGCGCACCTCGTTTTTTCGATCGGTGTACCGAATTGCGGTCACCCGGACGATCGGCGGGCGCGGCAGGCGCATCTGTCCGCCAAAGCGCTCCGGGTATGCGCGTATCGTCTGCCGCGCGACCGCGCGCCCTGTGATGTTCTCGCAATATTCGCGCGCGGCGGCAATCATCGGAAGCAGTATGCTGTCGTCTTCGTCGGTCTCGCCCGCGATCGTCCGCAGGTACATCTTCGCGTCCTCCAGCGTCACAGGCTCTTCCCCGGTCGCGATCACCTTATAGCGCATTTAACCCCTCCTTTTTGCGCCGCGCGCCTTTTTTTGCAGATCGACGGAGCGGACAGCCGCCCCGTCGCAGCCGTTACACCGTCGATAAGGCTACGCCGCCGATATTGAGCGCGATCGCCCATTTGCCCGCGCCGTCATATACCAGCTCCAGCGCCTCGTCCGCCGCGTCAAACGTCGCGGTGTTGTTGGTGCCATCCAATGTACAGTCAACCCCCGTTACAACCGCGGTCTTAGTGCTCGTGATGCTGTCCAGCCGTATCGTGCAGCGCTCGCCCGGGTACGGCGCGCGCAGGGTCAGGCCCGCCAGCCCCGCCGCGCCCCCAGTTACGATGTTCAATCCATTGGCGATCAGCGCGCCGTCGGCTGCTGTCTTGAAAACAAAATCGCTCATACCACAATCACCGCCTTAAATACGTCGCTGTGCTGCGCGGTGGGCAGTTTCTTGGGGTTGTAAAGAAGCACATTCAGCGCGTCAAGCTCCACGTTTGCGGTTCCGCGCTGATACTGCACCCTGATGTAGCCAAGCCGCACGGGAACGTCCATGATGATCTTGTCGTCGCTCTTGCCAGTCAGGACAAGCGCCTCCGCGCCCAAATCCGCACCGGCGATGTCTGCATACGTGCCGTCGCTGGTGTCGCATTCCTGCACGTTGAATGTCAGCGTGCCGGTCGCCGTCACGGCGCCCAAATCGAGCATGAACAGCGCGCGGTCGTAGCCGCGCGCGTCGATTGCGTTCCCTGTCACTTCCGCCTGATCCGTCCCTGCGGCGGTATTCCCCAGCAGCTTTTGCGGCTGGAATTGATTGGTTAAAATCCCTGCCATTTTAAGCCCTCCTTAACCCAGCTTCACGCGCGCGAAGGCTTCCGAAAGCACCGGCGCGCCGTCGCCAAAGTAGTGGATGACGTAGCCGATCTGGTTGTACTCGGCGTAGAGCTCGTTTAGCACCTTGAGATACACCTGATCCGCGTCGCATACCCAGTAACCCGCCTTAAAGTCGCCGTAGATCGCAGCGTATTTGCCCGTCGTGTAGGTGTTGGGCGCGAACTCGCTCATGTTCACGGGAGAGCCGAGCAGGAAATCCGGCTGCCCCAGCTGCACCGACGGCTGCCAAACGTACTGCCCCTCGCCGTCCTTGATTTTCGCGATTGCCTTGACGAGATCGCGGTGCATGATCCACTGCGCGCTGCGGTGGTAGCCACCCTTGAGGCTATACTTGGCGTTCATGAGGCCGTCAAAGGTGACTGCCGTCGCAGTGTTGCCTGTGGACACGTCGCGCGCGGTCGGAATGCCGTCGTCATGCGCAACGAAAACGCCAAGCGGCTTGGAAGAGCCGTCGCCCGTCATGTAAGCCTGTTCCTGCGCAACGCCAATCTTGTAACGCAGACGGGAGAGGATGGTTTCCTCCGCCATCGGCGCATGACGCATCAGCGTATCAGAGATTTTGATGCGCTTCGCAAGGCGGTTGGGCTTAAACTCGCGCCGTCCAAAGGCGATGGTCGTTTCCTCGCCTGCCTGCGCAACCTCGGTCGTCCACTCCGCATCGCTCGCGTCGGTGGTCAGCGCCGGGAACCCCAGCGACTGCGCCGCGCCGATCGGGCCGACAACAGTCGAGAGCCGACGGATGAACACTTCATCGTCAAGACCCTTGATCAGTCGCTCGACAAACTGCACCGGCGCGGTGAGATAGCCCGCCTGCGCGTCGTCTGCAAGCGTAGAGGATGCATTTCTATACTCGCGGATCGCTTCCGACGATCCGCCCAGCGCGCGCGCAAAGATTTCGTGCGCCTTGTCCCTCGGCTTTTCGCCTTCCTTTGCAGGCGCTTCGCCCGCCAGACGGTCGCGCTCAAGCTGCCGCTCCTCGCGGTTGATGGTTTCGGTCAGGTCGTCGAACTCGCGCTCCAGTTGCGCAAGGACGTTTTTATCCTCCGCGCTCATCTCCGCACTGTCGAACTTGTCCATGTGCGCGCGGATGTCCGCGTTGATTTTGGCGCGATTCTGCTTCATCTCGAAAATCTTAGCCATGTGGTCAAACCTCCAATAACTTTTTCCGTAGGTCGTTGAATCGCCTGCGCTGTGTTTCAAGCGCTGTGTTGCTATCTGTTACGGGCTGGCTTTCGCCCCCGTTATCAGGCATAAAAAAACTGCCCTCTGGCAGATCTGCGCTATCCGGCGCAATTTGTTTGGGCTTTGTCGTGTCCTTGTACCGCGACAAGTCGAACTTCTGTCCGTTCACCGCTAGGAAATTCCCGTCCAAGCTCGCGGCGACATGCTTCTGCGCCTCGATCTCGTCCGCAAGTCCGGCGGCGACCGCCTCCTCGGCTGTGAACCACGTTTCCGCGTCCATGTACACCTCGAACTCCGCGCTCTCGCGCCCAGTCTTTTGTGCGTAAACGCCCGCGATTAGTCCGTCGATTTTCTCCATCTCGTCGGC
>JBMNUA010000189.1:0-4895 GCA_050945995.1 Christensenellales bacterium
TCAAACAGCGCCTTGATCCGGCGCAATTGCTCGATGTTCGCCCCGCAGAAGGTGACATGCGTCGGGTCGCGGTCGGCGAGCTCGTAGCTCGTGCACGGACCGCCCACCGCGTTGATCGAGAACCCCGCGCCCTGAGAAAGGCGCAGGTAGTGAAGCGGATACGGCAGCAGCGTGCCGTCCTCCAAATCGAGCATCCCCTTCGTGATGCACAAGATCGGCACATCCTTGGAGAGCCTCGGAAGCATCTCATCGGCAAACCAATCCACGCCAAAGCTCGACACGCCCGATATGATCAAATCCGCGCCCGCAATCGCCTCGTCAAGCGCCTCGATCTGATAATACTTGCATCCCGCGGGCAATTTGCGCTTGAGCGTGTTGTGATAATCGTCCTTTTTTAAGCCGTCTATGATCGCACGGTCGAGCGGCGTGCCGACCAGCCGCACCTCGTTCCCGTTCGCGCGCGCGGGCACGCTCATCGCCGAGCCCATCATCCCCGCGCCGATCACCGTGATCACTGCCATGCTACGCCCTCCTCCTATTCGCCGTCGCGATCAAATCAACATCCGTCCCCGCGATCCCGCGGATGATCACATCCCCCAGTTTTACCGGCGCGTCGATTTTCACCCCCCGAATCTCGCCAAGCGCCTTCGGAATCGCCGCTTTCGGGATCACCGTGCGCGTCTTGACCGGGCAGAGCGGCTCCGCGCCGCCCGCAACCTGCACGAGCGAGGTGAGCGTGCGCATGGGCGAACGCGCCTCCTGCTCGGCATATGTAATGCCGCGCCTGCACGCATTCCCCGTGACGACGAGCGCGCCATCCTTCTCCTCCACCGTCATGCGGCAGCCCACGGGGCAGACAATGCATATCATCTCCATCTTCTTCACCTCACGCTTTCAGCCCGACCGCCACATCGCCCGCGATGTCCTCCGCGCGCAATACGATTCGCTCCATCTCGCCCGGCGTCATGATCTTGCGCCGCTTTGTATAGATGCATGTGTCGCCCGCGCGCACCTCGACGGTCGCGCCGTGATGCACCGCGCCCACGCGGAAATATACCTCGATCTCGCCCGACGCGCCCTTCGTGATCCGCTGCGGCAGCGCATATCGCACGCCGTTTCCCGCCGTCACCGCGTAGCTTTCGCCCGCCGCCGCGCCGCCCATCGCGTACTGCGCCGCCGCCGCGCCCGCAAGCGCTGCCTCGGTCGATACATTGTCCACCAAATCGTGCACATGCAGCACGTTCCCGCAGGCGAACACCCCGGGGACGGAGGTCTGGCGCGCCTCGTCCACCACCGCGCCGCTCGTCACCGCGTCCATCTCAACGCCCGCGCCGATCGACAGCTCGTTCTCGGGGATCAGCCCGACGGACAGAAGCAGCGTGTCGCACGCGTAGTATTCGTCCGTTCCGGGGATCGGCGCACGCGTCTGCGGATCGACCTCGCTCACCGTCACGCCCGTCAGCCGCTCGCGCCCGTGCACCTGCGTGACCGTGTGGTTGAACTTGAGCGGTATGTCGTTATCGACCAGGCATTGTACGATGTTGCGGTTCAGCCCGCTCGAGTACGGCATCAGCTCGGCGACGAGCGCGACCTCCGCGCCCTCCCAAGCCATGCGCCGCGCCATGATCAGCCCGATGTCGCCCGAGCCGAGGATCACCACGCGCTTGCCCGGCAGATATCCCTCGATGTTGTTGAGCCGCTGCGCGCAGCCCGCTGTGTAGATGCCCGCCGGGCGCGTGCCCGGGATCGAGAGCGCGCCGCGCGTGCGCTCGCGGCAGCCCATGGCGAGCACCACCGCGCCCGCCTGCACGCGCGTCAGCCCGCGCGCGGCGGATACGCAGACGATCTCGCGCCCATTTGTCAACTCAAGCGCCATCGCGTCTGTCCACACCTTGATGTTTTTACCATCCAGCATGTCGATGAACCGCTGCGCGTACTCAGGACCCGTCAATTCCTCGCCGAAGTAGTGAAGCCCGAACCCGTTGTGGATACATTGCTGTAAAATTCCACCCAAACCCTTGTCGCGCTCGATGATCAGTATCCTCGCCTCGCGGCTATTCTCGCGCGCGGCGAGCGCCGCCGCAAGCCCCGCGGGCCCTCCGCCGATCACAGCGACATCGCATTCGTATCTCATCTCCGCTCCTCCTAACCGCGCGTCCTGCCGGCAAGCAGGTACGAGCCGCCGCCGAACTTCGTCAGCGTCTCCATGGGGATGTTCTCCTCGCGCGCGATGATCTCCATCACCCGCGGTGCGCAGAAACCGCCCTGGCAGCGCCCCATCCCCGCGCGGCAGCGCCGTTTTACGCCGTCCAGCGTGCGCGCCCCGCGCCGCACCGCCTCGACGACCTCCGCCTCGGTGATCGTCTCGCAGCGGCAGATCACCCGCCCGTAGCCGGCGTCCGCCGCGATCGCAGCGATCTGCTCGCCCTCGGTCATGTGTCGGAACGCGCGGATGTTCGCGCGCCGCGGGTTGAAATCCGCCTTTTTCGGCATGGACAGCCCGGAATCGCGCACGAGATCGACCACCATGTCCGCAATCGCGGGCGCGCTCGTCAGCCCCGGCGAGCAAATGCCCGCCGCGTGGATGAGCCGCGGCTCGATTTGCGACGCGCAGATGATGAAATCGCCGGTCGAAGGCTGCGCGCGGATGCCCGCAAACGATGTAATAACCTGCCGAAAGTCGAGATCGGGCGTCGATTTGCGCGCGAGCGTCTGCAAGTTTTTGATGCTCTCGGCGCATACGGACGTATCGGTTTTGTCATCCGTGTCGATCGCCGTGGGTCCCGCGAAGGCGTTTCCATGCACCGTAGGCGAGACGAGCACGCCTTTGCCGAGCTTCGTCGGCGTCTGGAAGATCACCGTGCGCGGCGATTTCGCCGTGCGGTCGATGAGCAGATATTCGCCCTTTCGCGGGTGCACGTCAAACGAATCGTCGCCGATCATCCGCGCCACGTCGTCCGCAAACACCCCCGCGGCGTTCACCACCCGCGCGGCGTAGATGGTGTCCTCGCCAAGGGACAACTCAAACCCCTCGCCCGCGCGCCGCAAGCCCGTGACCGCGCGCCCGAGCAGCCATTGCGCGCCGTTCTCGCGCGCGTTCTCCGCGCAGGCAATCGTCAGCTCATACGGGCATGTGATGCCGCCCGTCGGCGCGTAGAGCGCATGTGTGACCGCATCGCTCAGCATCGGCTCGATCGCCCGCGCCTCGTCCCCGGAGATGATCCGCATCCCCGGCACGCCGTTCTCCACGCCCCGCGCATACAGTGCCTCAAGCGTCTCGCGCTCCTCGTCCGAAAACGCGATCACGAGCGAGCCCACGCGCATCAGCGGCACGTCCAACTGCTCGCACCACTCGGTGAACATCGCGTTCCCCGCAACATTCGTCCGCGCCTGCATCGAACCCGGCGCGCAGTCGTACCCCGCATGCACAATCGCGGAATTCGCGCGCGACGCCCCCATCGCAATGTCCTCCGCCGCGTCGATCAGCGCAATCCGGATGTCGTATCTCGATAATTGCCGCGCGATGGCAGCCCCCGTCACGCCCGCGCCGATCACCGCCACGTCGTATTCGCGCACCCGCATCCTCCCCTTCCCACACAAAAAGCCACGACGAAGCGAGCCCGCAGAAGGGGCGCGTTCGTCATGGCTTCTCTTTTTCTCTGCCAATCCGTATGTATAGTATACGCCGCGCAGCGGAATCTGTCAACCCGTGCCGCCCGGCGCGCGGCTTTGATCGATACGCAATTTTCCAGCAAATCCGAACCGTAAAATAACGAATCCTTTACTTTTTCATTTGACCTTCCCCGCGCCATGTGATATAATTTTCATTTGGCAGACGACAGGAGGTTCACATACCATTATGAAACAATACGACGTCATCATCGTTGGCGCCGGTCCCGCAGGGATATTTACCGCGCTGGAGCTCACCGAAAAGCGCCCGGACGCCAATGTGCTTTTGATCGATTCCGGGCTTCACATCAATCGCCGGACATGCCCCGCGCGCAAAATGCGCAAGTGCGTGAACTGCCAGCCTTGCAACATCATGAGCGGCTGGTCGGGTGCGGGCGCGTTCTCCGACGGCAAGCTCTCGCTGTCCGAGGATGTGGGCGGCAACATCGTCGAATATATGACGCGCCAAGAGGCGCGCGAGTTGATCAACTACGCGGACTCCATCTACCTCAAGCACGGCGCGCCCGAGC
Organism: Christensenellales bacterium; assembly: GCA_050945995.1. GTDB lineage: Bacteria > Bacillota > Clostridia > Christensenellales > Aristaeellaceae > RUG11247. The sequence continues at coordinate 4,200 of JBMNUA010000189.1, forward strand.
GCGTGTACGGGCGAAACGACCCGAAGGTCGAGGAGATCTCCTACGAGTGCTCGCGCCACAACATACGGCTCATCGAGTGCCCCGTGCGGCATTTGGGCACGGAAAACGCCTTCCCCGTGCTGGGCGATATGTACGAAACACTCGCCGCCAGAAAGGGCTTTGAGTTCCGCGAGCGCACCACCGCCGAGGAGCTGCTGATCGAAAACGATCGGGTCGCCGGCGTGTACATGCGCACGGCAGGCGGTGCGCAGACGCTCGAGCGCGCCGACTACATCGTCGCCGCCCCCGGTCGCGGCGGCGCGGCGTGGCTTTCGGAGATCGCCAAAGACAACAACATACAGACCCACAACAACGAGGTGGACATCGGTGTGCGCGTTGAAACGCCCAATTCCGTCATGGATCGGCTCACCGAGCACCTCTACGAGGCGAAGATGGTCTACTACTCCGACACCTTCGAGAACAAGGTGCGCACCTTCTGCATGAACCCCGGCGGGCTCGTCAGCGAGGAGCACTATGAGGGCGGGCTCGCCGTCGTCAACGGGCACAGCTATGCCGACAAGAAGCTGCGCACCCGCAACACGAACTTCGCGCTGCTCGTCTCCACGCGCTTTACCGAGCCGTTCAACCAGCCGATCGAGTACGGGCGCTACATCGCCCAGCTCGGCAATATGCTTACCGGCGGCGGCGTGATGGTGC
>JBMNUA010000190.1:0-4891 GCA_050945995.1 Christensenellales bacterium
CGGCATCCGCCGCGACGAACGCGTCGTTCTGCACAAGCGAGGGGTAAACCCCTACCGCCTCCATCGCTTTAAACACGGGCGTATACGCCTCTACCGCGTCCTCGCGATCGCAGAGCAGCTCGAGCGCGCGGATCATATTGTCGCGGTAGCGCTTGCGGAATGTCTTTTTCACGCCCTCCGCCATCGCGTAATCGAAGTTGACGATGCTCTGCCCGCCGTGCTGGTCGTTCTGGTTCGCCTGGATGGCGATGCACGCCAGCGCGGAGTAGGAGATGATGTCCTTCGGCTCGCGCAGATAGCCGTGCCCAGTTGAAAACCCGCTGGCAAACAGGCTGATCAGATCGATCTGGCAGCAGGTGGTCGTCAGCGTGAGAAAGTCCATATCCGCGATGTGGATGTCGCCGTCGCGGTGCGCCTGCATGTGCTCGGGCTTTAATATGAACATGAGGTTGAACTGCTTTGCGCCCTCCGACCCGTATTTGAGCATCGCGCCCATCGCGGTGTCGCCGTTGATGTTGGCGTTCTCGCGCTTGATGTCGGAATCGACCGCCGCCGTGTTCGTGATTTCATCGTACACGCGCATCAGCCGCGTGTTCATCTCGCGGATGCGGCTGCGCTCCGCGCGGTACAGGATGTAGCTTTTCGCCGTGCGAACAAAGCCGTTCGCGATCAACACGCGCTCGACGGTGTCCTGAATTTCCTCGACATCGGGGGTGCTGCCGCCGGGCTCTGTGCGCGAAAGCTCGTGCAGCACCTGCTCGGTCAGCCCCTCGACGATCCTGCGGGGTTTTACGCTGTGACTCGCCTCAAAGGCCTTCATCATCGCGTCGGTGATCTTCTCTTTATCGAAGGGCACGACGCGCCCGTCTCGTTTCATGATGGTATCGATCATTTGCCCGTTCCTTCCTGTTGTAACGCTGTACACATTATATTGTGGTTGACAATCGATGTCAACCACAATATGTTGTACTTTTGTCGTTTTGGTGATTTGTAAGGATTGTGTAACAATTGACAATCATATGCATTTGATCAAATTATAACCCTTCGCGCGGCATTTTACAACCGGTCTTGCGCAGTTTAACATAGCGTTCGGGAGCAGCGCGCTTGAACAGCTTGCGCGCACGGATTCCTAATAAAACCCTGCGAAACCGGCAATCATAGGCAGGAAGTGATGCCGCAAGCCGCAAATGTCTGAGGTCGCCATCGATTGAGCGCGATGCCGGGATGTTATGCGCTTGTGCGGAATGGATCGTGATGGCATGTTTGATTTTTTGAAGAAAAAGAAAAATGTGAGCGCGCGGGTCGATGCGTATAACAAGGGCAACACAGAAATTGCCCTGACCAAAAAGCTCGACGAGAACCTCGCGGTCATGAAAAAGCTGTTCGAGGATGTCGAGATCATGCGCTACAAGACATTCGAGGACAAAAACCGCAATCGCTACGCCATCGTGTTCTCCGAGGGCGTGGTGGACGCGGCGATCATCAACGACAACATATTAAGACCCATCATGGCGCAGGCGGAAATCCCCGAAGGCGAGATGGAGCGGCTCGTCGGCGAGGTCGTGCAGATCAACGAATCGAAATTGAGCGGCGCATTCAAGGATATCATAACGTCTGTCTCATACGGAGACACGATCCTGTTTGCCGACGGCAGCAAAGAGGCGGCGATCCTCAACACGAAGTCGTTTCCGGTGCGCGCAATCGACGAGCCGGACAGCGAAAAGAACCTCGCCGGCCCGCGCGAGGGCTTCACCGAGGCGATCATGCAAAATTTTTCGATGCTGCGCCGGCGCGCGCGCACGAACGATCTCAAGGTGCGTCAACTCTCCCTCGGGCGCAGGACGCACACGACGGTATTGGTCTGTTATTTGGGCGAACTGGTGAAGGGGGACGTGCTAAACGAGTTGATGCGCAGGCTCAACGCGATTGACATGGACGGCGTGCTCGATTCCAACTACGTCTCCGAGATGATCAACGACCACAAGCGCTCGCTGTTTCGCACCATCGGCACGACGGAGAAGCCCGATGTCGTCATCAGCAAGCTCCTCGAAGGCAGGATCGCAATCCTCGTGGACGGCTCGCCGAACGTGCTCACCGTGCCGTTTCTCTGGGTGGAAAACTTTCAAGCAAGCGAGGACTATTACCTCAACTACTACTACACCTCCTTCTCCCGCATGCTGCGCATGCTCGGCTTTTTCATGACCATCGCCGTGCCGGGCATCTATGTTGCGACTGTCGCATTCCATCACGAGATGCTGCCAACCTCGCTATTGATCAACATCTCCATAGAGCGGCAGAACGTGCCGCTTCCGGCGGGGCTCGAATGCTTCGTTTTGCTCATCGTATTTGAAATTCTGCGCGAAACGGGGGTGCGCATGCCGACGAACATCGGGCAGGCGCTCAGCATCGTCGGCGCGCTCGTCATTGGGCAGGCGGCTGTGGAGGCGAAACTCGTCGCCGCGCCGATGATCATCGTGGTGGGCATCACGGGCATCACCAATTTGCTCTGTCCCAAAATCCGCTCCCCGATCGTCTATATCCGGCTGTTCGTGCTCCTGCTTTCTTCTATGTTTGGGTTCTTTGGCTTTACAATCGGCATGTCGCTGATGATCATCCACATGGTCAAACTCTCCTCCTTCGGCGTGCCGATGATCAAGGCGGACGGCATCACCGCGGTCAAGCATCACGACGATTTGGCGATGCGCGCGCCCTGGTGGATGATGACGCAGCGCACCGATGAATTGACGGGCAACCTTACGCGCATGGCGAACAAGGAGAACAAGGATGAAGGGTAAACCGCTCACGCTGATCGCAATCTGCCTTGTGCTTGCGGTGTCGCTCACGGGTTGCTGGAGTTATCACGGGCTCAATGAGATGGCGATCGTTCTGGGCATGGCGATCGATCGGGATTACCACACCGGCATCTACTTTGTCTCCTGCGAGATCGCCGATTTGGCGGAATCCAGTTCCGATACGGGGCTGACGAGCAAGGTGGTGGAGGCGCAGGGGCGAACCCTGTTGGAGGCGGTGCGCAACGCAAAGCGCAGACTGCTCACGCGGCTGTATTTCGGGAACATGGAGGTGATCATCCTCGGCGAGGATCTTTTGCGCGAGGGCGAAATCCGCGATGTGCTCAACTTCGGCATGCGCGATATAGAAATCCGCGAGACGACGCACCTGATGATCGCCATGGGCGTGCCGGCGCGCGATATCATACGGCTTCGCGGGCTGGATCAGCCCATCGTCTCCCTCGAGCTTGAGACCATCGTGGACAGGGACAACGAGCTGATCACCTCATCAATCAATGTCGAATTGCGAAAGGCATATGATGCGCTCAACAGCCCGGGCATGTCGCTGGTTCTGCCCGCGATCCACATCGTCACAAACGATGGGGAGGAGGTCGCGGAGTCAAACGGCATCGGCTTGTTTATGAAAGAGACATTGGTGGGGTTCATTTCGCCCGAGGATTCGCAGTATTTCCTGTTCGCCACCGACCGCGCGCACGGCGGCATGCTCCCGATGGCGATCGGCGGCGACGGTCTTATGAACTATACCTTTGAAATCGGAGACAGCGATGCGGATATACAGATTCACAACAAAGAGGGCGCGCTGTCGTTTGAATTAAACATCACGGCGGATTTGTACCTGCTCCAAGTTCCGGAGGGCTTTGACATCATGAAACGGGAATTGATTTTGGAACTGGAACGGGCGGCGGGCGCGAACCTCGCGGGGAGCATTTCCCGGGTAATCTCGGATGTGCAGAAACAGTATCAGACGGATGTGTTCGGCTTTGGCGAGGTCATCTACAAAAAGAGGCTGCAGCTGTGGCGCAATGTCGAGGACATGTGGATGGACTTGTTTCCGGAGATCCCCATCGACGTGCATTGCACGCTCACCTTCCGCAACACCGAGTTTACGCTGACGAAGGAGTCGTTCAAATGATCGATGTGATGCTGGTTGCGATCATCCTTTTGTATGCCGGCGGGCTGCTGATCGATTTTCGCAGGCATGTAAAGGGCGCGCAGATGGGGGAGAAGGCGCTGTATATCATCCTCATGACCATCGGCTGTACCGTGCTTTTTCTCCACCAGTTGGGCATTCGGTTTCCTTCGCCGGCATACCCGATCGAGCGCGTGGTTCAAACGATATTCAAGGTGCAATAATCGGCGGTAAGGGGGATTGAACCATGCTGGATGAAAAACTCACCGCAAAACAAATTCAAATGCTTCTCTCGATGTTCATCTTCGGCAGCAGCGCTGTCATCGGCGTGAGCAATGCAATTGGGCAGGATTCGTGGATATCGCTTATCTTCGCGGCGCTCATTGCAATGCCTGTTATTTTGATGTACGCGCGCATCGTCCTATTAAACCCCGACCGCCAGATATTTGAAATCTTCGAGTCTCATTTCGGGAAGGTCGCGGGGAAAGTCGCGTCCGCGCTCATGACCTGGTATGCGATCCACCTAGGTGCGCTCGTCGTCCGCAATTTCGCGGAGTTCATACAGATCTCCGCGCTGCTCGAGACACCGCATCTCGCCGTCACCATCCTTATATTTCTCACGGTTTGCTCGCTCGCCCGCTACGGCGGGAAGGCGCTCGGCAAATGGTCGGTCATCATACTGCCGATCGTGCTCGGCATCGTGATCATCACGGTGTTTTTATCGCTCAACATCCTGGAGATCAATCACATGCTCCCGGTGTGGGAGCGCAGAACCGGTGAGATCATTCAAGACGCCTTCCAAGTGTTTTCGTTTCCGTATGCGGAGATCGTGATGATCCTCGGCATCGCCGATTTAATCAACGTGCGCGACAAGCCGCATGTCATCTTCATGAAAAGCGCGCTGACGAGCACGGGGATACTGATGATGATTACGCTGCGCAACATCCTTGTG
>JBMNUA010000191.1:0-4886 GCA_050945995.1 Christensenellales bacterium
GAACGCATTTGAGAACGAGGTGATCGAGAAGGTCGTCGAGAACGCGACGGTGGAGATCCCGGACGCGATGATCGAGGATCAGATCGATTCCATGATCCGCGAGATGGAGATGCAGCTGATGTACCAAGGCATGCGGCTGGACGACTATCTCAAATACACCGGGCAGACGCGCGAGAACATGCGCGGCATGTACCGGCAGGAATCGGAGCGCCGCGTGCGCACGCAGCTGGTGATCGACCAGGTGCGCAAGGCGGAGGGCGTCGAGGCGGACGAGGCGGAGATCGACGAGGAGATGAAGACCTTCGCCGAGAACAACCGCAAATCCCTCGAGGAATTCAAAGAGACGTTGTCGGAGGGCGACCGAAATTACTTCAAAGAGCTCGCCGCGATGACGAAAACAGTCAAATTCCTGAAGGACAACGCCGCGGCGGAATAAGCCCGCATAAATGTGACATAATATTGGCTAGCAACCCATTTCTTGGTCGGTGCGCCGGCGGAGGAATGGGTGCGGAACAGAACTGCGGCGGACGGCGAATGCCACCGCCGGAAGAACAAACGATTTGGAGGTGCGCCCATGAACCTTGTACCTTATGTCATCGAACAGACCAACCGCGGAGAGCGCTCCTATGACATCTACTCCCGCCTATTGAAGGATCGCATTGTGTTCCTGGGCGGCGAGATCAACGACATGGTTGCGAATGTCATAGTCGCGCAGATGCTCTTTCTCGAAATGGAGGATCCGGAAGCGGACATCCAGCTCTACATCAACAGCCCCGGCGGCGTGATTACAGCCGGCATGGCGATCTACGATACGATGCGCTACATCAAGTGCGAAGTATCGACCCTGTGCATCGGCATGGCGGCGTCCATGGGCGCGTTTTTGCTTGCCGCGGGCGCGAAGGGAAAACGCCGCGCGCTGCCCCACTCGGAGGTCATGATCCACCAGCCCTCCGGCGGCGCAAGGGGTCAGGCGACCGATATCGAGATACAGGCCGAGCAGATCATTCGCGTCAAAAAGACGATGAACAGACTGCTCAGCGAGCATACGGGCCAACCGCTCAAGGTGATCGAGCGGGATGTGGAGCGCGACCACTATATGACCGCCGAGGAGGCGCTCAAATACGGCATCGTCGACGAAATATTCGCGCCAAGGAGATAATCAATGCCCAAGGATGATTTCAACAACAACCGCATACGCTGCTCCTTCTGCGGCAAGACGCAGGATCAGGTGCGCCGCATCGTGGCGGGACCGAACGCCTACATCTGCAACGAGTGCGTGCTTCTGTGCCAAGAGATCGTGTCCGACGACGTCGACAGCGTGAGCCATCGCGGCGAGCTGGAGATCAAGCGTCCGCAGGAGATCAAGGAGATCCTCGATCAGTATGTGATCGGGCAGGAGTCCGCGAAGAAGGCGCTGTGCGTGGCGGTGTACAACCACTACAAGCGCATCCAGCACCAGACCTCCGGGCGCAAGGCCGACATCGAGCTTCAAAAGTCGAACATCGTGATGCTCGGGCCCACGGGCTGCGGAAAGACCTACCTCGCGCAGACGCTGGCGAAGATACTGAACGTGCCGTTTGCCATCGGCGACGCGACGAGCCTGACCGAAGCCGGCTATGTCGGCGAGGATGTCGAGAACATCCTCTTGCGGCTGATCCAGAACGCGGATTACGACATCGAGCTTGCGCAGCGCGGCATCATCTACATCGACGAGATCGACAAGATCGCCCGCAAGAGCGAGAATGTGTCCATCACGCGCGATGTCTCCGGCGAGGGCGTGCAGCAGGCGCTACTCAAGATGCTCGAAGGAACCGTCGCCTCCGTGCCTCCGCAGGGCGGGCGCAAGCACCCGCACCAGGAGTTTTTGCAGATCGACACCACCAACATCCTCTTTATCTGCGGCGGCGCGTTCGACGGGGTTGACAAGATCATCGAAACGCGCATCGGCAAAAAGGTGATGGGCTTCGGCGCGGAGGTGCGCGGGAAATCCGAGCGCGCGAGCGACGAGGTGCTCAGCCGGCTCGAGCCGGAGGATCTGCTCAAGTTCGGGCTGATCCCCGAGTTCATCGGGCGGCTGCCGGTGATTGTGACGCTCAATCAGCTGGACGAGGAGGCGCTCATCCGCATCCTCACCGAGCCGAAGAACGCGCTCGTGCGCCAGTATGCGAAGCTCTTGAGCTTTGACAATGTCGAGCTGGAGTTTACGCCCGGCGCGCTGCGGGCGATCGCGCACCTTGCGCTCAACCGCAAAAGCGGGGCGCGCGGGCTGCGGGCGATCATCGAAGGCGCGATGATGGACATTATGTACGAATTGCCCTCGCTCACCGGCATCACCAAATGCGTGATTACGGAAGAGGCGGTGCTCAACGGACAAATGCCCACGCTCGTATCCGGCCAATTGGAATCCCCGCGCCAGAGCGAGGACAAGGCGAAGAAGGCGGGCGCATAGAAATAGCCGATCCGGGGGCGTAAGCTCCCGGATTTTTCACGATTTGACGATGATTTTAAACGATTTTGTAAAAATTTGATTCACCGGGCGCGTATGCCTTGCAATATAGGCGCGCAGCGTATATAATAATATGGTCTGCCCCGGATTCGGGGTTTCGTTGTTGTCTGCAATTTGATACGGGAGGTGTCAGGGGAAATGGCATCGGATCAACGCGTGAAGGTGACGCTGGCTTGCGGCGATTGCAAGCAGCGCAACTACTATACCATGAAGAACAAGAAAAACGATCCCGACCGCTTGGATATGAACAAGTACTGCCGCTTCTGCAAGAAGCATACCGCGCACAAGGAGACCCGCTAACCCCTTTAGCGAAGAAGGATGTGATAGTATGGCCAAGACCGCCGCGGGCGCCAAGGACAGCAAAAAGCCCAACCTGCTCAAGCGTTTTCTGATGTTCTGGGCGAACCTGTTTCTTGGGATCGCTCGTGCCTTCAAGAACACATACTACGAGTTGAAGAAAGTCACATGGCCCACCAGGCGCGACCTCATCAACTACTCGACGATCACGCTGGGGTTCATGGTGTTCATGGGCATCATCATCTATTTGATCGACCTGGGCTCGGGGGCGCTTGTGGACCTTTTGCTGTCCATTGGCGCGTAACGGGAGAGGGATATGTCAGAGATTGCGGATTTGAAATGGTATGTGGTACATACCTACTCGGGGTATGAGAACAAGGTGAAGGCGAATCTTGAAAAGGCGGTTGAAAACAACGGCATGCAGGATTTGATCACCGAGGTGCAAGTGCCGACCGAGGAAGTCGTCGAGATCAAAAACAACAAGCGGCGCACCGTACAGCGAAAGGTGCTGCCGGGATACGTCATGGTCAAGATGAACATGACAAACGAGTCCTGGTACATCGTGCGCAACACGCGCGGCGTCACGGGCTTTGTGGGCGCCGGGAACAAGCCGACGCCGATCACCGACGAGGACTTTGCGACCATGTTCGAGACCAAGCCGCCCACGTCCATCGACATCGCGGTGGGCGACAGCGTGCGCATCCTCGCGGGGCTCTTTGAGAACTTCACGGGGCGCGTGGTCAAAATGGACGAGGCGAACCAGACGGTTTCCGTCATGGTCAACATGCTCAAGCGCGAGACGGCAGTCGATCTTCAATACGACGAGGTCATTCGCGCGGAGGACTGATTCCCCGAACGCGTTCGGGTTTCAGCGTGGGAGGCGCGCACGCGCCGCAACACCACATACATGTAAGGAGGATAACCCCAAATGGCAAAGAAAGTAACTGCGCTCATCAAGCTGCAGGTCAACGCCGGCAAGGCGACGCCCGCGCCGCCGATCGGCCCCGCGCTCGGTCAGCACGGCGTGAACATCCCCGGCTTTTGCAAGGAGTTCAACGACCGCACGGCCAAGCAGGTCGGTCTTGTGATCCCCGTGGTCATTACCGTCTACCAGGATCGCTCCTTCACCTTTATCACCAAGACGCCCCCGGCTGCGGTGCTGATCAAAAAGGCGTGCAACCTGGAGTTGGCGTCCGGACGCCCGAACACCGAAAAAGTCGCCAACATCACGCAGGCGCAGATTCGCGAGATCGCGGAGCTGAAAATGCCCGACCTGAACGCGGCTTCCGTCGAGGCGGCCATGCGCATGGTCGCAGGCACCGCGCGCTCCATGGGCGTTGTCGTCGTAGAGTAAAGGATGGAAAACGTGGGAGGATCAAATATCCGCTTGACCACAGGGAGGATTAGTCATGAAGAAGGGTAAGAATTATCAGAACAGCCTGAAGCTGATCGATCGCACGAGGCTGTATGACCCCGAGGAGGCGGTCGCGCTTGTGAAGCAGACCGCAAAGGCAAAGTTTGACGAGACAGTTGAGATATCCGTGCGCCTGGGCGTAGACCCCCGCCACGCAGACCAGCAGGTTCGCGGCGCGGTGGTGCTCCCCAACGGCACGGGAAAGAAAGTGACCGTGCTTGTGTTCGCAAAGGGCGAGAAGGCGAACGAGGCACTCGCAGCGGGCGCAGAGTTCGTGGGCGCGGAGGACATGGTCGCGAAAATCCAGGGCGGCTGGTTCGACTTCGACGTCTGCGTCGCCACCCCGGATATGATGGGGCTGGTCGGTCGCCTGGGGCGCGTGCTTGGGCCGAAGGGGCTCATGCCCAACCCCAAGAGTGGAACCGTGACGATGGACGTGACCCGTGCGGTCAACGACATCAAGGCGGGTAAGGTTGAGTACCGCGTGGACAAGAGCGCGATCGTGCACTGCCCGCTGGGCAAGGCTTCGTTTACCGAGGAGCAGCTGGGCGGCAACCTTTCGACGCTGATGGACGCGATCATCAAGGCAAAGCCCGCCGCCGCGAAGGGCACATACATCCGCTCCGCGGTCGTCTCCACCACCATGGGCCCGGGCATCAAGCTCAACCC
>JBMNUA010000192.1:0-4880 GCA_050945995.1 Christensenellales bacterium
TTTTATCCTCTGTTCGTTGGTTCAATCCCATTTTGTTTCCCTGGGATTGCATAAAGCCCGTTCAGGCGACCGCTTGAATGGGCTTTGTCTTCAGGCTGGGGCGCGGCATACCCATGCCGCGCCTAAAATACGCGCCGCACCATATTTTCACACAAATTCCCATTCACCTCTGGATTTTCCCGCGCAGATGCCGTATAATGTTATGTACAGGTTACAACCTGTCGCGGCTCGTATCATAACATGTGAGGCAGGGAGAATATATGCGCAAGAAAAGATGTATCGCCATGCTGCTCGCGGGCGGGCAGGGCAGCCGGCTCGGCTTGCTCACAAAGGCGATGGCAAAGCCCGCGGTGCCGTTTGGCGGCAAGTATCGCATCATAGACTTTCCGCTGTCAAACTGCACGAACTCCGGCATCGACGTCGTGGGCGTGCTCACGCAGTACCAGCCCCTCGAGCTGAACCGCTACATCGGCGCGGGGCAGCCGTGGGATCTCGACCTGACCAACGGCGGCGTTTTCGTGCTGCCGCCCTATATGCGGGCAAAAAGCGGGGAGTGGTACAAGGGCACCGCAAACTCCATCTACCAAAACATCAATTTCATCGAGCAGTATGAGCCGGATCAGGTGGTCATCCTCTCCGGCGACCACATCTACAAGATGGACTACCGCCGCATGCTCGCCGCACACATCGAGAAGGGCGCGGATGTGACGATCGCGGTGCGCCCCGTCCCCTGGGCGGAAGCCCCCTCGTTCGGCATCATGAACGCCGACGACGACGGGCGCGTCACGGAATTTGAGGAAAAGCCCCGAAAGCCCAAGAGCAACCTCGCGTCCATGGGCGTATATGTGTTCACCTGGCAGGTGCTCAAGGACTACCTCGTCGCGGACGAGAAAAACCCCGCGTCGAAAAATGACTTTGGAAAAAACATCATCCCGAACATCCTCGCGGACGGTCTGAAGCTCATGACATACGCCTTTGAGGAGTATTGGAAGGACGTGGGCACGATCGAGAGCCTGTGGGAGGCGCATATGGATCTGCTCACCGACCCGCCGGGGTTCAACCTGCGCGACATCCGCTGGCCGATCTACGCGCGCAGTTCGCAGCTGCCCCCGCACTTCATCGGGCCGATGGCGCAGGTGGAACGCTCCAGTTTGACCGAGGGCTGCGAGGTGTACGGGCAAGTGAAGCACTCCGTGCTGTTTGCGGGCGTGGTGGTAGAGGAGGGCGCGGTGATTGAAAACTCGGTCGTCATGCCCAACACCACCGTGAAAAAAGGCGCGGTGATCAAGCGCGCGATCGTCGCGGAGAACTGCGTGATCGGCGCAAACGCGCGCGTCGGCGCGGACGCGGGCGACATCGCGCTCATCGGCAACGACTGCCGCCTGCCGGATCATTTCGTCGCGGCGCCCGGCGAGCAGATCGATCTGGACATCATCATGGAGCGGGAGGCGGGCAGGGTATGAAGGACGCAATGGGCATCATCTATACCGCGGGGGACGATCTATCGCTGCGCGAGCTCACCAGCCAGCGCGCCGTCGCGGCGCTCCCGGTCGCCGGGCGCTACCGGATCGTGGATTTCATCCTCTCCAACATGGTCAACTCCGGCGTGCGCAACGTCGGGGTCATCACCCAAAAGAACTATTCCTCGCTCATGGATCATTTGGGCGCGGGCAAAGAATGGGACTTACATACCCGCAACAACGGGCTGTTCATCCTCCCTCCGTTTGTCAACCAGGAGAACGGCGGCGAGTACACCGGGCTGCTCGAGGCGCTGCGCGCGAACTTCGATTACCTCCGCCGCTCGCGGCAGGAGCTTGTGATATTGGCGGGCGGCAGCAATGTGTTCTCGACCTCGTTTGAGCCGATGATCGCAAGCCACATCGAATCCGGCGCGGACATCACCGTGATGTACGCGAAAGAGGCGTTCGGGGAGATGTATCTGTCCTCATCGCAGGGGGACAAGCATATCTACATGAATGTCGGGCAGGGCGGGCGGATTTCGGATATCGAAATCAACCCCAACGCCGCGAACTACGATAACATGTCGATGGACGTTTTGATCGTGAAGCGCACGCTTTTGATGCACCTGGTCGATCAAGCGTATTCGCAGGGCATGCACGATTTGTACGGGGACATGCTGCGCTCCTACATCAAAACGGGGATGCTCGATGTGCGCGGCTACGAGTACAAGGGCTACTACCGCCGCGTGGAGACCGTGAACGGCTACTACCGGCTCAACATGGACCTGTTGGGACGGCATTTTAGAAAGGCGCTGTTCTCGGATTATCCGGTATATACGAAGGAGCGCGACGAGGTGCCCGCGATCTACGGGCCCGGCGCGCAGGTGAAAAACTCGCTCGTCGCCGACGGCTGCGTGATCGACGGCAGGGTCGAAAACTGTGTGCTGTTTCGCGGGGTGAAGATCGCGCGCGGCTGCTCGGTGCAGAATTCGATCCTCATGCAGGACTGCCACATCGAGGAATCGGTGGAGCTAGAGTACGTCATCCTCGACAAAGCCGTGACGATGCGCGCGCACGGGCGGCTGATTGGGCAGCGGCAGTACCCGATCGTGATCGGCAAAAACATCACCTTGTAGGACTGGATTGGAGGGATTGACACATGAAAATACTGTTCGCAGCTTCTGAATGCGTCCCGTTTGTCAAAACAGGCGGGCTCGCGGATGTGATCGGCGCACTGCCCAAGCAAATCAAAAAATCCGGCGCGGACGTGCGCGTGATACTGCCCCTGTACGCCACCATTGAGCAGAAATGGCGCGACCAGATGGAGCATGTGGTGTTCTTCTACATCAACCTCGGCTGGCGGCGGCAGTATGTGGGCATTGAAAAGCTCAATTACGAGGGCGTCACCTTCTATTTCGTGGACAATAAGCAGTATTTCCAGCGCAGCTACGTCTACGGGCTGGGCGGCGACGAGGGCGAGCGGTACGTCTACTTCAGCCGCGCCGTGCTCGAGGCGCTGCCGCAGATAGACTTTATCCCGGATGTGCTCCATTGCCACGATTGGCAGACGGGCATGATGCCGATCCTCCTAAACGCCCAGTACAAGCACCTGGAGCCCTATCAGGACATCAAAACTGTGTTCACCATCCACAACCTGCGCTACCAGGGGATTTTCTCCATCTCCGAGATCGAGGAGCTGGTCGCGCTGGGCGATTGGGCGTACACCGCCGACACCCTCGAGTTCTACGGCATGTGCTCGTTTATGAAGGGCGGCATCGTCGCCTCGGATCGCGTCACCACCGTCAGCCCCACCTACGCCAAGGAGATTCAAACCGCGTACTATGGCGAGCGGCTCGACGGGCTTCTGCGCGCGCGGGTGGACGTGCTCTCCGGCATCCTAAACGGCATCGACACCGACGATTATGACCCCGCGCGCGACAAGGCGCTCACCGTCAATTATTCCGCCGAGGACTACGCGGCAGGCAAGGCGCAGAACAAGGCGGCGCTGCAGGCGGAGATGGGGTTGGAGGTCGATTCCGACGCGCCGCTGATCGGCATGGTCGGCAGGCTCTCCGGGCAGAAGGGGCTGGATTTGGTCGAGCGCGTGCTCGCCGAGATCGTGCAGTCAGGCGCGCAGATGGCGGTGCTCGGCATGGGCGAATCCAAGTACGTCGATCTGTTCAGCTGGGCGCAGTGGAAGTATCCGGGGAGGATCGCCGCGAACTTCCAGATGAACCACGACCTCGCGCGCCGCATCTACGCGGGCGCGGACATGTTCCTCATGCCCTCGATGTTCGAGCCCTGCGGGCTCTCGCAGCTGATCTCGCTGCGCTACGGCACGCTGCCCATCGTGCGCGAGACGGGCGGCTTGCGCGATACCGTGCTCGCCTATAACGCGTTCACCGGCGAGGGCAACGGCTTTACCTTCCTGAATTACAACGCGCATGACATGCTCCATGTCGTGGAAGACGCGGTCGCGCTGTTTCGCGAGGAGAAGGACGGCGCGTGGGATGCGCTCGTGCGGCGCGCGATGGCGGGGCAATACGGCTGGGATCAGTCCGCCGGGCACTATGCCGAACTGTATCGCGACCTGATCAGTAAGCCGCGCGACGTCAAGGCGCCGCCCGCCGAGAAGCCCGCGCGCAAGCCGCGCGCGCGAAAAGCGGGAGCCCCGCTCGCAGCTGACGCTCCACCTGCGACGGCAGCTGTTTCCGCGCGCAAATCGCGCGCGAAGAAAACGAGAGCCCCGCTCGCAGGGGATGTTCCGCCCGCAGTGGACGTTCCGCCCGCGACGGACGTTCCGCCCGCAGCGGACGTTCCGCTCGCAGCGGACGTTTCGCCCGCAGCGGACGTTCTGCCCGATGAGAAACCTTCGTCCGAAGTGAAGAAACCCGCCCGCAAGCCGCGCGCACCGCGCAAGCCCAAGGGCGAATAATCGAACGCCCGAACCCCCGCCCCGCTGCCAACGCCGCGGGGCATTTTACGAGTTATGAAACGGAGTGAGAGCATATGGTTGACAACCGCGATGAGATCATCAAAACGCAGCTCGAGGTCATCTCCGACCTCATCGGCAACAGCATGCGCAGAATCGGCGACGATTTCTGGGGCGCGCCCGCCGCGCCGCCCGCGCAGCCCAAAGTCGAACAGAGCGCCGCCGCGCCGCAGGAAACGCCGGATTCGCAGATCGACCCGCCCGAGGACATCGAAGCGCTCAAGCGCGAACTGAACGAGTACATCGGGCTTTCTGGCATCAAAAAAGAGGTCAATAACTTAATCAACATGGTGACGGTGCACAAGCTGCGCGCGGCGCACAATCTGCCGACGGTCGAAATGGCGCTTCATATGGTGTTCACGGGCAACCCCGGCACGGGCAAGACGATGATCGCGCGGCTGATGGCGCGCATCTATAAGAGCCTCGGC
>JBMNUA010000193.1:0-4878 GCA_050945995.1 Christensenellales bacterium
AACCCCCCATGTCAACGCGGTGATGTCCTGCGCGCTGCGCGTGCCGTAGGGCGCGTTTTGATTGTCGCCCCAAAAGATATAATACTCGCCCGGCATCTGCCGAAGCAGCGAGCGGAGCACGGAGATCCCGCCCATGCCGGAGTCCATCACGCCGATCGGTCTGGACATTTCCAACCCATGCGCCTCCCTTGCGACATCCGACGCGGCTATTCCTCGTCCTCCTCGGGCAGTTCGGCGTCGTGGTAGACCTCCTGCACATCGTCGGAGTCCTCCAGCCAATCGATCAGCTTTTTTACCTTTTCTAAGGTTTCGGCATCGGTCACCTCGGTGGTGGTCTGGGGCACCATCGCACGCTCCGCGGAGACGAACACGCAGCCCGCCGCTTCGAGGTTGTCGCGCACCTGCGAGAACTCGTTGGGGTCTGTGTAAACTACGGCGTACTCGTCCAAATATTCGACATCCGCCGCGCCCGCGTCGAGCGCGACCATCATCATCTCTTCCTCGTCGAGCCCCTTTGCGTTGTCGATCTCGATGACGCCCTTGCGCTCGAATTTCCACGCAACGCAGCCCGTCGCACCCAACGACCCGCCGCATTTATCGAAGATATGGCGCATCTCGCCGGCGGTGCGGTTGGTGTTGTCGGTCAACACCTCCGCGATCACCGCGATGCCGCCCGCGGCGTATCCCTCGTAGGTGATCTCCTTGTAGTTCGCCGCGTCGCCCTCGCCCGCCGCCTTCTTGATGGAGCGCATGATGTTGTCGTTTGGCATGTTCGCCGCCTTCGCCTTGGCGACGACATCCTTGAGCTTGCCGTTCAGGTTCGGGTCTGCGCTCCCGCCCTCGCGGACGGCGAGCGCGATCTCCCGACCGATCTTTGTAAATATCTTACCGCGCTGCGCGTCGGTTTTTTCCTTTTTATGCTTGATGGAAGACCATTTGTTATGCCCTGCCATGCAATTTCCCTCCCAGTTTCATATGCGGATATCATAACATAAAGTACCTTTGAGCGTCAACAAATTGCACCGATTGATGGTATACTAAGAGGCAAGGGGGTGCGTTTCATTGTCAATCGTCACCGATGTCCGCGAAAATCGGGGCATCGTCGAGCTATCTGTGGACGGGGTGCGCTTCGTCCGCATCCGAAAAAAACATTTCGATCAGCAGCCGCTCGCGGCGGGCGAGGCGATCGATCCCGATCAATACCTGGACGCGATCGCATCCAAGCAGTTCAAGGATGCGTATGAAGCCGCGCTCACGTCCCTTGATTTCAGCGCGCGCACGGAGGATGAGATCGAGCGTTCGCTCGTGCGCAGGGGCTATGTCGCGCCCGCCGCGCGCGCGGTCGTTGAAAAGCTGCGGGAAGCGCGCCTATTGGACGATGCGCAGTACGCCGCGCGGCTGGCTGAAGGCGCGTCGAAAAAGAGCGCGGGCATATACGCGGTTCGCAGGAAACTGCGCGCGAAGGGCATACGCGAGGAGGATGCCGAGCAAGCGCTTATGCAATTAAGTGACGCGCAGCAGGCGCAAGCGGCGCGCGAGACCTGCGCAAAACTCCAGCGCAAATACGCAAGCCTTCCGCCGCGAGAAGCGCGTGCGAAACTCTCCCAAGCACTTGCGCGCAGAGGGTTTTCATGGGATGCGATCGCCGCCGCGCTTGAGGGAATCGAGGAGTGATCCCCTGTTATCGCCGGATCGCCGCGCGCAGCGCTTCAAACGGCTTGATCGAATATTCATCGATCCCGATCGTCTTTTCGGGATGCCATTGCAGGCACAAAACAAATTGATCGCCCGCGTACTCCATCGCCTCGATCACGCCGTCGCGCGCGCGCGCCGTGACGATCAGCCCGTCGGCGACGCACGCCACGGACTGGTGGTGGTAGCTGTTGGTGAGCAGCGTCTCGACGCCGAACACGCGCGCGACGAGCGAGCCGGGGGTGATCTCCACATCGTGCCAAAAATGCAATTGATCGTCCGCGTCCTGTTGATGCACCGTGCCGTACACCTTCGGCACATGCTGCACAAGCGAGCCGCCCATGGCGACGTTGATGACCTGCTGCCCTCGGCAGATGCCGAGGATCGGCTTTTTGCGCGCGAACATAAGCTTGAACAGCTCGATTTCAAGTTTGTCGCGCTTTTCGATGTGCTTTTCCGCCTCCGGCCAATCCGTCTCGCCGTAGTACGCGGGATCGACATCCGCGCCGCCCGAGAGTACGAGCGCATCTAACTCGTCCGCGAGTTGGGGAAGCGCGCCGAGCGGGAAATTGGCATAATCGATCATATGGGGCGTTCCGCCCGAATCCACAATCCCCTTGAGATATCCCTCGGGGACATACCGCTCGCCCGTTTCTTTTTTTGCATAGGGCGTCACGCCGATCAAAGGCTTTGTTTCGTTCATTCTCATCATCCTTTTGCGGGTTTCCCGCAGCTGAGTTTTCCCTCCGGACAGTAGCCCGCCGCGTAGCAGCTTGGACCGAACGCCCAGAACAGGTCGTCGTCATAGGCGCGCAACTGCTCGAGCATCGCGCGCGCGACGAAGCGGATCTCCCATTGCGCGCGGTTGCAGGTGCGCAGTTTCAAAAAATGGAGCAGTTCGCGACCATTCATCGCGAGGTGCAGATCCATCACATGCCCGCTGAGCGCGAGGTACGCCAAGTCCTGCGGCTTTGCGCCCGATTGGAGAAGGGCGTTCGCCACTTCCGCCTGGTTCGCAAACGCCTGCTCATAGCGCGCGAGGAGTTCGGGGATCGCGCGGATGGTCGCGGGGACGACATAGTCGCCGCGCGCGAGCGCGAACGCCACGTCCGGCACGAGCAGCGAGAGCATCCGATGGCGCGCGAAATGCGTGATGCAGGAGAGCGATACATTGCGCACGGCGAACTCCGCCGTGATGAACTCGAGCTCGCGCGGGCGGCTGTCGCGCACGAGCGCGAGGATGTTGCGCTCGGCGGTGTAATCGCCGTCCTCGGGCTCGAACCTGCCGGAGAACGCCATGGCGCGTGTGAGCGCCGCCTGCGGATCGGGCGTCGCCGCCGTGAGCGATGCCTGACCCCGCGCTTCCCCGCCCGCGCGAAACTGCGTCGGCAGCGGTTTTTGCGCGCTTTTCGGGTGCCGTTTGCGCTCGGCTGCGATCACGCCGGGGTAAAGCGTTTCAAACTGAGTTTCAAGCTGACCGCCGAGCACGGCGATCTCGCCGTATTCCGCGCCGCGCCCGTAGCGCATCTCACAGATGAGCGAGATGAGCGTGCGCGCGTTGAGCGTGACATAGAAGTTACTGGAAAACGCGTAGGGCAGCACGAACCGCGCGTCCTCCTTGGGAATGCCCGCGGCGACCAGATCGGCGTAGAGCGCAAACAGCGCGTCCATCGCCTGCGCATACCGCGCGCGCGCGTCGCCCTTTATTTCCTCCGGCACGAAATAGCCCGCGCCCGCGAAATCGACGTATCGGCGCGATTTGACGATATACGAGGCGAGCCTGTGCTCGATCATAAACTGTTCGACCAGCACGCTCACCCGATCAAACGCGATGGAAAACGTCTGATGCTCCATCAGCGATTGATGCCCCGACGCCAGCACCTTGCGCACAAGGTTCAAATCCCGCTGTGCGTCGGCGGGCTGTTCAAACAGCTCGAGCGCGCTGCCCGCGGTCGTGGAGATGCGCGCCGCGGAGGCGACGACCCTCCGCGCGCCCTCATTTTTTATAATGATTTCCGCGCGTCCTCTGTACATATTTCACTCCCCCAATGCTCTTCCTATCATACCGCAAAACCCACTCAAACGCAATGTTTCGCTCCCCGATATCATAAAAAAAGAGCCGCCGCATGCGCGCAGGTGCGGGCTCACCAATTCCTTTCAAACGCGATACATGTTCTTTCCAATCCCATATCATCCGGAAAGCACGGCTGTGCTATACTATGAACAAACAAACGCACCGGAGGCACAACTTGAGAAAGCTGCTCGTTTATTTGAGGGATTACAAGCTCGAGAGCACGCTCGGCCCGCTGTTCAAGCTGCTGGAAGCGGTGTTCGAGTTGTTCGTGCCGCTGGTGGTAGCGGCAGTCATCGATCAGGGCATCCGAAATTCTGATAAAGGCTACGTCCTGCGCAGCTGTCTTATCATTGTTTCCTTGGGCGTGGTGGGGCTAGTCTGCTCCATCACCGCGCAGTACTTCGCGGCGAAGGCGTCCGCGGGGTTTGCAAAAAAGGTCAAGCGCGCGCTGTTTTCGCACATACAATCCCTTTCGCACGCGGAAATCGACCGGCTCGGCACATCGACATTGATCACCCGCATGACAAGCGATATGAACCAAGTGCAGTCGGGCGTGAACCTCACGCTGCGGCTGTTGTTGCGCTCCCCTTTCGTTGTGTTCGGGGCGATGATCATGGCGTTCACCATCGATGTGCGCGCCGCGCTCGTGTTCGCAGTTGCGATCCCCGCGCTCTCGGTCGTGGTGTTCGGGATCATGCTCTGGTGCATCCCGCTCTACCGGCGCGCGCAGTCGAAATTAGACCGCGTGCTCGCGCTGACGCGCGAGAATTTGGCGGGCGTGCGCGTGCTCCGCGCGTTTCGCAAAGAGCGCGACGAAGTGCGCACATTTGCCGGGGAGAACGAGGCGCTCACGCAGGTGCAAAAGCATGTGGGGCGCATTTCCGCGCTGATGAACCCGCTGACATATGTCATACTCCACATCGCGGTGGTGGCGCTGATCTGGGTCGGCGCGCTGCGCGTGGAGGCGGGCGTCCTCACCCAGGGCGCGATGGTCGCGCTGTACAGCTATATGACGCAAATTCTCGTCGAGCTCGTCAAGCTCGCGAGTCTCATCATCACCATCACCAAATCCATCGCCTGCGCAAACCGCATACAGGAGGTGCTTGAGGTCA
>JBMNUA010000194.1:0-4808 GCA_050945995.1 Christensenellales bacterium
GACATGATATCAAGGTGTTCAACATCGAAATCCAGAAGGAAAAGGAGATCATCTTCTGGCTGACGAATGCGCGAATCAGCGAGACCCTTGCCGCATACCTCTTTGAGCAATTGGACTTGGGCGGGGAGGGCGGCGGTACGGTCTTCATGATGCCATCCGGCGCGTTTGGTCTGGATGTCCCCGTCGCCATCGGCGCACGCGAGGAGAACGAAGCGGAAAAGAAAACGCGCTCGCGGATGACCAATACGGCGGAGGATCTCCTGCCCGCGCTGGAGCAAAGGACGCAAGCGGAAGGGGATTCCGATCAAACCCGCCATTGATAACTTGCAGATATCTCCGATGTCGTTTGTATTCCCTGTGCATCCTCGGGGATTTTTGCGCGCATCGGCGCGCTGCCATCTCATTGCCCTCCGATCATCCATGGTCAATACAGCATACTCCCCCCGCCGACGGTACAGTGAGGATCGGCTTGCAAGTTCTATATGGTAATCCATAAAACGCCACATACAGGCATATCATATCATGTCAGCTGTTTGCTGTGGATTGAAATATTGTCGGGTACGGGAGCGATACGGCAGAAGAAAAGGGAGATCACACGATCTCCCTTTTGCTTGCATGCGGTTTTGGAAGGATCAACGGAAGCGGCGCGCCGCCCCTACGCCTCCCGCACAACGATATGATCGCCGTTTGTCAGCCGCATCACGCTCGCCTTCAATTCCTTTGCGAGCGTAAACAACAATTCCTGCCGCGCGTCCCCGTCCTGCATACAAATCGCGAGCGGCTCGCCGCCCAGATGCCGCGCCCGATCCTCTGTGACATACAACAGTATCTTCACGCTCCGCCCCCTTTCCCCATCGGATGCCGCCGCTTGCGCCCGCTCTCGAGGATGGGCGTCGCGCGCACCGCCGCCAGAATCCCCGGCACATCGCGGATGATCGGCACGAACGCGAGCACCACGCGCCCATCCGCAAGGTCGTTGTCGGTAAACTGATATCGCTTCACGCCGAAGGAGCGCGCCGCGTCAAACAGCATTGCCTTTCGCTGCCCCAACTGCTCCACGATCAGCCGGTGGCGCGCCTGCCGCGGCGTGACGACCACCGCCACGCCCTCCGCTAAAAACAACTCCTGCATCTTTTGCGCGCCGAGCGCCATCGTCACATCGATGCCGTCCACATAGAGCATGCCGCCGCGCACCTCGATCGCGCCCTCGGCGATGTCCGCGATGTCCCCGATCCGCTTGCTCTTTGTCATGCGCACAAACAGCCAGATCAGCGCGCCGCCCGCCGCGCCCGCGATCAGCAGGTTCCATAACAAACCCTCGACGCCCGCAAGCGTGAGGACGAGCACCGTGCCCAGCGCCGTCAAAAGGCTGATGTAGTTGCGCGCCTCGTATGTCTTGGCGATGCCGTCGATATAGCCCGCGCCGCGCGCCGCCATCTCCGTCTGCTCGAGCATCTCCAGGCTCTCGCGCTCCTGCTGCCTGACATCGCGAAAGTGCTGCACCGCGAGCGCGAGGAAGGTGAACGCCGCGAAATCCTTCGCCAGCAGCGCGGGGATGGCGATCGCGCCCAGGCAGGCGGCGATGAACCCCGTCACCAGGTGCGTCAAATACCCGCTCGGGTAGCTGGGCACCTGCCGGGAATCGATGTTGATGGTGACAAAGCGCGCCGCCGTGCCCGCGCATATCCCCAATATGATGATCAGAAGATCGTACCCACGCAGCATCTCCTCGCCGTTCATGCGCTACCCCCGTATGGTATTTTTCGTCGTTTTACCCCATCAGTATCCCGCCAGACGCGCCCGTCTATCCGCATAACTTCCAAATATTCGGGGAAATTAACCCGCGGATATGGGATGATCGGGGAGGGCGGCGCATGGATGGTGCGAGCGGGCGCGGCGCGCAGCGCAAAGAAGCGTGGGATAAGGTGACCGGGCGGGCGATGTACGCGGACGATCTGCCCGCGCCCGGCGCGCTCTGCGCGCGGCTTTTCACGTCCACCCACGCGCATGCGCGCATCGTATCCGTCGATGTGCGGCGGGCGCGCGCCGCGCCGGGGGTGAAGGCGGTCATCATCGGCGCGGATGTGCCGGAGCTGTTCGGACCGCTCCTCAAAGACCGCCCGCCGCTCGCGCGCGATGTGGTGCGCTACGCGGGCGAGCCGGTGGCGATCATCGTCGCCCTGAGCGCGCCGGAGGCGGAGGACGCCCTGCGGCTGATCGACATCGAGTACGCGCCGCTGCCCCATGTGATGAAGCCGTCGGAGGCGATTGCGGCGGGCGCGCCGATTTTGCACGAGAAGCTCGCAAGCTACAAAACGGTCGTGACCGATGTGCATCCCGAGCCGGGCACGAACATCGCCGGGGCGTACCGCATCCGCAAGGGCGATGCCGCGCGCGCGTTTTTCACATGTGACGCGGTGATCGAACGCGCGTACTCGCTGCCGCCGTCCGACCACCTCGCCATGGAGGTGCGCGCCGCGCGCGCGGAGATATCGACCGGCGGCGCGGTGACGATCACCACCTCCTCGCAGGCGCCCTACACCGTGCGCGCGCAGCTGGCGGAGGCGTTCTCCATCCCCGTGGGAAACATCCATGTGCATGTGCCGCTGGTCGGCGGCGCGTTCGGCGGCAAAGCGCCCGTCACGCTTGAAATCCTCGCCTACCTCGCCACGCGCGCGGTCGGCGGGCGCGCGGTGCGGCTCACCATCCCGCGCGAGCAGGACATGGCGAGCGCGCCGTGCCGCATCGGGCTGGATGCGCGCATCAAACTCGGCGCGTCGCGCGACGGGCGCATCCGCGCCGCTGAGATCACCTACCTCGCCGATTGCGGCGCGTATGCCGACATCGCGCCGTATATGACAAAGGCGGTCGCCGTTGACGGCGCGGGACCGTATCAAATCGAAAATTTGCACCTCGACGCGAAGTGCGTCTACACCAACCACACCTACGCCACCTCGTACCGCAGTTTCTCGCACGAATCGAGCGCGTTTTGCATGGAGCGCGCGCTCGACGCGCTCGCGCGCGAACTGGGGATCGATCCCATGGCGCTGCGGCACAAAAACGCCCTGCGTCCGGGCGACGAGACGCACACGCGGGTTGTTTGCACGCCGGGGTATCTGGGCGATTTGCCCGCGTGCATCGAACAGGCGCGCACGCTTGCGGGCTGGTCAAACGCGCCGCGCCCCGCCGCGCCCGGGCGCGTGTACGCGATGGGGGCAGCCTGCTTCTGGAAATCGGCAAACCCGCCCACCGACGCGGTGTCCGGCGCGATGATCACCCCGAACCCCGACGGCAGCGTGAATTTGAACACGGGCGTTGTCGAGATGGGCTCAGGCAGCCAGACCGAGCTTGCGCAGCTGCTCGCCGAGCGGCTGGGGCTTGCGATCGACCAGGTGCATGTGGTGATGGAGGTGGACACGCGCACCGCGCCCGAGCATTGGAAGACCGTGGCGAGCCTGACGGGGTACATGGCGGGGCGCGCGGTGCTGCGCGCGGCGGACGACTTGATCGCGCAGCTGCGGTTGACCGCCGCCGAGGCGTTCGCCTGCCTGCCCGAGGAGGTCGCCGTCGAGGGCGGGCGCGCGTTCCCGCAGAGCGACCCCTCGCGGTATCTCACCTACGCCAACATCATTCAGGGCTACAAAGCGCCCGACGGCGCGTCCATGGGCGAGCCCGCGCTCGGGCGCGGCGGGTTCATGCTCAAGGGGTTGAGCGAGCTAAACCCCGACACCGGGCAAGGCAAGACGGGACCCAGCCAGACCGTGGGCGCGCAGGTGGTGGAGATCGAGGCGGAGCTTGCGACCTTCACCTACCGCATACGCGCCGCGACCACGGTGATCGACGTGGGCAACGCGGTAAACCCCGAGGCCATGCGCGCCATGGTCGCCGGCGGCATGGCGATGGGGGTGAGCATGGCGAGCCGCGAGGGATACCGGTACGAGGACGGCGTGCTTACCACGCCGAATTTGCGCTCATATAAGCTGTTGCACATCGGGCAGGAGCCGGATTACCGCGTGGGCTTTGTCGAGACGCCCGACGACAGCGCGCCCCGCGGCGTGCGCAGCTACTCCGAGCACGGCATCATCGGCATCCCCGCCGCGCTGGCGAACGCGCTTTGCGCCGCGTTCGGCATCGAGATCGGCGAGATGCCGCTCACGCCGGAGCTATTATGGCGCATCGCAGGAGGGCGCAATGATACCGTTTGATTTTATTTATCTGCGCCCGGACACCTTGGCGCAGGCGATCGCGCTGCATGGCGAGTTGTCGCGCACCGGAAAATCGCCCGTCTACTACGCGGGGGGCAGCGAGATCATCACCATGAGCCGGGTTTGCGCCATCCGCCCGGGCGCGGTGATCGACATCAAAGGTCTCCCCGATCTGCAAACGCTTGCTCAAAATGAAGGCGGGCTCACCCTCGGCGCGGGCTTGAC
This sequence comes from Christensenellales bacterium, assembly GCA_050945995.1. Taxonomy (GTDB): domain Bacteria; phylum Bacillota; class Clostridia; order Christensenellales; family Aristaeellaceae; genus RUG11247. Next base: position 4,431 of record JBMNUA010000194.1, read on the forward strand.
GCTCGCGTCCATTGCGGAATCGAAGCGGTTTGCGCTGATGAAGCTCGCCTGCGGGCGCATCGCCGATCACACGAACCAATGCCGCATCACCTTGGGCGGGAATCTGTGCGGCACGATCCGCTACCGGGAGACGAGCCTGCCGCTTCTGTTATGCGACGCGGCGGTGACCCTCGCGGGCGCGGACGGCGCGCGCACCCTGCCGTTTGAGCAGGCGTTCGACGGGCGGGTGCTGCGCGCGCCGGACGAAGTTTTGACGCAGGTGCATGTGCCGGCGTGGGCGCTCGGCGCGCGCCATGCGCACATCAAAAAGACCGCGCAGGAGAAGATCGACTACCCGCTGGTCAACCTCACCGCCATCTGGAAGGGCGATGAACTGCG
>JBMNUA010000195.1:0-4704 GCA_050945995.1 Christensenellales bacterium
CCAAACTGCGCGCGATGGGCACGACGCTCGAGCCCGTATTGCATATCGGAAAAGATGGCATCAACGACAACCTCGCCAAACAGGCGTGGGACGCGCTGGAGGCGCGCGAGCTGATCAAGGTGACGGTTCAGAAAAACGCGCCGGTCGGCGCGCGCGAAGCGTGTGATCAGCTGTGCGAAAAGGTACATGCCGAACCCGTGCAGGTGATCGGCAGCCGGTTCGTGATCTATCGAAAGGCGCGCGTGAACTCTAAAATACATGTCGAGGAGCTGTAAACGCCGCTGAGGAATCCGTAGACGGCGCGCGGTTACCGCTGAATCACATGCTGATGCTTGCGATCACACCGCGATAGCACCGCCTCCGCGCCATCCCTCACTCCGCAAACAGCGCGCGCGGCATCCCGCGTCGTTTCAAGCTGACGCCCGCGATGACGACAAGCGCCGCGCCCGCGACGAGGTATGTGAGCATGCCCGTGATCATGTAGATCAGCAGCATCGCCCCGCCGGACGCAAGGCATCGCCCCGCCCGCGCGCGCCCCGCCGCGCGCAGGAGCGCCTTTGCGCGCCCGGTTTTTTTCACCGCGCGCGGGGGCGATTTCTCCGCCGGGGGGTGGCGCGCGATGAGCGCGGCGAGCTGCGCGCCGTCAATCAGCCGCACCTGCGGCGATTTCAGCGCGTTTGCCAGCGCGACCGCGCGGTCGTCCGCGCGCGAAAACGCGGCGATCACCGCGCGCGCCCCGCCGCGGTGCCGCTTCCATGCCGCGATCACATCGTCCACCGTCACCCGATCGCCCGACGGATGGCGCGAGAGGATCGACAGGCTCGCGTCCGCCATCTGCCCGGGATACGCGCGCGCCAAAAGCGCCTGCACATGCTCGCGCGCCTCGTCGCGGTTCAAAAACGCCCATTCCTCCAGCGTATCCGCCGCCTCGCTGCGCGCGCGCCGCTTGTTTTGGAGCCCGCCGCGCGGAATGCGCCCGGTCAGCTTCTTGAGCAGCGCCATCGCGAGAAACGCGGACGCGGCGGCGAGCGGTATGCTCTGAAACGCGGACATGAAAAACAGGTACAGCGCGCCCGCGAGCAGCGCCGTGATCGCGATCCGATCGATGAACCCGCCCATTTATATGCCCTCCGTTTCGGTATATGTATTTCCTATTTATGCGCAGATATTCAGCCTGCGCGGAATTTTCCTTTTCAGAACGCCGCGGTTGGTGTATAATAGGGATATTACAGTTGGGAGGCGGCGCATGCGGCAGGGGATTTGGATCGATACGTTTGACCCGGTGCAGCGCGCGCATGTCGAAGCGGCGCGCGCGGCGATCCGCGCGCATGGGCTCGATCGCCTCTTTATTGTGCCCGCCGCGGGCGGCGGCTGCCTCGCGTCTGAGGATGATCGATGCGCGATGCTGCGCGCGGCGTTCGCGGCGGATGAAACCATCGAAATCTCGCGTGCGGACGCGCCGAATTTGGACATCCGCGCGCCGGGGGCATTGGACAATTCTGACCTTCACGCGATGCTGCTGCGCGGCGCGGACGCGCGCGAATATGTGCCCGAAGCGGCGCTGCATGTGATCGCCGCGCGCGGGCTGTATCTTGCCAACAAGCCCGAATCCGCCATCCGCGACGATCTGCGCGCGGTGCAGAGCGCGCGCAGGTTCGCGCACACCCTGGGCGTGATGGAGACGGCGGCGTCGCTCGCGGGAGCAAACGGTCTGCCCGCCGGCAAGGCGCGCGTCGCCGGGCTTCTGCACGACTGCGCGAAACATTTGACGGATGCGCAGCTTCTCGCCTATGCGGATGTTTCCGGCGCGGACGCGTTCGAGCGTGCGATCCCGCAGCTGCTGCACGCGCCCGTCGGCGCGCACATCGCCCAAAGCCGATATTCCGTGTGCGATCCGGAGATACTATCCGCGATCCGGCGGCACACCGTCGGCGGGCGCGGCATGGGCATTTTGGATGCGATCGTCTACGTCGCGGACTACATTGAGCCGAATCGCGCCGGGTTTCGCGGGCTCGAGGACGCGCGCCTGTGCGCACAGGCGGATCTCTGGGCGGCGACCGCGCTCTGCGCGCGGCTGAGCGAGGAGTATGAAACGCGCTGCGGGCGGCGGCTTCACCCGGCGACTGCGCAGATGATACAGGAAATTGAGAATGGAGGAATGGATATTGGATAAGCATCGGGAATTGGCGCTTGCGATTGCGGGCGTGCTGGACGAGAAGGGCGCGCAGGATATACAGATATTGCGCGTAGATCATCTCACTTCCATATCGGATTATTTTGTGATCGCGACCGGGCGCAACGCGCAGGCGGTGCGCGCGCTGGCGGAGGACGTGGAGGAGCGCATCGAAGAAAAGGGCGTCACGGTTCGCCGCCGCGAGGGCATGAACGAATCGCGCTGGATCGTGCTGGACTACGCGTCCGTGATATTGCATGTCTTTCATCCCGAGGAGCGGGAATTTTATAACATCGAACGGCTGTGGAGCGACGGCACGAACCAAATCGTCCCGGAGCACGCGTAGGGAAACGCTGATTCAATCCCGCGCGCGCTGGCGGATGCATTTCCGCCATCTTGTGCCTGCAAAACCCTTGACGTAGCACGACTACGCCTGCGGATTTTGCAAGCTCAATCTGACGAAAATTCACCTCGTCGGCGCACGTCCCCTTTATGCGGTATTGCCCTTGCATAAAAACCGCCCCCGGCTCACTTGAGCCGGGGGCGCAATGTTACACTTCCGGTCGTTCGAGCACGCCGCCGATCGCCTCATACAAAGGCTGCCTGCCCGTGCCGTCCTCCACCGAATAGGGGATGATCTCCCACGGCTGCACGGCGAGCTTCCGGCAGATCGCGGGGATGTTGCGCCCGCGCGCCGCCTTGGACAGCTTGTCCGCCTTCGTCGCCACCACCGTAAACGGGATATCGTAATGGCGCAGGTAGTTCACCATCAACTGATCATCCGCCGTCGGCTCATGCCGGATGTCCACCAATTGGAGCACATGCCGCAGATACCGCGATCCCTCGAGATACCCCTCGATCATCTCGCCCCACTTGCCGCGCTCCTCCTTGGACGCCTTCGCAAACCCGTACCCCGGCAGATCGACGAGGAAAAACTGCTCGTTCACCGCGTAGATGTTGATCAGCCGCGTCTTGCCCGGCGCGGACGATGTGCGCGCGAGCTTGGATCGGTTCGTCAGATGGTTGATCAGCGAGCTTTTCCCCACGTTCGATTTGCCCGCCATGGCGATCTCGGGCAGCCCCTGCCCGGGAAACTCCCTGAGCCGGCTCAAGGATACCACGAAGTCCGCGCGTTTTATGGTCATATCACCCTCATGCGCTCCGCCTTGCGCCCGATCGGCTCGGTCAGCACGGCGACAAACGCCTCCTCCACGCGCTCGATGAACTCCACATTCAAATCGGCGCGCACATTCTGGTCGAGTTGTTCCAAATCCTTCTCGTTCTCGCGCGGCAGCAGCACGTTGCTCACGCCCATGCGGTAGGCGGCGAGCAGTTTTTCTTTCACGCCGCCGATGGGCAATACCCGCCCGGTCAGCGTGATCTCGCCCGTCATGGCGATGTCGCTGCGCGCGGGGATGCCCGTCACGGCCGACAGCATCGCGCAGGTGATCGCCACGCCCGCGGAAGGCCCGTCCTTGGGCACCGCGCCCTCGGGCACATGCACATGCATGTCGTGCGATTTGAAGTAGTCGTTGGGCAGTCCGCAATGCTTGAGTTGCATGCGCACCGTGCTGTGCGCCAGTTTTGCGGATTCGCGCATCACCTCGCCCAGCTTGCCTGTCAGCTGCATCGCGCCGCCGCCCTCGATGGCGAGCGCCTCCACGGGCATCACCTCGCCGCCCACGCTCGTCCACGCAAGCCCGTTCACCACGCCCACCGCCGCCATATCGCGAAGCGGCGTGCGCAGGTACTTCGGCGCGCCGAGGAAATTTGCGAGCGTCTTTGCGTTGATGGTCACGCTCTTTGCCGCATCGTCCTCGCTCAGGGAGAGCGCCGCCTTCCGGCAGAGCTTCGCAATCTGCCGCTCGAGCGTACGCACGCCGGACTCGCGCGTGTATTTGTCGATCAATTCGCGGATCGCGGTCTCCTGAAACCGCACCTGCGCCGCCTTCAGCCCGTGCGCCTTCAACTGCTTGCGCACAAGGTGGCGCTTGGCGATCTGCACCTTCTCCTCGAGCGTGTAGCTCGACACCTCGATGATCTCCATGCGGTCGAGCAGCGCGCGGTCGATGGTGTCGGTGGTGTTCGCGGTGGTGATGAACATCACATCAGAAAGATCAAACGGCGCGTCGATGTAATGGTCGCGGAAGCGGCTGTTCTGCTCGGGGTCTAAAATTTCGAGCAGCGCGGATGCGGGGTCGCCGTTTAAGCTGCGCGAGAGCTTGTCGATCTCGTCGAGCAGAAACACGGGGTCCATTGCGCCGCATTGTTCGATGCCGGAGATGATGCGCCCCGGCAGCGCGCCCACATAGGTGCGCCTGTGCCCGCGCAGTTCTGCCTCGTTGTGCACGCCGCCGAGCGACATTTGCGCAAACGAGCGATCCAGCGCGCGCGCAACCGAGCGCGCGATGGAGGTCTTGCCCACCCCCGGCGGTCCGACCAGGCAGAGGATCGGGCTTTTCACCCCGGGATTCAATGCGCGCACGCCCAAATACTCGACCAGCCGATCCTTCACATCGCGCATCCCGTAG
>JBMNUA010000196.1:0-4676 GCA_050945995.1 Christensenellales bacterium
ACGCATCGCTCAACCGCGCCCAGCGCGCGATCGACGACGCGGTGGATCGCATGTACGGCAAGTAAATGGCTCGGATGTCAAAGCCCATTTCCCGCGATTGATCCACAACATATGGTGGAGTTTCTGACGGAAATGGACTTTCGGCACCCTCATAACGATAAACGGCATGATCCCAAAGGGTGGTGAAATCGATGCGATATCCGCGCCGCTCGGCGTCGCGCGCCGCGCAGGGCAGCTCCAAACAGGATTTTTGGCTCAGCTTTTCGGACTTGATGAGCGTGATGGTGCTGGTTTTTATTCTGGTACTGTTCTATATCCTCTATCAATACTTCATCATACAGGCGGCATACGAGCAGGAGCTCGACAACATGCTGCTGATTCAAGCGGTATTAAGTGAAAAGGAAACCGCGCTCACCAGCGCGCAGGACACGCTCGAGAGCCAGCAGCGGGAATTGACCGATGCGGAGAAAGAGCTTGCCAAGCAGCAGGTGCTATTGAACCTTGCGCAGCAGGCGATGGCGGATTCCGAGCTTGAACTGAGCGAGAAGCAGTCGCAGCTCGACGCCGCGCTGAGTTTGCTCGAGGAGCGGGAGGGCGCGCTCGCCTCGCTGCAAACGGAGCTTGGCGAGAAGCAGTCGCAGCTCGAGGGGCAGCAGGCGCAGTTGGAGGCGCTGGTCGGCGTGCGCTCGCGCATCATACAGACGCTCAGCCACACCCTCAAGGAGAGCCAGATTTCCGCGACGGTCGATCCGGTGAGCGGCGCGATCATGCTCGAAAGCGACGTGCTGTTCGCCTACGGATCGGCGGATTTGACGGACGCCGGGCGCGAATACATCGATCGATTCTTGCCGGCGTATCTCTCGGTGATCTTCTCCGCGGAGAACAGCGCGTATGTGTCCGAGATCATCATCGAGGGGCACACGGACTCCACCGACACCTACATCAAGAACCTGCGGCTTTCGCAGAACCGCGCGTATGCTGTGGCGGAGTATGTGCTCGACAGCAATTACGCAAACCTCACCGGCGAGCAGAAGGCGCGGCTCGAATCGCTGCTCACTGCGAACGGGCGTTCGTACAGCGATCCGATCTATGACGCGCAGGGGCACGAGGACGACGCGGCGTCCAGGCGCGTGGCGTTCAAGTTCCGGCTCACCGACGAGCAGATGATCGAGCAGATGCGCGAGATCCTCGAGGGCGCGGGCGACGAAGGTTAATTCTTGTCACGCGCGGGGACAAACGCGCCCGCTCATGCGTCAAAGGTATGAAACTTCCTTATCAAAGGAGCAGCGATCCAATGAAATATATCCGGCGTTTTATGTGGTTCATCGCCTCGCGCGCGCTCGTCGTGACCATCGTCGCGTCGATCCTCGTCTGCGCGTTTTATATGAGCATGAACTCCGCCAACATCTACATTGTGTTGACCGACGGGCTGCGCGCGCGCGTTGAGACGATATTGACCGCCGCCGGCGCGGAATCGCTCAACGATTATTTCCACGCGGAATTCTTGAACCACGACTCGGCGCTGCAGGGCGCGTTCGACGGCTCGAGCGCGTTCGGCGCATACGACATCCAAAGTTTTGACTATGTGCTTTCGATTGAAAGCCTATGGGCGTGGCCGTGGGACGATGTGGCGAGCTGCACGGTGACCGAGCGCGTGCCCTCGATCACAGGCAGCGTGCTCTCCAGCCGCCGCGACGAGGTGGACCCCGAGGTGCCCGCGTGGCAGGGCGGCAGGTACTCCATCGCGCTTGCGCGCTCCGCGGGCAAGTGGAAGATCACGGGGATGCGGCAGATCGGCATCATCATCGAGCCGACGCCCGTGCCCGCGCCCACGGAGGAAGCGCCATGAAGGTCGTACTCGGCATGTCGGGCGGGGTGGACTCGTCGGTGGCGGCGCTGCTTCTCAAGCGCGCGGGGCACGAGGTGATCGGCGTTTTCATGAACAACTGGGAGGAGAAGGACGACGGCGGCGTGTGCACGTCCCAGAAGGATTGGGACGATGTGCGGCGCGTGTGCGACCGGATCGACATTCCCTACTATTCCGTCAACTTCGCGCGCGCGTATCGGGCGCGCGTGTTTTCGCATTTCCTCGAGGAGTACCGAAACAACCGCACGCCGAACCCGGACGCTTTGTGCAACCGCGAGATCAAGTTCTCCGAATTTTTGGATTTTGCGCTAAAGCTCGGCGCCCAGCGCATGGCGACGGGGCATTTTGCCGCCATCGGGCAGGCGGACGGGCTATACACGCTCGAATTATCCAAAGACCCGATGAAGGATCAGACCTATTTTTTGTATATGCTCGGGCAGCGCGCGCTCTCGAAGGCGATGTTCCCCATCGGCGGGCTGTCAAAGGGCGAGGTGCGCGAAATTGCGCGGGAGGCGGGGCTTGCGACCGTCGATAAAAAGGATTCGACCGGCGTATGCTTTATCGGCGAGCGCGATTTCCGCGCGTTTTTGAAGCAGTATTTGCCGGCGCAGCCCGGCGAGATCGTGACCGAGGACGGAAAGGTCGTGGGGCGGCACGAGGGGGTTTTGTACTACACGCTCGGGCAGCGGCGCGGGCTGGGCATCGGCGGCGCGGGCACGGGCGAGCGCTGGTTTGTTGTGGGCAAGGACGCGCGGCGAAACGAGCTGATCGTATCCCAGGGCGCGGACTCCGAGCGGCTCTACACCATGCGCGCCGAGGCTTCGGATGCGACGTGGATTGCGGGCGAGCCGCCGGGCGCGGCGTTTTCCGCGAAGGTGCGGCTGCGGCACAGGCAGCCCTTGCAGGACGCGCGGGTGGAGGTGGCGGGCGAGCGGGTGCGCATTGCGTTTGCCGAAAGGCAGCGCGCGGTGACGCCGGGGCAGTCCGCGGTGCTCTATCAGGGAAACCGGTGCTTGGGCGGCGCGGTGATTGATGAATAATATCGTCAAATTTGATGAATTGTACGCGATTTGTATAGGAAATTTGGGAAATTTATGGTACAATGGGTGTGCCGCTGCGTAGGAAGCGGCAGGCGGCGTTTGGAATCGGGCTGCGCCGCGCGCGCAGGGCGCATGGGATGCGGGGATTGCGCAACCGAATCAGATATTCAAATCGGGGGGCGTCACAATGGACCGGAAAAGCAAAATATGGATCTGGGTGCTCGCGCTGCTTCTGATTGCGGCGCTGGTTTCGTCGGCGATGTTCAAGCTGCGGCTCGACGACGCGAAGACGGAGCTCGACGGGGCGCAGACCCTGCGCGACCAGGCGAACGAAGCGCTTGCCGCGACGCAGGAATCGCTCGACCGCGCGATGGCGGAGTACGGCGAGTTCGAGGGTGTGAACGCCGCGCTCGAGGAAGCGAACGCTGCGCTGGAGGCGGCGAACGCCGCGCTTGCGGGCGAGCACGACGCGCTGGTGGGCGAATATGCCGCGTTGGAAGCGGCGAATGTTGCGCTCGAGGAAGCGAATATCGCGCTGGAGGCGGCGAACGCGGCGCTGACGATTGAATTTGACGCGCTTACGGGCGAGCATGATGCGCTTGTGGGCGAATACGCCGCGCTGGAGGAAGTGAACGCCGCGCTGGAGGGCGCGAACGTCGCGCTGCGCGAGGCGAACGATGCGCTGACGAGCGAGCTTGCGGTTGCCGCGGCGAAGATGGACGCAACTCCGGTCGTGACGACGACTGCGGTCGCAACGGTGACGCCTGTTGTTACGGCGATGCCAGAACCGACTCCGGTCGGAACCGCGACAACCAAACCGACTCCGGTCGCAACGGCGACTCCGGTCGTAACGCCGACCCCGGTCGCAACACCGACGCCGGTCGTGATCACCACGCCCACTGCGAAGGCGGGCGAGATCGACGTTGTTCCCGACGAGCGCACCGAGGCGCGGCGCGCGGCGGATGCGCTGCTCGACATCGCCTTTGCCGATCGCGAGCAGATTGCGGGCGCGATTGAGCGGCTGCGCGGTGCGGCGGACGATGCGGCTGCGGAAGGCTATCAGGGGCAGTTTGACGCGATCTATGACGGCATGACCGCGCTCGAAGCCGAAATCGATGCGGCGGGCGATCTGGCGGACGATGACGATGCGATCGCCGCGATTGCGGGCTATGAGGCGGGCGTTTCGGATGCGCGCGCCGAACTGGATGAGGTGTATCACGCGCTGCTCACCGAATTGATCGAAGCGGGCGACGAGCAGGCGGCGATTGATATCAGCGCAGTCGAGCTTCGGATGCTCCGGCGCGATTTACAGGCGCTTGAGGCGGAGCGCGACGATTATATTATGCAGCTCGAGGCGGCGAAGGGCGAGAACGAGGCGCTCGCGCGCGAGTTGGAGGAGCAGATCGAGGCAAAGGAAGCCGAGATCGAGGAGCTGTTGCGCAAGATCGAGGAGTACGAGCGCATGATCGCGGAAGCGGGCGCGCGCATCGACAGCCTGGTGTCCGAGGGCGGCGCGAAGGACGAGGACATCGCGCAATTGCAGACGAAGCTTGACACCACCGAGGCGGCGCGCGAGGACACGACCGCGCAGCTGACGGCGGCGCACGAGGAGATCGTGCGGCTCGAGGGCGCGTTGACGGCGGCGCAGGGCGATGTCGAATCGTTTGAGGCGGCGCTTGACACCGCGCGCGGGGATGTTTCGCGGCTCGAGGGCGAACTGGCGGATGCGAAGATCGAACTGCACGAGCGCGCGGGCGCGCTGGAGCAGG
>JBMNUA010000197.1:0-4646 GCA_050945995.1 Christensenellales bacterium
GCGCGATCCGCGAGGCGGCGAATGCGAAATCCATGGACGAGGTTCTCTCTCGCGCATCCGAGATTCTGCGCGAAACGGTGCAGACGATTGCGCGGGGCGTAAACGATTTATACATGATCCCCTCGCCCTACATGAGCCTGTTTTTCGACGTCGAGCCGGGGTGCGACATCGCACAGGGCTGCGTGTACAACAACTACGGGCTGCACGGCACGGGCATCGCGACGGCGGCGGATTCGCTCGCGGCGTTTGAGGAGATGGTGTTTGCGCGCGGCATCGCGCCGGAGCGGCTGATCGCGGCGATGGACGCGGATTTTGACGGCGAGCCGGCGCTGCTCGACGCGCTTGTGAACGAGTGCCCGAAGATGGGCAACGACGACGATCGCGCCGACCGATATGCGACGGCGCTGCTCGGCGCGTTTGCGGACGCGGTGTCGAATTCGCGCAACGAGCGCGGCGGGCGGTATCGCGCGGGCACGGGCGCGGCGATGTACTACATTTGGCATGCGCGCGAGTTGGGAGCGACCGCCGACGGGCGGCGCGCGGGCACGCCGCTTTCGGCAAACTTCTCGCCGTCTTTGAATGTGAAGGTGAACGGACCTGTCTCCGTCCTCCGCTCGTTCGCAAAGCCCGATCTCATGCGCACGATCAACGGAGGGCCCGTGACGCTGGAATTTCACGACACGGTGTTTCAAAACGACGAGGCGATTGAGAAGGCGGCGGCGCTCGTGCGCGCGTACATCGGCTGGGGCGGGCACCAGTTGCAATTGAACACCGTGAACGCGGACACCCTGCGCGATGCGCAGGCGCACCCCGAGCGGTATCAGAACCTCATCGTGCGCGTATGGGGCTGGAGCGGCTATTTCGTGGAGTTGGACAAATGCTATCAGGATCACATTATACAAAGGGCTGAATTGACGCTGTGATACAAAGGATTACGGGCAAGGTGGTCGGGGGGAAGCGCATGGGGCGCAAGTTGGGCTTCCCCACCGCCAACATCGCGCTTGTGCGCGACGATGCGCTGCCGCCGGACGGCGTGTATGCGGGGCGGATTTTCATACCGGGCGAGGCGGGCGCGCGCGTCTGCGTGCTGAACCAGGGAAAGCACCCCACGTTGCCGGAGGGCGGCTCGACGATTGAGGTGTACATCCTCGATTTTGACCGCGACATCTACGGGGAGACGGTGACGGTGGAATATCTGCGATTTTTGCGACCGGAGCGCAGGTTTGAACATGTCGATGCGCTCAAGGCGCAGATCCGCGCGGACGCCGACGAGGCACGCAAGGGATAAGCGGGCGACCTTCATAACATAGCAACGATTGACCGAACCACAGATGGATTGGCATATCTCCCCGCGGCATGGGCTGCGGGGGGATTTTTATGCAATCGATCACTCAAATTCGGTATGAATTTACATTCGCATCCTTGACAGCCCGCGCAAAAGATGTATAATAATGCAATAAAATTGCATATGGTGAATATGCTGGGAGGGCGACAAATGAAGCGGGTGTTCATCGACGGGAGAAACGGTACGACGGGGCTGCGGATTGACGAGCGGCTGCGCGCGCGCACGGACATCGAATGGATTCGGTTGGGCGAAGACGAGCGAAAGTGCCCGCGGCGGCGCAAAGAAGCGCTGAACGCGGCGGACGTTGCGTTCTTATGCCTGCCGGACGCGGCGGCGCGCGAAGCGGTTTTGATGGTCGAAAACCCCGACACCGTGATCATCGACGCGTCAACCGCGCACCGCATAGCGCCCGGCTGGGCATACGGGCTGCCGGAGCTCTCGCCGGCGCACGCGCAGGCGGTTGCGCGCGCCAAGCGCATCAGCGTGCCCGGCTGCCACGCGAGCGGGTTTGTGGCGCTCATCTATCCGCTGATCGAGGCGGGCATCCTGAGCAAAGACACGCTTCTGAGCGCAACCTCGCTCACGGGATATTCCGGGGGCGGCAAGCAGATGATCGCCGAATACGAAGCGGCGGATCGGGATGCGCTGCTTCAATCACCAAAGGCTTATGCGCTTTCGCAGTCGCACAAGCATCTGCCGGAGATGACGGCGGCGACGGGGCTATCCCACGCGCCCATCTTCCTGCCGATCGTCGCTGATTATTACAGCGGCATGCAGGTGAGCGTGCCCCTGTTTCAGGCGCAGATTGCGGGCACGGCTGCGGATGTCCGCACGATCTACCGCGCGCGGTATCAGGGATCGTTGGTTCGCCACATAGAAGAACCCGCGGACATCGGGTTCGGCGCGCGGCTCTCGGGGCGCGACGATATGGAGATCACCGTCGCGGGAAACGACGAGCGGATGCTGTTGATCGCAAGCTTTGACAACCTCGGGAAAGGCGCGTCCGGCGCGGCGATCGAGTGCATGAACCTTGCATGCGGCATGGAGATCGCGCAGGGACTAAACATCGGAAGGGGCTTATGAATATGCATGAAATATCCGGAAATGTATGCGCGGCAAAGGGATTTTTGGCATCGGGCATCCATTGCGGCGTGCGAAAAAATAAAACAAAAAAAGACCTCGCGCTCATCTACTCTGAAAAGCGTGCCGCCGCCGCCGCGGTGTACACCCAGAATCTGGTCAAAGGCGCGCCCTTGACCGTGACGAAGGCGAACCTTGCAGACGGCATGGCGCAGGCGATCATCTGCAACAGCGGGAACGCGAACACCTGCAACGCCGACGGCATCGAGGTCGCCGAACGCATGTGCGCGCTGACCGCGCACGCGCTCGGCATCTCCAAGGACGATATGGTCGTCGGATCGACCGGGGTGATCGGGCAGCGGCTCGACATTTCGCCCATCGCGGCGGGCATCCCCGCGCTCGTTAAGTCCCTAAAGCGCGACGGCGCGGACGCCATGCACGCGATTATGACGACGGATTTGCGCACGAAGGAATGCGCCGTTTCGTTTGAGATCGGCGGCGTGACGTGTAAAATCGGCGGCATCGCGAAGGGATCGGGCATGATCCATCCGAACATGGCGACGATGCTCGTTTACATCACCACCGACTGCGCGATCTCGCCGCAGGTGCTTCAAACGGCGCTCTCGCGCGAGACGCAGACGACGTTTAACATGATCACCGTAGACGGCGATACCTCGACCAACGACATGGTCGCGGTGCTTGCAAACGGCATGGCGGAGAACCCTGAAATTAACGACATGGGCGACGATTTCGACGCGTTTTCGCAGGCGCTCAACTTCGTGATGCGCTCGCTCAGCCGCCAGATCGCCGCCGACGGCGAGGGCGCGACGAAGCTGATCGAGTGCAAGGTATCCGGCGCGCGCGACTGGGAGACGGCGCGGTGCGCAGCGAAGGCGGTGGTGCGCTCGCCGCTTGTCAAAGCCGCGATGTTCGGCGCGGACGCGAACTGGGGGCGGGTGTTGTGCGCGGTCGGCTATTCGGGCGCGGCGGTGGACGTGGATAAAATTTCGCTGCGCTTTGCCTCGGACGCTGGCGAGGCGCTCGTATGCGAAAAAGGCGCGGGCGCGCAGTTTTCCGAAGCGCTCGCCAAAGAGATCCTCTCCAAGGACGCGGTGCGCATCCTCATCGATTTGCAATCGGGCGATGCGAGCGCGACGGCATACGGCTGCGATTTGACGTATGATTATGTAAAGATCAATGGAGATTACAGAACCTGACGGGCAGAGATAACCTAGGAGGCGTATGATATGAACAATCCACAGCGCGCGGAGGTTCTCGTTCAAGCACTTCCGTACATTCAGGATTATGCGGGCAAGGTTGTGGTGATCAAATACGGCGGGAACGCCATGGTGTCCGAGGATTTGAAGCACGCGGTGATGGGCGATATCGCGCTTCTCCGCGAGATCGGGATGCGCGTGGTGCTGGTGCACGGGGGCGGTCCGGAGATCACGGACATGCTCGCCCGGGTGGGCAAGAAATCCGCGTTCCACAACGGGCTGCGGGTGACCGACCTTGAGACGATGGAGATCGTGCAGATGGTGCTGTGCGGCAAGATCAACAAAAACCTCGTGGGTCTGCTTAACCGTTATGGCGGGCGCGCCGTGGGGCTCTGCGGCGCGGACGGGCGCATGATCGAGGCAAAGCCGCTGGACGAGGCGCTCGGGTATGTGGGCGAGATCGTGCGCATCGAGCCCGCGATCATTAACGACGTGCTCGATCAAGGCTACATCCCCGTGATCTCAACCGTGGGCAGCGATTCATCGGGCAACGCCTACAACATCAACGCGGATACCGCCGCCGCGCGGATCGCCGCGGCGCTGGGCGCGGAGTGCATGATCTCCATGACGGACATTCCGGGGCTTCTTTTGGACAAGGACGACGACGCGACGCTGATCAAGTCCGTGAATGTCAGCGAAGTGCCGCAGCTGATCAACCGCGGCGTGATCCAAGGGGGGATGATCCCCAAGGTGGAGTGCTGCATCGAGGCGATCCGGCGCGGCGTGAAGCGGGTGTTCATCATCGACGGTCGGGTGAAGCACGCGATATTGATCGAGCTGTTGACCGACGAGGGGCTCGGAACGATGTTTAAGTGAGGGATAACTATGAATGTGTTTGAGACGGATCGGAATTACATCGCGGGCACATACAGCCGCTTTCCCGTGGAGATTGTGAAGGGGGAGGGCGCGCGGCTCTACGATGCGCAGGGCAAGGCGTACATCGA
>JBMNUA010000198.1:0-4602 GCA_050945995.1 Christensenellales bacterium
ATCTGCCGTTTTTTTCCATCAATATAGGATAGACTTGCGCGCACCCGGAAAGGTTGCCCCGGTTTGCCGTTTGGATGTTAAAACTCATGAAGCCGCCGGCGTTCGCCCGCGCTACTCCTCGCGCCCCGGATCGGGCGCGTCCGTAAACCCGCGCGTTTCGCGTATCTCGCGGATCTGCGTTTCAAACCCCTGTTCGGACGGCACATAGTAGGGCGTGCCGCGCGCCTCGTCGGGCAAATACTGCTGCTTCACAAAATGCCCCGGGAAATCGTGCGCGTAGCGATAGCCCTTCCCGACACCCGCGTGCGATTCGCGTTCGTTGTAGGCATTGCGCAGGTGCATCGGCACGGGCTGGAATTCGCCCTTCTCGGCGTCCGCAAACGCCGCGTCCACCGCCCGGCACACCGCGTTCGACTTCGGGCTTTCGCACACCGTGATGATCGCCTGCGCGATCGGGAGCCGCGCCTCGGGCATGCCGAGGGCTTCGAGCGCCGACATCGCCGCGACCGCGGTCAGCATGGCGTTCGGGTTCGCAAGCCCCACATCCTCGCTCGCGTGCGCGATGATGCGACGCACCACAATGCGCGGATCGACGCCCGCGTAGATGAGCCGCGCGAACCACGCGAGCGCCGCGTCGCTATCCGACCCGCGCAGCGATTTGCAAAACGCGCTGAGCATGTCGTAATACATCGATTCGTCGAGCTGCAACACCTTTTCTTGGATCGAATCCTCGGCGATTTCGCGCGTGATGCGGATGCCGCCGTCCGCGTCCAGCGGCGAGGAGACGACCGCGAGCTCCAGCGCGTTGAGCGCGCTGCGCGCGTCCCCGTTCGCCACCCGCGCGATGTGCTCGAGCGCGTCGTCGTCGATGCGCACATCCTGCGCGCCGTAGCCGCGCTCCGCGTCGCCAATCGCCCCCAATACCGCTTGTTTTACGTCCGCGCGCGCGAGCGGTTGAAACCGAAACAGCCGGCAGCGGCTGACGATGGCGGGCGTCATGGCGATCATGGGGTTCTCGGTCGTCGAGCCGATGAAGCGGATCACGCCCTGCTCGATCGCCGGCAATATGGAGTCCGACTGCGCCTTCGACCAGCGGTGGCACTCGTCCAGCAATAGATACGTCGCCTTCCCGTCGATCCGCCGCGCGTTTTCCGCGCGCTTTAACACCTCGCGCACGTCCGCAACGCCGCTTGTCACCGCGTTTAATTTCTCGAAGTTCGCGCGCGTCGTCTCCGCGATGATCGACGCAAGCGTCGTCTTCCCGCAGCCGGGCGGTCCCCAGAAGATGGAGCTTGTCAGCATGTCCGCCTCGATCGCGCGGCGCAATAGCTTGCCCGGGCCCACCAGATGCCCCTGCCCGATGAACTGGTCGAGCGTGCGCGGGCGCATGCGGTCGGCGAGCGGCGCGAGTGTGCGCGGCTGCGAGAAGGAGAACAGGTCGTCCATCATATCTCCATCCTTTCGCCGCCGGGGATGCAGAGCGTCTCGCCGTCCACATCCAGAAACACATCCGTCGCCGACGGGTTCTCCACCACCGCGCCGTCCGCCGTAAAGCGCAGCGCGCGGTGCGCCGCCAGATAGTCAAACACCTCGATGTTCGACGCGTACCACACATCGTCATTGCCGCCCAAGCGCTCGAGCATCCCCTCGAACGCGTCCCATGTGCCCGTCATGTCAAATTCGTAGGCGTGCCCCCATACGCTGAGCAGACTCGCGCGCGCGGCATCCCCCAAAAACGGTTCGATCAAGTGCTCCAATTCGGCGTGATGGCAGCTCGTCGCCCAGTCATACGGATCAACCGGCAGCGAACAATCGCCCGTCGTGCGCGTGCCGCGCGCGTAAGTAACGCCCAGTACGCGCACAATCTCCTTCACCCGCGCGTCTGTCTCGCCGAAGGGGTACGCCATGCCGCGTACGGGGTAGCGGACAAGCGCTTCGATCGCCGCGCGGTCGGCTAATATCTCCTCCGCGGCGTTGACGTTCGACAACTGCGTCAAATGCGGATGATGCGCGGTGTGGATCGCCGCCTCAAACCCCGCGTACACATGCGCGATGTCCTCCTCGGGCACATGCGAGTGGTCGTACTCGCGCCCGCCGTGCGCGATCACGTCGATCTGCCCGAACAGCGCGCTGTTTAAGTTGAACGTGCCCTTGAGCCCGTAGAGCCGAAACAGCGAGATCAGTTTCAAATCCTGCATCACACCGTCGTCGTAGGAAAACGTAAGCGCCTTTCTAAGCCCGTCGGGCCAGAGCATCGACAGCCTGTGTAGCATGTTGCGCGCACTCCCTTCACTCGGGTCGATCGATACGACAAACAGGGGGTACGCGTCGCGTCCCCCAGATTTGTTTGCCGGCTGATTTACTGCGCCGCGGCGGCCTTTGCGAGCCGCTTGGCCAAACGTGCCTTTTTGCGGTTCGCCGCGTTCTTATGAATAACGCCCTTCGCCAAGGCCTTGTCAACCGCGCCCTGTGTCGCGCTGAGAATCGTGGCATCGGCCTGGTTCGCGGAGACGGCGGTATCAAACTTCTTGAGCTGCGTTCTCATCGCGGATTTGATCATGCGATTGCGCAGGTTCTTTTTTTGCGTCACCTTTACGCGCTTGATGGCAGACTTAATATTCGGCAAATTGTTCACCTCCCTACGCAAAATTAGCACCTTATATTCTATCATCCGCGCATCCAAAATGCAATACCCGGCGCGAATTTCGATGCTAAAGTTGGGTAAACTAGCATCGTTCCCATCGCTCTGCGGCGGGATTTCAAAAAATTGGAGGGCGAACTATGCGGCAGATTCGCACAGACCTTGCCATGGAATCGGTCGGCGACGCGGGCGCGATCCCGGGCGTAGAGGTCAACCATTGGGAGAACGCGGGCGTGTATGTGACCGAGGTCGTCATCACCGACCAGAAGTCCGCCGTGCGCCTGGGCAAACCCATCGGCAATTATATCACACTAGAATCCCAAGCGGTGAAAAAGCGCGATGTCGATGCGCGGCTCGGCATGGCGGCGATGATCGGCGAGGAGATCGCGCGCATGATCGGCGATGTGGGCGAAAAATCCGTGATGGTCGTCGGGCTCGGCAATCGCATGATCACCCCGGACTCGCTCGGTCCGCTCACCGTGGATCGCACGCTCGTCACGCGCCATATTTTTACAGAGCTCTCCCAGTACGCCGATGAGCGGATGAGGAGCGTGTGCGCCGTCGCGCCCGGCGTGCTCGGCGTGACCGGGATCGAAACCGCGGAGATGCTCGAATCCATCGTCATGCGCGTCGATCCCGCCTGCATCGTGGTGGTTGACGCGCTCGCCGCGCGCGCCACCGGGCGCATCGGCGCGGCGGTGCAGATCGCCGATACCGGCATCCAGCCCGGCTCGGGCGTGGGCAACCATCGCGCCGCATTGACGCGCGAGAAGCTCGGCGTGCCCGTGGTAGCGGTCGGCATGCCCACCGTCATCTACGCCGCGACGCTCGCACGCGACGCGTTTGAAGCGGTTTCAAAATCGGGCGACAGCGAGGAGGCGCTCTCGCAGCTTGAGCGCGAATTGATGGATTCGACGGGCGGCGATATGATCGTCACCCCGCGCGAGATCGACGAGCTGATCAAGGATTCCGCCGGCATGATCGCCGCCGGCATCAACCGCGCGCTGCAACCCCAGCTCTCCGATTCGGAGATCCTCGCGATGATGGACTGACCTTATCGCCCTCTGCGCTCAAATGCGAAACATTCCAATGTCGTCCGCGGATTCCTCGCGCGCGGCGGCGGGCAGCGCGGTCTGCATGTAGCGCAGGCATGCGACGATGTCGCCCACCGTCTGCGCGTCGATTTTTTCAAACACATACGATCCGCGCTGCGGCATCGGGCACAGCGGGATGCGCGCGCCGTTGTGCTCGACCACGACCGCCTGCGGCTTTGCGCGCCCCGCCGACTTCTGCACGCACGCGGCGCAGCCGTTGCATTGTTTGTTGTTTTTGAGTATAAACGCCTGCATCGACGGCGCCATCCCGGGATACCCCGGAAGCAGCTCGCGCCACGCGCGGCTGACAAGCGCCATGCACGCGGGCACGCGTACCTGCGGGTCGTATAAAAACTGCACGCCGCGCCCGTCCTTGAGGTATCGAAGCGCGGTGATCTGCCCATCCAATATCAGGCTCTCACGCCGATAGCCGTGCGCCTCGAGCCAGCGGGTCAATACCTCCGTCTCCTCGCCCATCAGCCGGTGAAACGCGCCCTTGAGCCCCGGCGAGTTCTCGACAAACGCGCATTTTTCCATGCGCGCGGTGCGCCGCGCGCGATCAAGCGCCGTCTCGCAGGGCGGGCAGAGCATCTTCCATGCGCGGAACATCCCCGGCCATTTTTCGGATGTGATCGCACCGTCCTCATATCGCAGCCCAAAAGCCGCCATCGCGCGCGCGTGGACGTCGGGGATGATAAAATCTGCCGGCAGCGAAAGCGCGTCCTCGCGCGCCTCTCCCGCCTCGCCCGCCTCTGCGAGAAAGGCGAAAAACGCGTCCACAGTCGTTGTGATTTCGCGGATTTTCGCCGCAAGCGCGGGCTTTTTGTATGCGGATTTCTGAAAGCGGTCGGGGTACGCGTCGTCGGG
>JBMNUA010000199.1:0-4556 GCA_050945995.1 Christensenellales bacterium
GGCGAGGTGACCATCATCTTCCAAAAACTCGGCGCATCGACCTCGAAATTGGATGAATTATACGAGGGCGATTTCCTGCTCGATTTTGTCGGACCCCTGGGTCGCCAAAGCGATTTTGAGGGCGTGGAGGGGCAGCGCGTGTGTGTGATCGGCGGCGGGCTCGGCATCGCCATCGCGTTTCCGCAGGCGATCGCGCTGACCGAGCGCGGCGCGCAGGTGGATATGATCGTGGGCTTTCGCACGATCGGGCTTGCGATATTGTTAGATGAGTTGCGCGAGGCGGGCGTCCATGTGACCGTGATGACCGACGACGGCTCGAACGGGCGCAAGGGTTTTGTCACCGACGCGCTCGCGGAAAAGCTGGGCGCGGGGGAGCGGTACGAGCGCATCATCGCCATCGGGCCTGTGCCCATGATGCGCGCGGTGTGCGAGATGACGCGCCCGCACGGCATCCATACGATTGTGAGCATGAACACCATCATGGTGGACGGCACGGGGATGTGCGGCGCATGCCGGCTGACCGTCGGCGGCGAAACGAAGTTCGCCTGCGTGGACGGGCCGGAGTTCGACGGGCATCTGGTGGACTTTGACGAGGCGATCCAGCGCGGCAGATTCTACGCCGACGCGGAGCGGAAGAGCGCCGAGAGCCATGTTTGCCGGCTCACCGGAGAGGAGCGCAGCTGATGGACATACGCAAAAAGAATCCCGCGCGCGAACAGCCGCCGAGTGAGCGGATCACCAATTTTCGCGAGGTTTCGCTCGGGTACGATGAAAAAACCGCCGTCGCGGAGGCGCTTCGCTGCCTGCAATGCAGGCACAAGCCCTGCGTCGCCGGCTGCCCGGTGAACGTGCCCATCCCCGAATTCATACAAAAGATTGCGGACGGCGAGCACATGCGCGCCTATGAATTGATCCGCGAGACGAACGCGCTGCCCGCGGTCTGCGGGCGCGTCTGCCCGCAGGAGGTGCAATGCGAGGCGAAATGCGTGCGCGGCATCAAGGGCGAGCCTGTCGGCATCGGCAGGCTCGAGCGGTTCGCGGCGGATTACGCCATGCAGCGCGGCACGCCGCCCGTCGAAGTCGCGCCCTTGAACGGCAAAAAGGTCGCGGTGATCGGCTCGGGTCCCGCGGGGCTGACCTGTGCGGGCGACTTGCGCATGCTCGGCTACGCGGTGACGGTATTTGAAGCGCTTCACATGCCAGGCGGCGTGCTCGTGTACGGCATCCCCGAATTCCGGCTGCCCAAGGCGTTGGTGCGCGAGGAGATCGCGAGCCTTGAGGCGATGGGCGTTGAGATCAAAACGGATATGATCGTCGGGCGCAGCGTCACTTTGGACGAGCTGTTCACGGACGAGGGGTACAGCGCGGTGTTCATCGGCTCGGGCGCGGGGCTCCCGAATTTTCAGGGCATCCCCGGTGAAAACTTGATCGGCGTGTACTCCGCAAACGAGTATCTGACGCGCATCAACCTCATGCGCGCGTATGAATTTCCGAATGTCGATACGCCGGTGCGCCGCGGAACGCGCGTCGCCGTGATCGGCGGCGGAAACGTCGCGATGGACGCGGCGCGCAGCGCAAAGCGGCTGGGCGCGGAACATGTCTATGTCGTCTATCGGCGCAGCGAGCGCGAGATGCCCGCGCGCGCCGAGGAGGTCGAGCACGCGAAGGAGGAGGGCATCGAGTTTATGATGCTGACCAACCCCACGCGCATCATCGGCGACGAATCCGGCGAAGCGCGCGCCATGGAATGCGTGCGGATGGAATTGGGCGAGCCCGACGCGTCCGGCAGGCGCAGACCGATCGCCGTTACCGGCAGCGAATTTCTGCTCGATGTCGATACGGTGATCGTCGCCATCGGCAACTCGCCGAACCCGCTTCTGCGCGACACGACCCCGGGGCTCAAGGCACACCGCTGGGGCGGTCTGGTCGTAAACGAGGAAACGCTTGAGACCAGCCGCGAATTCGTGTACGCCGGCGGCGATGCGGTGACCGGCGCGGCGACGGTGATCCTCGCGATGGGCGCAGGCAAGCGCGCCGCGCAGGCGATCCATGAAAAGCTGAGCGGGGGACAGCCGCAGGCGAGATAGCATGAAAACACCCGCCTCAATCATCGTGGGGCGGGTGTTCTTTCGCCTTTAAGTAGTCGATCAGCGCGTCATACGCATCTTGGTATCCGAACACCGCAATGTCCGTGCGGTACCGCTGATACACGCGCTTTGCCGTTTTCAAGTCGTAATAATCCATCCAATTCCTGCCGGACTTCTTTGTTTTGTTGTAGTGGGGGAGGGGCGCGAGGTCAAAGCGCCTGCGCAGCGTTTCAAAATCATCCGCAAAATTCTCGAACTTGCCCACATAATCGACGATGATCTTGCCGTCCGCATCCAGTGCGTTCATGCTCTGGCTCGCGAAATGGCGGTCAGCGTTGCGGTCCGGGATCAGGCAGACGCGGCGCGCGAAATTCCGAAACCCGCGATCCTTCGCGAGGAATCCCAATAGATATCGGTCGTAGATCAGCGTGCGGATCGTCCGCCCGACGCTCGCCTTGTCCGAGTGAAACTTGTTCTCGTAGCACGACACCAGCCGTTCGAGCGGGTTGCGCACGAAGGTGAACGAATCATAATCCGGATAATTCACAATCTCCGTCGCCCTGCGATTCTCGCCGATCTTGCGCACATCCGCGTGAATCGTGCGGTAATCGTCTGTCTCGGGCAGCGCGTAGAGCGCGGCCTTGATCGACGTGTTGCCCGCCTTGGAAACGCTCAAGTACAACAGCTTTTTCTCCGGCACGCAGAAGATGGAGCGCGAATAGTACGATCCGCGCTTGTGCACGCGGCGCAGGAGCGTAAGAAACGCGATGATCCGCCGCATGCGTATCCCCGAACGTGCATCCAATTGTTTCAAGTATCCCCGGATCATGCGCCCTCCGTCAAATCCCTGCTTTTGATGTGCGCAATGAGTGCGTCGTAAACCTCCTCGTAGCCAAACGCCTCGATGTCGCGCTTGTACCGCTTATACACGCGCCGCGCGGTTTCGAGATCGTAATAATCCATCCAATTGCCTTTTTTCGTCTTGTTGTAATGCGGCAGCGGCGCGAGCGCGAATCGCTCGCGGATGGTTTCGTACTCGCGCGCGAGGTTCTCAAAGCGAAACACATGCTCGACGAGCGGACGCCCCTTCGCGTCGTGGATGAGGTAATGCTGCCCCACGAAGTGCCGATCTGCGAGCCGGTCGGGGATGCGGCAGACGCGCGCCGCCCAGTTGTGAAATCCCTTGTCCACATTCAAATACCCGAATAGGTAGCGCGAGAAATACAGTCGCTGCATGGTTTTCCCGAGCTTCTCTCGGTCGGTGATCAGCTTGTTGACATAGCAGGAGACGAGCCGCGCGAACGGATTTCGTACGAAGGTGAACTTGTAGTAGTCCGCGTATTTATCCCACGGCACGCACAGCTCAAAGTCGTTGCACGCGTTCGCAACCTGATGCACGCGCCTGTAATCGCTCAAATCGCCCAAATCGTAGATGCTCGCCTTGATCGACGAACACGCGACCTTGGAATTGCTCAGGTAGATCAGCTGTTTCTCGTGTGAGATGTGATAGGTACGCCGCGTGTACGCGCCGCAAGTGCGCATGTATTGAAGTGCGGTGAAGAACTCGCGCACCATGAGCGCTGATATGTGCAGCTTGGGACGATTGCGCACCGCGCGCCAGATGCCCGCGTATGCCCGCGTCGATTTCACCCGGCTGATCATCAAGCACCTCCCACATCCAACCCGCCCAGCACGTTGGACACCGCGCCCAACAGGCTCTCCACGCACTCGACCTCCGACCAGGTCTCGGTGTCGAGCACGAGATCGGGGTTCTTCGGCTCCTCATACAGCCCGTCGATGCCCGTGAAATTCTTGATCTCGCCGCCCGTCGCCTTCCGGTACAGCTTCTTCGGGTCGCGCGATTGGCAGGTCTCCAGGCTCGCCTTCACATACACCTCGAGGAATCGCTCGCCGATGAGCGTGCGCGCCGTGCGGCGGTTCTCCTCGAAGGGGGAGATGAGCGCCACGATCACCACCGTGCCCGCCTTGCGGAACAGGTTTGCAACCTCCATCGTCCTTCGCATGTTCTCGCGCCTGTCGTCTGCGGAGAAGCCGAGGTCGCGGTTCAGCCCGCGGCGCAATTCGTCGCCGTCCAGCACATAGCAGGGAATCCCCGCCTCGACGAGCGCGCGCTCGGTCTCCTGCGCAATCGTCGTTTTCCCCGCACCCGAAAGCCCCGTCATCCAAACGACGAGCCCGTTGTCGGCAAAGTGCTTGCCGCGCTCCGCCTGCGTGATGCGCCCGGACGACCAGCGGATGTTGCGCACATCGTAGTCATACGCTTCGGTCGCCTCGGTGATGATGCCGCCGCCCGCGATCTCGTAATCGTCCACGATCACGAACCGGCTCGTGCCCTCAACCGTCCCTGCGGTGTCAAACGCGATGGGATGCTCGAGCGTCAACAGGCACTCGGCGACCTCGTTTTTTTCCACATACTGGCGCAGCATGCACGCAAGGCTCGATGCGTTC
>JBMNUA010000200.1:0-4543 GCA_050945995.1 Christensenellales bacterium
CGACACGGGCCGCGAACAAAATGATTCGGAGGTGCTCTAACGCATGAAATCCATAGCCGATCTTGAGAAGATCCGTCAAAAAACGCTCAGCCAGGTCAACCTTCGCCGCGAGAGCGAGGGCACGCGCGTCGTGGTGGGCATGGCGACCTGCGGCATCGCCGCCGGGGCGCGCCCGGTGATGACCGCGTTTCTCGATGAGATAGGCAAGCGCAATCTGCTCAACGTCGTGGTCGCGCAGACGGGCTGCATCGGGATGTGCCGCTACGAGCCGATCGTCGAGATCACACTGCCCGGGCAGGAAAAGGTGACCTACATCAACGTACAACCCGAAATGGCGAGCCGCATCGTCGCGGAGCATGTGGTGAACGGAAGCCCCGTGCTCGAGTACACCATCGGCGCGGTCGAGAAATAATCGCTCACACTGAGGAGGGAAACATCATGGAGCTTTTCCGTTCCACAATACTGGTCTGCGCAGGCACCGGCTGCACATCTTCGGGCTCGCCCAAGGTGTACGAACGGTTTTCAAAGCTGCTCTCCGAGAACAGTCTCGAAAAAGAGGTAAAGCTTGTCAGAACCGGCTGCTTCGGTCTTTGCGCCGCGGGCCCCGTCGTGATCGTTTATCCCGAGGGCGCGTTCTATCAGAGCGTCACCGCGGAGGATGTGGACGAAATCGTGTCCGAGCACCTCGTGAAGGGGCGCATCGTCACGCGCCTGCTTTATAAGGAAGACCACGAGGACACCGCCGAGCTCAAACCGCTCGACGAAATTGATTTTTACAAAAAGCAAAAGCGGATCGCGCTTCGCAATTGCGGCGTGATCAACCCCGAGTCCATCGACGAGTACATCGCCTTTGACGGCTACAAAGCGCTCGCGAAGGTGCTCACCGAGATGACCCGCGAGGAGGTCGTCGATACGATCGAAAAATCCGGGCTGCGCGGGCGCGGCGGCGCGGGCTTCCCCACGGGCACGAAGTGGCGCTTCGCCATGGGCTCGACGGGGCAGAAGTACGTCTGCTGCAACGCCGACGAGGGCGACCCGGGCGCGTTCATGGACCGCTCGGTGCTCGAGGGCGACCCGCACACCATCATCGAATCCATGGCGATTGCGGGCTATGTGATCGGCGCGGATCAGGGCTATATCTATGTGCGCGCGGAGTACCCCATCGCCGTCAAGCGCCTGGAGATCGCGATCAACGCGGCGCGCGAGTACGGGCTTCTCGGAAAGGACATCTTCGGATCGGGCTTTGATTTTGATCTGTCGATCCGTCTGGGTGCGGGCGCGTTCGTCTGCGGCGAGGAGACGGCGCTTCTTCACTCCATCGAGGGTCTGCGCGGCGAGCCCCGCCCGCGTCCGCCGTTCCCCGCGGTCAAGGGGCTGTACGGAAAGCCCACGATCCTAAACAACGTCGAGACGTATGCAAACATCTGCCAGATCATACTAAACGGGCCGGAATGGTTTGCCGAGATGGGCACGGAGAAGTCCAAGGGCACGAAGGTCTTCGCGCTCGGCGGAAAAATCAGCAACGCCGGGCTCGTCGAGGTGCCGATGGGCACGACGCTGCGCGACATCGTATACGAAATCGGCGGCGGCTGCCCCGACGGCAAGGAATTCAAAGCGGTGCAGACCGGCGGACCTTCCGGCGGCTGCCTCCCGGCAAGCGCGCTCGACACGCCGATCGACTACGAAAACCTCGTTGCGGCGGGCTCGATGATGGGCTCGGGCGGCATGATCGTCATCGACGAGGACAACTGCATGGTCGATATCGCCCGCTTCTTCCTCGACTTTACGGTCGATGAGAGCTGCGGCAAGTGCGTCCCCTGCCGCGTCGGCACGCGCAGGATGCTCGAAATCCTCGATCGCATCTGCGAGGGCAAGGGCGAAGACGGCGACATCGAGCGGCTCGAGACGCTGGCTGCGAACATCTCGCAGTCCGCGCTGTGCGCGCTCGGGCAGACCGCGCCCAACCCCGTGCTCTCCACGCTCAAGCATTTCAGGAGCGAGTACGAGGCGCACATCTACGAAAAGCGCTGCCCCGCGGGCGTCTGCGCAAGCCTGCTCAGCTACATCATCGATGAGTCCAAGTGCGTGGGCTGCACGCTGTGCGCGCGCGTTTGCCCGGTCAACGCGATCGCGGGCAAGGTCAAACAGCCGCATGTGATCGACCAGAGCACATGCATCAAGTGCGGCGCTTGCATGGAGAAGTGCAAATTCGGCGCGATCTCCAAGAAGTGAGCGAAGGAGGAAGAGCATTATGAGTGACATCACGCTTAAAATCGACGGCGTTTCCGTTACCGTGCCGGTTGGCACAACCGTGCTGGAAGCGGCAAGGGCTGCCGGGATCCGAATCCCGACCTTGTGCTATATGAAGGGCTTAAACGAGATCGGCGGCTGCCGCATGTGCCTGGTGGAGACGGGCGCGCGCATTCCCGGCGCGGCGTGCGTGCTGCCGGTGGAGAGCCTGCCCAAGAACCGCGAGACCGGGGAGATCAACGTGAAAACAAACACGCCCCTGCTTCGCGACATCCGAAAGAGCAACCTCGAGCTGCTGCTTTCGACGCACGACAAAAAATGCCTCTCCTGCGTGCGCTCCACCACCTGCGAATTGCAGGATCTGTGCGTGGAGTACGGCGTGGACGACGAGGATAAGTACAACGGGCTGATGCCCGAGGCGAAGTACGACGATTCCTCGCTCGCCATCCGCCGCAACAACGCCAAGTGCATCATCTGCCGCCGCTGCGTGGCGATGTGCGACAAGGTGCAGAACGTGGGCGTGATCGGCGCGATCGGGCGCGGCATGAAGACCGAGATCGCCTCCGCCTGGGGCATGACGCTTGCGCAGACCGGCTGCATCAACTGCGGTCAGTGCATCGCCGCCTGCCCGACGGGCGCGCTGATCGAGCGCGACGACACCCAGAAGGTGTGGGACGCGCTGGCTGACGAGAAAAAATTCGTCGTGGTGCAGGCGGCGCCCGCGGTGCGCGCGGCGCTCGGCGAGGAGTTCGGCATGCCGATCGGCACAAACGTCACCGGAAAGCTCGCATCGTCTTTGCGCAGGCTGGGCTTTGACAAGGTGTTTGACACGAACTTCGCCGCCGACCTCACCATCATGGAGGAGGCGTCCGAGCTCGTCGCGCGCGTGAAGGAGGGCGGCGTACTGCCGATGATCACCTCCTGCTCGCCGGGCTGGATCAAGTTCTGCGAAACGTATTATCCGGATTTCATTCCGAACCTTTCGTCGTGCAAATCCCCCCACGAGATGGAGGGCGCGGTGATCAAGAGCTATTTCGCCGAGAAATCGGGGATCGATCCCAAAGACATCGTGGTCGTATCCGTCATGCCCTGCACCGCCAAGAAGTACGAGGCGGCGCGCCCCGAGTTGGGACGCGGCGACATCCCGGATGTGGACATCGTCATCACCACGCGCGAGCTCGGGCGCATGATCAAGGTTGCGGGCATCGACTTTGCGAACCTGCCGGACGACAACTTCGATGAGATGCTGGGCGAATACTCCGGCGCGGCGGTCATCTTCGGTGTGACCGGCGGCGTGATGGAGGCGGCGCTGCGCACCGCATATGAGGTCATCACGGGCGAAAAGCTCGCGCAGCTCGAGTTCAACGCCGTGCGCGGCTTCGAGGGCGTGCGCGAGGCATCCTACAACTTGAATGGTTTAGAGCTCAAGGTCGCGGTCGCGCATTCCACGGGCGCGGCGTCGAAACTGCTCGATTCCATCCGTTCGGGCGAGAAGGACTACACCTTCATCGAGATCATGGGCTGCCCCGGCGGCTGCATCAACGGCGGCGGTCAGCCGATCGTCTCGCCCACGGTGCGCGAGAAGCTCGATGTCAAGGCGCTGCGCGCGCAGGCGCTGTACTCCGAGGACGCGGGCAAGGCGGTGCGCAAATCGCACGAGTCGCCCTACATCCTCAAGCTCTATGAGGATTACTTCGGCGAGCCCAACTCGCACAAGGCGCACGATCATCTGCACACCACCTATGTGAAGAGATCGAAGTATAACTGATCGGATCAACAAGGAGAACGCCGCGCGGAAACGCGCGGCGTTCGTTTTTGCGTATGGCGTCTACGCCTTTTTGATAAACAGGTTGAGCGCCGCGCCCACGACCGCCACGCCGATCAAAAGCGCATACGTCGTCATGTACGAAAGCGAGCCTGCAATCGTGGACGCGAAGGACGCGGGGATGAGCGTCAAGGTCAGCACGGGGAAGTTCAGCGCGAAATGCTTGCGCCCGAAGAACGCGAGCGAGAACGTCGCGGTGACGGTGGGCGCGAAGCTGTACGCAAAGCCGCAGATGCACAGCCCGATGAAGGCGAGCATGGGCGATTTGGCGACCAGCGACACAAGCATCACAACCGGCGCGAGCACGAGCACCGCGCTTGCGACGTACTGCGTGTTTCGCATGCCGAGCTTGTCAAACAGCCAGCCGACGACCAGCCTGCCCGCGCCGTTCATCACCGAGATCATGCTCGCGCCGAGCACCGCCAGCGCAACCGCGTTTTCGTCGATCGATGTGACGAACTGCCGCGA
>JBMNUA010000201.1:0-4528 GCA_050945995.1 Christensenellales bacterium
TGATCTCGTGGAGTGCGTCCACCGTGTGCCCGCCCTTGATCGCCTCAAAGAGATGAAACAGCCGCATGTCGTCGCATCTTTGGATGCGCGCGAGCACGTCCTCGCCCGAATCGTCCGCGCGGTTGAGCGTGTCCAGCCCGATCTCCGCGCCGCGCACCGCCTTCATCAGCGCCATCTCAAACGACGGCGCAATCGCCATCACCTCGCCCGTCGCCTTCATCTGCGTGCCGAGCCGCCGGTTCGCGTGCGCGAACTTGTCAAATGGCCAGCGCGGCAGCTTCACCACCACATAATCAAGCGCGGGCTCAAAAAACGCGCTCGTCGCGCTCGTGATCTCGTTTTGAATCTCGTCCAATCGGTAGCCGAGCGCGATCTGCGCCGCGACCTTCGCAATCGGGTACCCCGTCGCCTTGCTTGCGAGCGCGGAGGAACGCGACACGCGCGGGTTGACCTCGATCACCGCGTATTCAAAGGAATCCGGGTTCAGCGCGAACTGGCAGTTGCAGCCGCCCACTACCCCGAGCCCGCAAACGATTTTGAGCGCCGCCTCGCGCAGCATCGCATATTCCCGGCTCGAAAGCGTGAGCGCGGGCGCGACGACGATCGAATCCCCCGTGTGCACGCCGACGGGGTCGAAGTTCTCCATCGAGCATACGGCGATGGCGTTGCCCGCCCCGTCGCGCAGCACCTCGAACTCGATCTCCTTCCAACCGTAGATGTAGCGTTCGATCAGCACCTGCCCGATGGGCGAGGTGTCAAGCCCCGTGCGCGCGGTGGCGGAAAGCTCCTCGGGTGTGTTGCCCACGCCGCCGCCCGCGCCGCCCAAGGTAAACGCCGGGCGCACGATCACGGGGTAGCCGATTTCATCTGCAATCGCGAGCGCGGTTTCGACATCGTTTGCAATCGCGGACGGGATCGTCGGTTGTCCGAGTGCGTCCATCGCCTCTTTGAACAATTGGCGATCCTCCGCGCGCGCGATCGCCGCCGCGTCCGTGCCGAGCAGCGTCACGCCCATCTTCTGAAAATAACCTTCTTTGTCCAATTTCATCGCAAGCGTCAGCCCGCTCTGTCCGCCAAAGCCCGCGAGCAGCCCGTCCGGACGCTCCTTTTCGATCACGCGCTTGATCGTCTCCGTCGTCAGCGGCTCGAGGTAAATCTCGTCCGCATGCGCCTTGTCGGTCATGATCGTCGCGGGGTTGGAGTTGACGAGCACGACCTCGATCCCCCGCTCCTTCAAAACCCGGCACGCCTGCGTGCCCGCGTAGTCGAACTCCGCCGCCTGCCCGATCACGATCGGCCCCGAGCCGATCACGAGCACCTTTTTGATCCCCTGCGTCTGCGGCATATCAATTTCCCCCCATGTGCGAAATAAAGCGGTTGAGCGGCGCGTCCGCATCCCCCGGATCGGTGTGCTCCGGCGGGCGGAACTGTATGGCGATCACGCAGATGTCCGCATAATCGATGCCCTCGCAGCTGCCGTCGCTAACGTTTATGTACCGCGCGCCGGTTTCGCAGACCACGGCGTCCGCGTGGTTCTGGCGCGTGATGAAGCACCGTCCGGTCGCCTCATCGCGCACGGGGATGTTCTCCCCCCGGTGCGGGATCGAGAGCCTGCGGGTTTTCATGCCCATCGCGCGCGCGAGCAATTGATGCCCAAGCCCCACGGCGAGCATCGGTTTAACGCCCGCGAGCGCGCGGATCACATCGATGCACGCAGGGTTGTCCGCGGGATCGCCCGCTCCGTCCGAAAGCGCGACGCCGTCCGGGTCGATCGCCAGCACCTCCTCCGCACGCGCGCCGTATGGAAACAGCTCCACCCGGCAGCCCAGCGCGCACAGCGCGCGCGCAAGGCTCGCCTCCGCACCGTAGCCGATCATCGCCACGCAATGCCGCTCCTCGCCCGTTGCGGGCAATGTCGCGCGCGCCCGCCTGCCCGTGGATTGCAACGCGTTTTGCGGACGATGCGCGCGCAGCGCGGACAAATCATCCGGCACAGCGTCCGCGATCATGGCGTTCATCGCGCCGTACGCGCGCAGCGCATGCACCACATCGCGCGTCTCAACGCCCATCAGCCCGGGGATCCCACGCGCGGATAGATATTCCGCGAGCGAATACTGCGCGCGAAAGTTCGAGGGCGCGTCGCACGCTTCGCGCACGATGTAGCCGAGCGCGCCGCCCTCGCCGATAAAATCCCGCTCGATCATGCCATAATTGCCGATCAGCGGGAAGGTCTGCATCACGATCTGCCCGAAATGGCAGGGATCGGTGAGCGTTTCGATGTACGAGCACATGCCCGTCGCATACGCAAGCGCGCCCACCGCGTCCCCCGCGGCGCCAAACCGACGCCCCTCAAACGCCATTCCGTTTTCCAGGATCAGATAGCCCTTTTTCATGTGATTCCTCCCAGCTTCTTGAAAATGCCGCCCGCTAGCCGTGGGCGGCACACCATTATTTATCCTGCATCAGTAAAACCATCAGCGCCTTCTGCACATGCAGCCGGTTCTCCGCCTCGTCGAAAATTTCGTCCGCGTGCGCTTCGAGCACATCGGCGGCAATCTCCTCGCCCCGGTGCGCGGGTAGGCAATGCTGCACCATGCACCCCGGATTCGCAATGTCCAGCATCGCGCGGTTGATCTGGTACACGCCCTCGAACGCCGCGCGCCGCGCCTGCGCCTCGCCCTCCTGCCCCATCGATGCCCAGACATCGGTCACGAGCACGTCTGCGCCCGCGGCAGCGGCAAATACATCCGCCGTCAAGGTAAAATCGCCCGTCTCTTTCGCCCAATTGACGATGTCCGCGTCGGGCTCGTACCCCGCGGGGCTGGCAACGGAAACCCGCATCCCCGTTTTGATCCCGCCGACGATCAGCGAATGCGCCATGTTGTTGCCATCGCCGATGTAGCACAGCTTCAGCCCCTCGAGCGCGCCCTTGCGCTCGCGCACGGTCATCAAATCCGCGAGCGCCTGACAGGGGTGGCAATGGTCGGTCAGCCCGTTGATCACGGGGATCGAGCCGTGTTTTGCGAAATCCTCGACCTCGGCTTGCGCGTAGGTGCGGATCATCACGCCGCTCAAATAGCGCGAGAGCACCCGCGCCGTGTCCGCGACCGGCTCGCCGCGCCCGATTTGCAAATCGTTCGACGATAGAAACAGCGCGTGCCCGCCCAACTCGTACATCCCCACCTCGAACGAAACGCGCGTGCGCGTGGAGCTTTTGTTGAAGATCATGCCGAGCGTCTTCCCCTTCAAATGCGGGTGCGCAATCCCGTGCGCGCGCTCGTACTTGAGCTGGTCGGCGAGGTTCAATATCTCCATGATCTCGCCGCCCGAAAGGTCCATCAGCTTGAGCAGATGCTTCGTCATACAAGCGCCTCCTTTAGTATCTCCACCGCCGTTTGGAGTTCATCCCATGGGATGGTGAGCGGCGGCAACAGCCGCACCTTGTGCTTTGCGGTAAGCGCGAGTACGCCTTTGTCGATCAGCGCTGCGATCACATCCTTCGCCGGCTTCTCCGGC
Source organism: Christensenellales bacterium (assembly GCA_050945995.1). Lineage (GTDB taxonomy): Bacteria > Bacillota > Clostridia > Christensenellales > Aristaeellaceae > RUG11247. The sequence continues at coordinate 3,517 of JBMNUA010000201.1, forward strand.
TCGACGCCGATCATCAGCCCCATGCCCGTGACCGAAATCACGCCCGGCGCGCCCGTGAGCGCACGCGTGATGTATTCCGCCTTCGCGCGCACCTCTGCCATCAACTCGTCGGTCAGCCGCGAGAGAATCGAGATCGCACCCGCGCAGCACGCGGGGTTCCCGCCGAAGGTCGAACCGTGCGTGCCCGGTGTCAGGGTGTCCTGCACTTTATCGCCCAGCATGCACGCGCCGATCGGCAGCCCGCCGCCCAGCCCCTTCGCCGTGGTGATGATGTCGGGCGACAACCCATAGTTCATGTACGCATACAGCGCGCCGCAGCGCCCGTTGCCCGTCTGCACCTCGTCGATGATGTAAAGCGCGCCCTTCTCGCGGCACAGCTTCTCAACGCCCGTCAGAAACTCCGCATCCAGCGGCAGCACACCGCCCTCGCCCTGCACGCATTCGAGCATGACCGCCGCGCAATCCCCCTTGTCGAGAAGCGCCTCCACGCTCGCCAGATCGTTCGGCTCGGCGTACACGAACCCCGGGGTGAACGGCCCGAAGTGCGTGTGGAACGAATCCTGCCCCGTCGCGGAGATCGTCGCGATCGTCCGCCCGTGAAAGCTGCCGCGCAGCGTGATGATGGTCGAATGCCCCGTGCCGTAGGTATCGCTCGCCCACTTGCGCGCGGTTTTAATCGCGCACTCGTTCGCCTCCGCGCCGGAGTTTGAGAAAAACACGCGCTTGAATCCCGTGCGCTCGCACAGCATCTGCGCAAGCCGCGCACCCGGGCGCGTGTAATATAGATTCGATGTGTGCGCGATTTGATCGAGCTGCTCGATCACCGCGCGCTTCCAAACCTCGTCCGACGCGCCGAACAGGTTCACGGCGATGCCGCTGCCCATATCGATGTACGCCTTGCCCTGCGCATCGTAGAGCCGCGCGCCCTCCCCCTTCACAATCTCCACGGGAAAGCGGCTGTATGTGCCCGCGATGTAATTCCGATCCGTCTCAAACACATTCATAGTTATCC
>JBMNUA010000202.1:0-4515 GCA_050945995.1 Christensenellales bacterium
TCTGTTCGCCGCACGCGCCGAGCTTTTTGCGCAGCGTCTGCATGTGCACATCCACCGTGCGCGTGCCCCCGAAATAATCCATGCCCCAGATCGCGTCCAACAGCTGCTCGCGCGAGAACGCGATGCCACGGTTCTGCATCAAATGCCGGAGCAGCTCAAATTCCTTGAACGTCAATTCCACCTCGGCGCCGGCGGCGATCACCGTGTGCATCGCGGCGTCGAGCGTGATCTCCCCCACGGTCAATCGCGGCGCTTCCTCCATCGGCGCGGCGCGGCGCAGCACCGCCTTCACGCGCGCGACCAGCTCCATCGCGCCGAAGGGCTTTGTGACATAATCGTCCGCGCCCGCGGTCAGCCCCATCACCTTGTCGTACTCCGCTTCCTTCGCCGAGAGCATGATCACAGGAACGCCCATGGTGCGCGGGTCGGATTTGAGCCGGGCGAGGATCTGCATGCCGTCCTCGTCGGGCAGCATGATGTCGAGGATCACAAGCTCCGGCAAGCGCTTGCCAAGCTCCGCCCAGAAACCGGCGGCGCTTTCAAACCCCTTGACCTCATATCCCGTCGCGGAGAGCGTGAACTCGACGAGTTTTCGCGTCTGGTCGTTGTCTTCAACGTAGTAGATCATACCTTGACATCTCTCCTATGTCTTCCGGTCACGGAAAATTCGACCCATTCCGCAAGATTCGTCGCGTGGTCGCCGATGCGCTCGAGGTATTTCGCGATCATCAATAAATCCAGCGCCTGCGCGCCCGTCGTCGCGTCGCGCGCGATCAGCTCGATCAATTCGTCCTTGACGGTGACAAACAACGCGTCCACCTCGTCGTCCGCGTCGATCACCGCGCTTGCGAGCGCGAGATCGCGCTTGACAAACGCGTCCACCGCGTCCTTGACCATGGCGATGGTGCGCCGCGCCATCGGCGGAAAGTGGTCGATCTGCTTGAGATACGGCTTGTCCGAAACATACGGCACGATCTCCGAGATGTCCGCCGCCTGGTCGCCGATGCGCTCCATATCCGTCACCATTTTCAGCGCCGCGGAGATCAGCCGAAGGTCGCGCGCCACGGGCTGCTGCTGAAGCAATAGCTTGATGCACATCTGCTCGATGTCGCGCTCCTTGCGGTCGATCTCGCGGTCGAACGATACGATCCGCTTCGCCAGCTCGTCGTCGCGCTCCGTCATGGCGCGGATGCTGTTCTCGATGGCGTACTCGATCATCGAGCCCATGTCGATGAGCTGCGCATTCAGCTCGGTTAGCTGTTCATCAAAACGGCTCCTCATCAGCCGAACCTCCCTGTGATATAATCCTCGGTGCGCTTGTCCGCGGGGGTGGAGAACATCTGCTGCGTTTCAGATATCTCGATCACCTCGCCCAGCAGGAAAAACGCCGTCCGGTCGGAAATGCGCAGCGCCTGCTGCATGTTGTGCGTCACGATCACAATCGTGTAGCGCTCCTTTAGGGTCATCGCCAAATCCTCGATCTTCGAGGTGGAGATGGGGTCGAGCGCGCTCGTCGGCTCGTCCATCAAAAGCACCTCCGGCTCGACCGCCAGCGCGCGCGCGATGCACAGCCGCTGCTGCTGCCCGCCGGATAGCCCGAGGGCGCTTTTTTTGAGCCGGTCTTTCACCTCGTCCCAGATCGCCGCGCTGCGCAGCGACTGCTCGACCACCTCGTCGAGCTTCGCGCGCGCGCGCACCCCGTGCGTGCGCGGCCCGTAGGCGATGTTGTCGTACACGCTCATCGGAAAGGGGTTGGGCTTTTGAAACACCATGCCCACGCGCTTTCGCAGCAGGTTGACATCCAAATCCCGGTATATATTTTCGCCGTCCAGATGTACATCTCCTTCTATCCTGCACCCTTCGATCAGGTCGTTCATGCGGTTGAGCGTCTTGATGAGCGTGGATTTTCCGCAGCCGGAAGGTCCGATGAACGCCATGATCTCATTGGGCTTGACGTCGAGGTTCACCTTTTTGAGCGCCTGAAACGTGCCGTAATATAAATCCAAATCCTGTATGTCAAATTTGTTCATTTGTTACCTCCTCCGCCGAGCTTTTTCGCGGCGAGCGACGACAGCGCGTTGATCAGCGCCACGAGCAGGAGCAGTACCGCCGCCGTCGCGAACGCCGCGCCCATGTGCAGCCCCTCGTTTGAGAGCACATACATGTGCACCGACAATGTGCGCGTCGAGGACAACAGGCTTTTGGGCAGCTCGGCGACCGTACCCGCGGTGTAGATGAGCGCCGCGGTTTCGCCCACCACGCGCCCAATCGCGAGGATGATGCCCGCGAGGATACCCGGCATCGCCGCCGGCAGCACGATCCGAAACACCGTGCGCAGCCTGCCCGCGCCGAGCCCGAAGCTCCCCTCGCGGTACGAGTCGGACACCGAGCGGATCGCCTCCTCCGCGGTTCGCATGATCAGCGGCAGTATCATAATCGCAAGCGTAAACGCGCCCGAGAGCAGCGAAAAGCCCCAGCCGAGCCTGGTCAAAAAAAACAGGAATCCGAACAGACCGTAGACGATCGACGGGATGCCCGAGAGCGTCTCCGCCGCAGTGCGCACGATCTTCACAAACCGGCTGCCGCGCCGCGCGTACTCCGCCAGATAGATCGCGGTGAAGATGCCGAGCGGCGCCGCGACAACCAGCGCGATCCCCGTCATGATCACGGTGTTGATGATCGCGGGCAGCATCGAGTTGTTTTCAGACGAATACTTCCATGCGAACAATCCGGGATTCAAATTCGGGATGCCGCGAACCAAAATGTAGCCGACCAAGAGAAGAAACGAAGCCACGGTCATCGCCGCCGCCAGATATACAACCCCGCGCAGAAGGACGGAAACCGTATCATGCTTTTTCAACGCTCCGACCTCCTCTTCATCGCCGAGAACGACAGGTTGATCACGAGGATGAACACGAACAGCACGGAGGCCGTCGCAATCAGCGCCTCGCGGTGCAGCCCCGTGGCATAGCCCATTTCAATGACGATGTTTGTCGTCATCGTCCGCACGCCCTCGAGAATGCCCTTTGGCATGCGCGGCTGGTTGCCCGCGACCATGATCACCGCCATCGTCTCGCCGATCGCACGCCCAACGCCCAATACCACGCCCGCGAGCACGCCCGATTTCGCCGCTGGCAGCAGTACAAAGAATACGCTGCGCTCATGGGTCGCGCCCAGCGCGAGGCTGCCCTCGTAGAACTGATCGGGCACGGCGCGCAGCGCGGCCTCCGACACGGAGATGATCGTGGGCAGTATCATCAGCCCCAAAAGCGTCGAAGCTGCGAGCATCGAATACCCGCGCCCGCCGAACAGCTCGCGAATCAGCGGCACGAGCGCCGTCAGCGCGAAGAAACCGTACACCACCGACGGGATGCCCGCCAGCAAGTTGATCGCCGGCTTGATCAGCGCGTACAGCCATTTCGGGCAGAAGCGCGCCAAAAAAACTGCCGTGAGGATACCGACGGGCACGCCCAGTACGAGCGCGCCGCCGGTCACATACACGGAGCCGAGGATCATCGGCAGGATTCCATATTTGTCATTTCCGGGTCTCCAGGTTTTGCCGAGCAGGAAGTCTATCAGCCCGATCTCCCGGATTGCCGGTATGCTGCTCCCGAACAGGAAGATGCAGATCAGCGCTACCGCCGCAATCGATGCACATGCCGCGAGCAGGAACACCAGCCGCATGAGCGGCTCCCTGTATCTACTCATCGCTTATTCTGCCACCTCAGACCAATCCGTGATCTCGCCGGTGAAGATCTGGCGCACCGCTTCGCTCGTCATGTCGGAGATCGGGTTGTCGTTGTTGACGATCACCACGATGCCATCCATGGCGATGACGACCGGGGTCAGCTTCTCGAGTTCCGTGTCCTTGAGGTTTCGCGAAACCATGCCGATGCCGTAGGTGCCTTCGATCGCACCGTTCGCGCCGGTCGTGGAGTCGGACTGCTGGACTTCGATGTCGGTATCCGCGTGGATCGCCTCATACGCCTCGGCGAGTTTCTCCATCACGGGGGTAACGGAGGACGAGCCGCCGACGGTGAGCTTGCCAGAGACCGTGCCGGGGGCATACGCCTGCGCATCGGTCACGGATGCGATATAGCCGTTGTCGTTGACAATCGCCTGTCCCTCGGCGGAGAGGATAAAGGTTACGAAGTCGTCCGCGATCTCACCCGCGCCCTCGGAGAGCACGATGATGAACGGGCGCGCAATCGCGTAAGTGCCCGCCATGACGTTCTCGGCGGTGGGCTCGACGCCGTCGATGTGAAGCCCCTTCACCGTGTCGTTCAGAGAGCCCAGCGAGATATAGCCAATCGCCCTCTCATCGCCCGCGACGGAGGTCGTCACGATCGAGGTCGAGTTCGCGATCACCGCTTCCACGGTGGTCATGTCGATCTTGTTTCCGTCTTCGTCCTTCACTTCGATGCCGGTCAGCTCGACAAACGCGCCGCGCGTGCCCGAGCCGTCCTCGCGGGAGATCACGTTGATCATGCCGGAAATGCCCTCCGCGCCCGCGCA
>JBMNUA010000203.1:0-4475 GCA_050945995.1 Christensenellales bacterium
ACTTCGATCGTCACACCCAGACCTCCATCGCGGGCGACATGGGGCTTACGCAGGTGCAAATCTCGCGCATGGAGAAGAAGGTGCTGAAAAAGCTGCGTGACATGCTCTCTGGCAAAGCAGACCATGGTATGTTATAAACAGACCATGGTCTTGCGTAGACAGACCTTGGTTTGTATATAACAGACTATGGTATGATTTCGTGTGTCTCCCCACAACCCGACAGCGCGCTGCGGTATCGCGCATTCCTTAACATATTGAGGTGGAAGGTTGTCCTCCGATGTGGTATAATTGCCTGACAATCCCTATGCGGATTGCGCGCTCGCCGGGCAAATCTCCCGCCGACGCATATCGGATGCTGGAGGATAATACTCTTGAACCTTTCCGAAAGGATCGAAACACTGCTTCCGCAGGTGCAAAAGCCCGCAAGATATATGGGCGGCGAGTTCAACAGCGTGATGAAAGACCCGGATTCGGTCAAAGTCCGCTACGCCTTCCTGTTCCCGGATACCTACGATGTGGGCATGTCGCACCTCGGCATGAAAATTTTATATCATACCATCAACAAGCGCGACGACGCATGGTGCGAACGCGTGTTTTCCCCGTGGATCGATATGGCGAATTTGATGCGCGAACACGATGTCCCGCTCTTCTCGCTCGAATCGCGCACGCCCATCCGCGAATTTGACTTAATCGGCGTGACGCTCCAATATGAGATGAGCTACACAAACATCCTGGACGCCCTCGATCTCGCGGGCATCCCCCTGCGCGCCGCGGACAGGCAGGACGGCCCCTTCCTCGTCTGCGGCGGGCCGTGCGCATTCAACCCTGAACCGCTCGCGCCGTTTTTTGATATCGTCGCGCTCGGCGACGGCGAGCGAACGACCCATGATTATATCGACGCGTACCTTCTCTGGAAACAGTCCGGCGCACCGCGCGCGGAATTTTTAAAGATGGCGGCGCAAATCCCGGGCATCTACGTCCCGTCGTTGTACGATGTTTCGTACCATGCGGACGGCACCATCGCGCGCATCGCGCCCAAACCGGGCTCCGGCGCGCCCGAACTGTGCCTCAAAGCGCTCGTCAACGACTTGAGCGCCGCGGATTACCCCGATGAGATGATCGTGCCCTACGGCGAGATCGTCCATAACCGCATCATGCTCGAAATTTTCCGCGGCTGCACGCGCGGCTGCCGCTTCTGCCAGGCGGGCATGGTCTACCGTCCCGTGCGGGAACGCTCCATGGACAGGCTCTTGGAGCTCGCGGACAAACTGGTTGCCGCGACGGGTTATGACGAGATTTCGCTCATGAGCCTGTCGAGCGGCGACTACTCCTGCCTGCCCGAACTCGCGCACGAAATGGTAAAGCGCTACCAGGCGCGCCGCGTTCGCATCTCGCTGCCCTCGCAGCGCATCGATTCGGTGCTGACCGACACCTTGAAGGAGACCCAAAAGGTGAAAAAGACCGCGCTCACCCTCGCGCCCGAGGCGGGCACGCAGCGGCTGCGCGATGTGATCAACAAGGGCGTGACCGAGGACGACCTCATCCGCTCTGTCACCGACGCCTTCGAGCAGGGCTGGTCGGCGGTCAAGCTGTATTTCATGATCGGGCTACCCACCGAAACGGACGAGGACGTGCTCGGCATCGCTCACCTCGCCGAAACGGTGCGCAAATGCTACTTCAGCGTGCCGAAGGAGCGGCGCGCGCCGGGGCTTCGGATCACGGTCAGCGCTTCGGTGTTCGTCCCCAAGAATTTTACGCCTTTCCAATGGAACGCGCAGCTCTCCCGCGAAAAAGTGGTCGAGCGGCAGATGCTCCTGCGCGATGCGCTCCGGCGCGTCAAGGGCGTGGATTTCAAGTACCACGCGCCGGATCTGAGCTTTGTCGAGGCGGTCTTCGCGCGCGGCGACCGCAAAACGGCGGACGCGCTCGAGCGCGCCTTCCGCCTCGGCTGCCGGTTCGACGGCTGGTCGGATCAATTCCGATACGATCTCTGGATGCAGGCGTTTGCCGAAACCGGCATCGATCCGGATTTCTATGCCGCGCGCGAACGCCCGCTCACGGAGCTGTTCCCCTGGGAGCACATCGACAGCGGCGTCGAAAAACACTTTCTCATCAGCGAGTATGAAAGGGCGATGCGCGGCGAGATTACGCCCGATTGCCGCGAAGGCTGCATCGGCTGCGGGCTCATGCGCTACGAAGGAGCATGCGTATGAGGCTGCTCATCCGATTCGGCAAAAAAGCGCGGCTGCGCTTCATCTCGCACCTCGATTTGCAGCGGTTCTTCCAGCGCGCGCTCAACCGCGCGGATCTGCCCGTCGCCTATTCGCAGGGCTTCAGCCCGCATCCGATCATGGCGTTCTCCTCCGCGCTCGCGCTCGGTTGGACGAGCGAATACGAGGTGCTCGACATCCGCCTCGCGTCCCCGGTCGATTTATCGCAGGCGCAAAGCGCCATGGCGGGCGCGCTGCCGAGCGACCTCCCCGTGATCGAGGCGCGCCTTGTCGAGGATTCGCACCCCGCGATGATGCCGCTTGTGAAGATGGCGGAGTATTCCATCGCCAATTCTCAGGTGACCGCGGACGATCTATCCGCCTTCCTCGCCGCCGAAACCGTCATGGCGGTGCGCAAAACGAAAACGCGCGAGCGGGAGATCAATATCCGCCCTCTCGCGGATGAGGTCTACCTCGATGGCAGTCGGCTCTTCGCGCGTCTGATGCTCACCGAACAGGACACCCTCAAACCCGATCTACTCCTCTCCGCGCTCACGGGTCGCCCGATTGCGGATGCGCGGATTCACCGGGTCAGCCTGCTCGGCACAAACGCCGACGGCGCGCGCACCCCGATCATGAGGTTGTGAGATGAACCGCGAAATTTTGCTCGATTCGTTGTTGGGGCAGCGCAGGCTCGCCGTGTATGAGGACGGCGAACTCTGCGAGCTCTACATCGAGCGCGACGGTTCGGAGAGCATCTCCGGAAACATTTACGCGGGGCATGTCGAAAACGTGCTGCCCGGTATGAACGCGGCGTTTGTCAACATCGGGCTTCCCAAAAACGCCTTCCTCTACGCGGGCGATATCCAAATTGACACGCGCGGCGACGCGGAGCTCGCCAATCGGCTCAAGGAAGTCAGCATCAAAAAGCTCGTACGCCCCGGGCAGCAGATACTCGTTCAGGTGGTCAAACAATCCGGCGGCGCGAAAGGTCCGCGCGTCTCCAGCCACATCACCCTCCCCGGGCGGTTGATGGTGCTTTTGCCCACGATGCGTTATGTGGGCGTTTCGCGCAAAATCACACAGTCCGATGAGCGATCCCGCCTGCGCGCGCTCGCGGAACAGCTGCTGGACGCGCATGGCTGCGGTATGATCGTGCGTACCGCCGCCGAGCATATGGACGAAGAAACGCTCGCTGCCGAGTACGAATCGCTCAGGCAAACATGGCAGGATGTGCTCGCGCAGGGCAATGTCATACAAGCGCCCGCGCTCGTCCATGGCGAAAACGACCTCGTCAGCCGCGCGCTGCGCGATATGCTAAACGGCGATACGTCCGCCGTCGTCACCGACGACGATGCGCTCTATCGCGCGCTTCTCGACCGCGCCCGGACATGCGCGCCCGCCTTCCTCGACCGCATCCGCCTGCACACCGCGAACATCCCCTTGTTCGATGTGCGCGGCGTGGACGCGGCGCTGTCCAAAGCGCTCAACCGCAAAGTCTGGCTCAAGAGCGGCGGCTATCTCATCATTGATTATACCGAAGCCCTGACGGTGATCGACGTCAACACCGGGAAATTCGTCGGCAAAAGCTCGCTCAGCGATACGATTTTCAAGACGAATTGCGAGGCTGCGCGTGAAATTGCACGCCAACTTCGGCTGCGCGACATCGGCGGCATCATCATCGTGGATTTTATCGATATGGATGCGCAGGAGCAGCGCGATCAACTGCTCGCCCTTCTGCGCGAAGCGATTGCGCGCGATCGTACCAGCACGAACTTCGCGGGCTTCACCGCGCTCGGGCTCGTGGAGCTCACGCGCAAAAAAACGCGCCAACCCCTCCATCGGCTCATCATGCGCGCCTGCCCAACCTGCGGCGGCGCGGGAATCGTGGAGAACGCGGAATCCGCCGCCCGCCGCGCGCTCGGAGAGCTGCGCAGGAAGCATGCCGAAAGCCCGGATCAGCCGTATTTGATCCACGCCGCAAAGCATGTCGCGGGCAAGCTGATCGAAATCGGCGCGCCGCCGGGCGTGCGTGCCCATATCCTGCCAAACGATCAAAACGATTGCGCCTATAAAATCGAGGCGCTCGATCAAACCGCCCTCCCGGAGGGTACAAAGCCGCTCATCGAGCGAAAACAAATGGGAGATACGCGATGAACGAAAGACCTGTTATCACCGAGCGCGAGCTCGATGTCCAGCGCGAATACATGCGCGGCGTCGCCGGCATGCAGACAAGACCCGAACGCTACCATATCGTGACCTACG
>JBMNUA010000204.1:0-4454 GCA_050945995.1 Christensenellales bacterium
ATTCGGCTGGCGCTTCGTGTGGCAGTCTGTTTGTTGTGCCATTCCTGCACTCTTCTCTCGTCATAAAATTTCTTCCTGTTTTCCTTCAATCAGGGCTTGACTTTTTATTTGCAGGCTTTGGAATCCCCATGCACCGACGCTGCGCGTCGGGGAACGAAGTGATAAAAGGAACTGCCGTGAATGCAAGTGAATTCACGGCAGTTTTTCATCTTTATAGGATAGGGATTTTCGCAAACCGGAAACCCTAACTACATTCGCCGCCATGGGGTTGGGTCCCCATGGCGGCGACGAGTTATATTCATATCATCTCCATGCCGCTGCGTAAGCAGCGGCGCATGGGATTCTGAAGGGCGCTAGCCCTTCAGCGGGAGCGCGAGGGCAGCGCCCTCGCCGTTCCCCCGTTCCTCCCGCATCTACGCCGGTAGCTCCCCGCGCAGCCAGTCGGCGAGCGCGGGCAAGAATGCGAGCCTGTCGGCGAGCGCAGTCCCGTAATCCGCGCCGATGAGCGCAAGCTCGATCTTCTCGGCGATCTCAGCGTCCATGGCATCGGTGTACACCTGCGCGGACGCGACCTTGCCCTGGTGAAGCGATAAGAGTAGCTCCACGCCGCCCCAGTCAAAGCGCGTCTCAAGCTGCACATCAAAGCGCGGCGTCTCGCCGTAGTTCCAGTCCCAGGACGCGTAGCGCGGGTATAGATCGCTCAGATCAAAATCGGACTGCGCGATGGTCTGCGCGCCGCCGTGCTTTTTGTGAAAGGCGCGCTCGAGCAGCGATTTCATGGCATCGATGGTCAGGGCGGGGTTGATGTCGGTGAGATTGCATACCCGCGCGCGCACGCTCTCGATGCCCTTCGCCTTGAGCTTGCTCTCGGGCGGTCTCAGATAGCGCGATAAGCGCGCCATATCCACGCTTATGAGCAATGTCCCGTGCTGCATGGAGCAGTTCGCGGTGTGCTTGAACGCGTTGCCGGAGAACTTCTTGCCGTCCACGGTGATGTCGTTTCGCCCGGAGAACACGCCGTTGATGCCGATGGACGCGAGCGCGGAGAGGATCAACTCGAGCTGCGCGTGCAGATCGTACCGCTCGGGCGACGCTGCGAAGGTGAAATTTAAGTTGCCGAGGTCGTGGTACACCGCGCCGCCGCCGGAAGACCTGCGCGCGAGCACGCCGCCCTCCTCGCGCAATAGCTCGCAGCGGCACTCCTTCCAGGCGTTCTGGTTGCGCCCGATCACCACCGTGTGCTTGTTCTGCCAGAGATACATGCACAAATCGCCGGGTCGGATCGCCTCCATCAACTTTGTTTCGAGTGCGAGGTTGTGATGCGGGTCGAATTTGTCCGAGTAGAGGATGTAATTATTCATAGAACCACTCCGCGCGCTCCGCGCCAATTTTTATTTTGTGGTATTCGTATGCGTAGTCGCTGCGGTTGATCGCAAGCGCGCATGTTTTGCCGTCCAGCCGCCGCCGGATGATGAGCACGTCGTCGTCCGGCGTTTCAAAGGTGACATCGCCGTCGATCAGCGCGCCGTGCTGCTTGCGCATGGCGATGGCGTCGCGGAATTCCTCGATCAGCCCCGCGTCCTCGCGCCCCCAGGGGTAGGCGGCGCGGCAGTAGGGGTCGCTCATGCCGTAGAGCCCGGCCTCGTCGCCGTAATAGACGGTGGGCATGCCCGGCAGCGCGCAGACCATCCGCCACGCGGCGATCAGCCTGCGCCGTCCGCGCGCGTACTGCGCGTCGGTTAATTTGATCGGATAGCGATACCGCCGCTCCGGCTCCATATTGCCAACGTCCGAGAACACCGCCAGCGCGCGCGGCTTGTCGTGGCTGGAGATCAGGTTCATCAGCGAGCGCGCGAACGCCCATGGCATGTTCTCGAGCAGGCTCTCGATCGCCCTCGCGCATTGCTCGGACGAGAGTTTGCCCGTGAAAAAGCCGAGGATCGCCGCGCGCAGCGGGTAGTTCATGGTCGAATCGAGCGTGTCGCCCAAGCAGTAGGAGCGCAGCTCGCCGTAGGTCACCTTGCGGCTCGGGTCTTCCCAAACCTCGCCGATGATCGCCGCCTCGGCGTCCTGCGCCTTCACGCGCGCGCGCAACGCGCGGATGAAGTCCATCGGCAGCTCGTCCGCCACGTCCAGCCGCCAGCCCGATGCGCCCGCGCGAATCCAGCGCGCGCAGATCGCGTCCGGCGCGTGGATGATGAAATCGCGGAAGGTCTTGGACTGCTTGCTCACGTTCGGCAGCGTCTGAAAGCCCCACCAGCAATCGTAATCGTCGGGCCATTCGTGGAAGGTGTACCAGTCGGCATACGCGGAATTCGGGTCGTTGTACGCGCCGACGGAATCGAAGTTCCCGAATTTGTTGAAGTAGATGCTGTCCGCGCCCGTGTGCGAGAATACGCCGTCGAGCACGATGCGTATGCCCAGCGCGCGCGCCGCCGCGCATAACTCCTGAAAATCCGCCTCTGTGCCGAACGCCGGGTCGATGCGCGCGTAATCCGCAGTGTCGTACTTGTGGTTCGAGTGCGCTTGGAAGATGGGGTTGAGGTAGATCACCGTCACGCCCAAACTTTTGATGTAGGGCAGCTTTTGAGTGATCCCCTTGAGATCGCCGCCAAAAAAATCGTCCGCTTCGTTGTCGCCCGTGATCGTCAAACGCATCTCCGGCGGCTCGTACCAATCGGCGTGCAGCCGCCCGCGGCAGGCGTAGTTTCCGCCGCGATGGAAGCGGTCGGGCATGATCTGCATCATCACGCCGTCGCCCAGCCACGCGGGCGGCGCGAAGGCGGGGTCGTACACGGTGATCTGGTAGCTCGGCGGCTCGTGCGGATAGATCGCGCCCACGCCGCCCATATTGTCCGGCGCGTTGCCGTAATAAAGGTCGCCCACGATGAAGTAGTACCATACGATGCCCGGCTCGTCCGGCAGCTTGATGGTGTGCGCAAAGCCGCCCTCGACCGAGCTCATTTTGTATAAATATGCATGATCGCCGATCCAGTACCGCACCACGGCCTCCGGCGCGTCGGTTTTCAAAAACAGCCGCACCTGCGTTCCGCACGGCTGCGCGCCGCCCGGCGACCGATACTTGGCGCGGCGCGAATGGTGGTTGATCGTCATGTGCTCACGTCTTTCGGGTGTGATTGGATGTTTATGCAAATGTATTTTCCGCCGCTTCCGGGAACAGATCGTACACCGAATGCTCCATCCGCCTTTCAAAATCCGCGAGGATTTCAAACCGCGCGTTCACGGTATGCTGCAAAGGCGGCGGCACGCCGTGCCGGCGGATCACATCGACGATGCGCTTCTCCATCAGGCACACGCCGTCGCCCCACGAAAGCCCGTCGCAAAGCTGGATCAGCCGGTCGTAGTCGTCCATGGGCGTCTGGAGGATGTCCGCGAGCAGCGCCTCGTCGGCGTCGGTCGCGTCGCGCGTGCCTATGTAGGCATCGGGGTGGGGCAGGGGGAACGAATGCGTCAGGCAGATGCGCGCGATCATCGGCGCGCCGCGGTCTTGCATCAACTGGTGCCCTGTGAAGATGTGCCGAAGCCCGTATGCGCCCTCGTACCGCCCGATGTCGTGCAAAAGCCCGGACACCCACGCGCGCTCCGCGTCCAGACTGCAGGCGCGCGCGATGACCTCCGCCGCGCGCGCCACGCCATAGGAGTGCGCGCGCCACGACCCGGGGTTTTGCGCATTCGCCCATTCGAGCAGCGCAACTGCCTGCTCTCTTTTTATCATATGCCGTTTAAGTCCAGCGGCTTGAGCCGCCAGATTTTCTCGTTGTACTCGCTGATCGTGCGATCCGTGGAGAATATGCCCGATTGCGCGGTGTTCGCAATCGCCATGCGCAGCCACTTCTCGCGATCCCGATAATCCGCCATCAGCCGCCTGTGCGCGGCGATGTACTCGTTCAAGTCCTTGAGCACGAAGTAGGGGTCCGCCATGCCGCCGCCGTCGCCGAACAACAGCGCGTGGTAGAGATCGGAGAACAGTCGCGGGTTGCTCGGCTCGAGCGTGCCGTCGATCAACTGCTCCATCGCGCGGCGGATCGCCGGCTGCGTCTCGTACACCTCGCTCGCCTGATAGGATGCGTAGCCGTGCTCCACCTGCTCCGCCGTCAGCCCGAAGATGTAGATGTTCTTCTCGCCCACCTGCTCGTAGATTTCGCAGTTCGCTCCGTCCATCGTGCCGATCGTCACCGCGCCGTTCATCATAAACTTCATGTTGCCGGTGCCGCTGGCCTCCTTGCCGGCGGTGGAAATCTGCTCGGACACCTCGGTCGCGGGCATCAGGTATTCCGCGGCGGAGACGGAGTAGTTCTCGATGAACGCGATTTTGATCAGTTTTGACGCGCGCGGGTGCTTTTTCACCAACTCGCCGATGGCGTTGATCAGTTTGATGATCAGCTTCGCGCGGTAGTAGCCCGGCGACGCCTTCGCGCCGAACAGGAATGTGA
>JBMNUA010000205.1:0-4428 GCA_050945995.1 Christensenellales bacterium
GGCGCAAACCTGCGCCTCGAAAGGTCACTGTGTGCTCGGCATCGGGGCGACTGCGCCCTTTGCCGAATGTGTTCAGATGTGGATCACCTTTCTCGCGTCCCTCATAACACAACACCCCTTTCGATGCAATTTCGCGGTGATTATATCAGCCGGCGGTTCAATTGTCAAGCATGATTTTGGCAAACGCGTCGATGCGCTCGGGATACAGGCGCATGTTCGTCAGATCGTTCTTGTCCGCGTTTTTGAGGATCATTTTGATGATCATCTTCTCAAAGCCCTTCGCGCGCGCGGGATCGAGTTCGCCGCCAAAGCTCATGCGGCATTTCGCGTGGGCGAGGATGCTCTCGGCGTAATCGCTCTGGAACACTTCCTCCGCTTGATCCTCCGAGCCGCAGCACAGATACAGCCCGAGCGGGCGCTTGAGCAACAGCGGCTCGCAGATTTCTAAGTATTGGCGGGTTTCGCTCGTGACGCTGCCGGTGCGCAGCGCGCCGCCGACGATCACCGCGTCGTACTCGTTAGGGTTCGGGATCGCGCGCTTCAAATCGACCACGGTCGCGCCGGGCAGCTTTTCGGCAAGCAGGTTCGCGCATTTCGCGGTCGTGCCGGAGCGCGTCGAGTAAGCGATGAGTATCTTCATATTCTATCTCCTCATACGTCGCATTCCACCGCATGACCCGCGGCGAGCGACGCTTTGATATCGATGGCGCGCTGGTTTTTCGAGCCCCGGAAGCGCAGATCGAGCGAGCGCTGAGCGAGCACGAACGGCCCGTCGATGAGCACGTCCACTTCTTTAAGGAGCGCGCGCTTCGCGGGGTCGGCGTAAAGCGCTTCATACGTCCAACCGCTGTACGCCCACACGTTCAACTGCGCCTTTCGCGCCGCGCGCGCGATCTCTGCGCACGCCTCCGGTTGGCTGAACGGCTCGCCGCCGGTGAGCGTGATGCCGTCGATGAGCGCGCTTGCGCGCATTTTTTCGATGATCTCGGCGGTGTCAACCGCGCGCCCGCCCGTGAAATCGTGCGTTTCGGGGTTGTGACAGCCCTTGCAGTGGTGCGGGCAACCCTGCGTGAACACCGCGAGCCGAAAGCCCGGACCGTCAACGATGGAATCTTCGACGAGCCCGGCGATGCGAATCTGCATAGTATCCCCCCATGATAGGTTTCATATTGTTCATAGTATACCATAGGACGGGGCTTGAGGAAAGCGCAAAAAAGCCGCGAGCGTTGTGTGCCCGCGGCGTGGGTGGGGTATTAATGGTTATTGTGCGGGGTAGGGAGCTTCGTTCACTTGTGAGAACAACCAGTCGTGAACCGCCGTGTTGTCCGTCGCAGCCATCCACGACCAGTGCGCGGCGGGCAGTACTGTGCCGACCTTATAGGTGGAAACGAGCATGATGGAATCGGCGGCTTCGGCGGCTTCGATCACGCGGCGCGCATCGATTGCAGCGTCCTCGCCGCGCAAAAAGCCGTTGAGCCCGTCGTTGTCCAAGAAAGCAACGAGATTATAGCCGAGTGAGCGGATGAATTCGACATTCTCGGCGACGGTTTCTCCGGCAGCGCCGCCGCTGTCGTCCGCAGCGGTGATCAGCCAGACGGGGATTTCGGAGAGGATCTGAATCTCCTCCTCGACATCGGTGAACCTGCCGTTCGCTGTGACGAGCGATGCCGCGATCATATCGGGATACGCATACATGAGCGACTTCGAGCCGCTGCCGCCCATCGAGCAGCCGGAAACGTAGATGCGCGCGCCGTCGATGTTGTAATCGTCGATCAAGCTGCGAACGATCGATTCGATGTTCACGAGCGATTCGCCGTCCCACCCGGTTGATTGCGCCTGCGGCGCGAGTACGAAGCAGGGGTTCTGCGCCTGCGCATCGACATCAGAAAAATTGAGTGCGCCGCGGTTTGCCGCGAGTTGGCTGTGGTTGTTATCGCCGCGTTCGCCGCCGCCATGCAGCCAGATCACCAGGGGCAGCGAGGCGTTTTCCCAGCCTTCGGGTATGAACAGGCGATAGGGCGTTGTATAATCATCGTTCGTCTCGGAGAGTGCGAGATAATCGTCAACCTCCGTGTGTATGTAGCCCGTGGCGGTGTAGAGATTCATATCGTAGAAGCATTGGATGTCGATGGTCAGATCGCGCAGCAGATTGCTGCCTTCTTTGTATTGGAGCGTGTTGTATGTGCCCGTGCCAATGCCCGCTGGCTCCTCAAATTCCAGGAAAACATATTTGCCCGCGGTTTCGGCATGCTTCCAGACGCCGTCGTTGTTGATGTACAACCCGATGATGGTATAGCCGTTCACGGCGAAGCTGGATGTCGTCAACTGTCCGGCAAGGAATTCGATGTCCCATTCGAGCCGCACGCCGGTGACGATCTGTCCCTCATCGATGACCTTGGTGACGATAGTGGCGTCCACGAATACGGGGGCGGGGAGTTCTGCTTCGGGTTCGGTCGCATCGGTCGCAAGGGCAACGCCAGTTAGCATCAGGATGCTGAGGATAAGCGCGAAAAGCCTTTTCATGATCATGCCTCCTTTGTCGATGCAGTCCGCAGCGATGCGAGGCTTTTGTAGTATGCGCGTAGAAGGTTGATGGATTGGCGCATCGTTTGCTTGCTAACAGTATACGATTTTTATGGGCGTGTTATGATCATTCATGGTGGAATCTACGCATCAATTTTATATAAAAGAACGGCGCTCTGCCTGGAGCGCCGAAATGATCGTGCATAATAATTCATTGGGAAACAAACGCGCTGGCGTTGACACCGGCTACGCCAATCAACCATCCTTGCCTGCGGATGTGCCCGCGAGCGCGCCCGTTGAGAACGCGATTTGGAGGTTGAAGCCGCCGGTGGTCGCGTCCAAATCCATCAATTCGCCCGCGAAGTAGAGCCCGGGCAGTTTCTTTGATTCGAGCGTCGAGGGGTTGACGTCTTTTACGCTCACGCCGCCGCGCGTGATGATCGCCTCCGCAAACCCGCGCAGCGACGCGGGGGTGAGCGGCAGATTTTTGAGTATCATGCGCAGCCGCACGCGCTCCTCGCGGGTGATGGTGCTCGCGACGCGCGCGGGTGACAGCTGCGCGCGCTCAATTAGCGCGATGCCGAGCGCGCGCGGGGCGAGCGATTCCATGACCGTGCCGAGCGTTTTGCGGGATTGATCGCGCAACTCCCGCACGAGCCGCGCATCGAGCGTGCCGTCGTCGAGCGCGGGTTTTAAATCGATCGAAAGCCGGACATCCGACAGATCCGCAGGCAGCAGGCTCGACAGTGTGAGCACGAGCGGCCCGGAGACGCCGAAATGCGTAAACAGCATCTCGCCCTGCTCCGAGAAGATGCGCTTGTTGCCCCGATATGCGTGGAGCGCGACGTTTTTGAGCGAAAGCCCGGTGAGCGTGTGCGCCCATGTTTCTACGGTGTTGATGGGTACGAGCGCGGGGAGAAGCGGCGTGACGGCGTGCCCGGCATCGCGCGCGAGGTCGTGCCCGTCGCCCGTCGAGCCAGTGACGGGGTAGCTCATGCCGCCGGTCGCGAGGATCACGGCATCCGCGGGCATGTTCTCGCCCGTGTGGAAGGTTACGCCGGCTGCGCGCCCGCCTTCGATCAACAGCCCTTTGACGCGCGCGTTGTAGCGCACAACGACGCCCAATCGCCGCAGCTCGCGCTCCAATGCGCGAGTGATGTCGCTGGATTTGTCGGATTGCGGGAACACCCGGTCGCCGCGTTCGATTTTCAGCGGTACGCCCAACGATTCGATCAGCGCCATGAGCTTTTGGTTGTCCAGCGCCGCGAGCGACGCGTACAAAAAGCGCGGATTTCGCAGGATATGTTTCAGAAATGGCTCGGGCTCCGCCGCATTTGTGAGGTTGCAACGCCCCTTGCCCGTGATATACAGCTTTTTGCCGAGCTTCTCATTGCGCTCGACTAGTGTCACCGCTGCGCCCGTTCGCGCGGCAAAAAGCGACGCGAGCATGCCCGCCGCGCCGCCACCGACCACGATCACCTGTTTTGCCATACGACCTCTCATTCGCCCGTTTTGGCGAGGTATACATTATAATCGTTCCAGATGGTTTCGATTTTATCGAAATACTCCGAAACCTCCTGCCGCCTGCGCTGCGCGAGCGCGACGATCAGCGCGTTGATGAGCGACAAGGGCGCGGCGAACGAATCGACAAACGACGCCATATCGCTCTTCGCGTTCAGGCAGATATCGGAGGTTGCGTGCAGGGGGGAGAGCGGACCGTCCGTGATGGCGATCAGCTCCGCGCCGCGCGAGCGCGCGAACTCCATCGCTTCGATGGAACGGCTGGTGTAGCGCGGGAAGGAGATGCCGATGAGCAGATCGCCCTCGCCGATGCGCGCCAGCTGCTCGAACACATCGCTCACGCCGGAGGTGACGCATTCGACCTCGCGGAAGATAAAACGCAGG
>JBMNUA010000206.1:0-4411 GCA_050945995.1 Christensenellales bacterium
CGACGCGGAACGTCCCTCGCGTGAGCGTACCCGTCTTGTCAAATACCACGGTATCCGTGCGCGCGAGCGCCTCCAAATGGTTCGCGCCCTTCACGAGAATCCCCTTGCGCGACGCGCCGCCGATCCCCCCGAAAAAGCTCAGCGGCACGGAGATCACGAGCGCGCAGGGGCAGGAGATCACCAGAAATAGGAGCGCGCGGTGCAGCCATTCGCTAAAGTTGCCGAAGAAGATCGGCGGAATCGCCGCGAGCGCGACGGCGGCGAACACCACGCCCGGCGTGTAGTAGCGCGCGAACCGCGTGATGAAAGTTTCGCTGCGCGCCTTCTTCTCGCTCGAGGTCTCGACCAATTCGAGGATGCGCGCCACGGTCGATTCGCCATACGGCTTTGTCACGCGGATGCGCAATACGCCCGTCGCGTTCACGCAGCCGCTGATCACATCATCCCCCGGCGCAACGTCGCGCGGCGCGGATTCGCCCGTGAGCGCGGCGGTGTCGAGCGCGGAGTACCCCTCGACGACCGCGCCGTCGAGCGGCACCCGCTCGCCGGGCTTGACGACGATCACATCGCCCACCGCGACCTCCTCGGGATCGACCTGCTCGATCGTGCCCGCGACCTCGCGGTTCGCGTAATCGGGACGAATGTCCATCAGCGCGGCGATCGACGCGCGCGATTTGTTCACCGCGATACGCTGGAACAATTCACCGATCTGATAAAACAGCATCACGAACACCGCTTCCGCGTACTCGCCGATGGAAAACGCACCGATCGTGGCGATCGACATCAAAAAGTTTTCGTCAAACACACTTCCGCGCGCGATGTTGCGCGCCGCGCGCCAGAGCACATCCCAGCCGATCAGCGCGTAGGGCGCGACATAGAGCGCGGCAGAAACCGCGCCCGAAACCGGCGCGAAATGGGCGACCGCCAGCAGCGCCGCCGCGCCGATGATCCGCATCAACACCATGCGTTCCGCCTTTGTGATCTTTCGCATGCAACACTCCCCGCGCCATATGGCGCGCCATCGTTTTTATTTCGCGCATATCCGCCGCGCGGCATACGCACGTTTATCGTATGATTTTACAGCCCGGCTCGATCTTGCGGCAGGCGGCGGCAACCTTCTCCATGATCTCCTCAAAGCGCGCCTCCTCCGCTTCAATCGTCAATTTCTGCGTCATAAAGCTCACGCTCGCGCTGTGCACGCCGTCGATTTTGCGGATCGCATGCTCCATTTTCGACGCGCAGTTCGCGCAATCAAGCTCTGCCATGGCGTATCTCTTCTTCAATGAAATCATCCTCCTCGTCAGTATACCGTTCTACTCTGAAACATGTTCCAGCCCCTCGTTGATGATCGTATGCACATGCCCGTCGTCGAGCGAGTAGAACACCACCTTGCCCTCGCGCCGCGATTTGACGAGCTTCGCGTTCTTCAGCGCGCGCAGCTGGTGGGAGATCGCCGACTGGGTCATCCCAAGCAGGCTTGCGATGTCGCACACGCACATCTCGGAGACAAATAGCACATAGAGGATTCGCACCCGCGTCGAATCCCCGAAGATGCGAAACAGCTCCGTCAGGTCGTAGAGCGTATCCTCGCTCGGCATGGTTTCGCGCACTTTCGCCACGATATCCTCGTGCGCATGCATGAAATCGCAGCAATCCGCATCCCGGTAATCCATCTTCGCGCGCCCCTTTCATCTGAATGTTCGCTCATATGTTCATTGTATCATGTGTTCGGTCGTCTGTCAATCCGTAGGAGCATTTTTTATGTCGTGCAAATGCATCCATCGGCATCATCATTCGTCCCTTCGCAGGCAACAAAAAAAGCCAGGCAAATTTCTTCGCCCGGCCTCTCCCCTTTTACCGCTTGATGCTCTCCACCGCGAACGGTTTCGTGCGGCTCAATTCGACCTGCTCTTTCGTGAACTGCGCGACATGCACCGCCTCCGCGTCCTGCGGCCATTCGGCAATCAGCGCAACCAGCGTGCGCTTGTCGATATACGCCGTCGTGAGCACCTCGTCGCCAATCAATATCCGGCTGAACTCGTTGAAATTATCGCCGCGCACGAGCAGCCGCCCGTACTTGTGCTCGGCAGCGTTGATGACGATGTTGTGGATGCCCAGCTTCAAATCCGTCGGCACGAACGGGTTCTCCCCGTTGAAAACCTCCAATTCGCCGTAGAGCATGTCATATTCCAATATCTCGAGCTCGCGCAGGTAATCCTCACCCTCATCAAACGCGGGATTTTGCTGATGATAGCGAAAGATCACGCCGTCCTCGATGCCCAATTGCAAAAGAAGGTTCGCGCTCAACCGATACGCCTGCAAATCCGGCGCCTGAAACCGCGCGCCATAATTGTTCCAGATGACATACTGCGTCTCAAACAGATCCCCCGATTTAAGGCATGCGGGATCCCAATCGAGCGCGGGCAGATGATCGCCGTAGAACACGCAGATCACCGGCTCTTCAAACGCCTCCATCGCCGCGATGAAATCCGCGATGAACGCATCCGTCTCGCACGCAAGGTTGATGAAATTCTGAAGCTGCACCGCGTCCAGGTACTCGCCCGCGCTCTCCACCTGTATGCCGTCCTGCGCGCATTCGAGCAGGTAATCCGACGGATACTTCCCGTGCGCTGCAACGGTGATGCTGAACACGAAATCGCTGCCCTCCGTGGCGAGCATGGCGTCGCAGGTCGCGTCGATCAGCCGGTCGTCCTT
Source organism: Christensenellales bacterium (assembly GCA_050945995.1). Classification (GTDB taxonomy): domain Bacteria; phylum Bacillota; class Clostridia; order Christensenellales; family Aristaeellaceae; genus RUG11247. The sequence goes on from JBMNUA010000206.1 coordinate 2,716, forward strand.
CGCCCAGCCGATCTCGCCGTAGGAGAGGTCGTCCATATACTCCATCGACTCAAACACATGAAAGCCGAGCCGCGAATAGACCTCGTTCCTGCCGTAAAATGTCGCCATGTAGTTGTGGATCGCGGTCGATGTGTAGCCCACGCGGTTTAGCACATAGCTGATCGTCTCGCAGGGCGTATCGCGCAGCACCGTATAGTAGGGGTACTCGCCCGCGCCGAAGAAATCTAGATCCATGCCGGAGAGCACCTCGAACTCCGTGTTCGCCGTGCCGCCGCCCACCACGGGCACAGACAGCCTGCCGGACGGCCACTCGTCCATCAGCGCCCGAAAATTCGGCGTGGGATACTCGGAAAAAACAACATCGTCTGTTAAAATGCTCGCGTCAAAGAACGATTCGAGCTGTACATATACGATGTTCGGCATCACCTTTTTTTTGATCCCCGGCTCGCCCGTCGTCTCGATCACGCTGATGATCTCGTCCACCGTCTCCTTCGAGTAGCTATCGGGCTTGGAAATCCCCATATCCGCGAATGTCTCTAAGAAGGTGTAGGCAAATCCGTAGTCGAGGTAGGCGTCCTTCAGCGTCGTAAACCGCTGGGCGATGTGCCCGCTGTCGATGCCGAGGCGCACGCTCCCCCACGAAAGCGCGGTCAATGTCGCAAGCGCTAAAACCGTGTAGAGGTACGGCACCCGCCCGCGCTTGGGCGCGCGCAAAAACAAAACGACGACCAGCGCGAGCGCGCCCGCAATCGCGGCGAACATGAAGATGATTTGATACCAGGTGAAATACACCGTGATCAGCGAAAACATCTCGCGAACGAGCAGCACGTCCGCGAGCGTGAACGGCTGCGTGCGAAAGCTGATCACAATAAAATTTACCACGCCCAGTATGAGCCACGAGAGCGTCACTGTCGCCAAAAATGCGATTCGGCGGCGAAACAGCTGCGAGAGCGCGAGCGTGTTTAATACAAGAAGCACATCCAGCGCCAATAAAAAGGGGTGCTGGATCGCAAACCCGATCATTTTGACGCCGGAGCGCCTGTTTAATATTTCCAATAGCAAGGTCAGTATGATAGATAGACCCAGAAGCGTCAACAGTTGCCAGCGGACGGTTCGGGCGTCAATGCGTATGGCTTCGCGCGTTCGGCGTATCTCCGCGCGTTTTTTTCGGTTGTCGAAAATGTTCATTCATCCTCCGATCCTACCATTGATCGCTGTTGTCGCCGGGTATCACCTTCACCATCGCGGCGATGGCGCATTCGATCATCGCATCGTCCGGCTCTTGGGTGGTGATGTGCTGAAGCCATGTCCCCGGCGCGGAAATAAAGCGCGTGAACGCGTTGTCCGTGCGCCCGGCGAGCTTCAATAATTCGTAGCCGATCCCAACAACCAGCGGCAGGCACAACAGCTTGATCGCGACGCGCGCAATCGTGGGAATCTCCGTCGGGATAAATAGCGTGACGAGGATGCCCACCACGAGCATCAGCATGAGAAACGACGTGCCGCAGCGCGGGTGAAACCGCCGCTGCAAGCGGATGTTCTCGACGGTGAGCGGCTTCCCCTGCTCGTAGCAATATATGGTCTTGTGCTCCGCGCCGTGATACATGAAGGTGCGGCGTATGTCCTTCATCCGCGAGATCGCCCACACATAGCCCACGAAAATGATGATGCGCACCACGCCCTCAAACGCGCTTTG
>JBMNUA010000207.1:0-4376 GCA_050945995.1 Christensenellales bacterium
CTTGATCCGCTCGGAATCCAGCGCGTCCGCGGCGCGCGGCGCGACCATCGCGCCCAGCGAGTGCCCGACGAGGTAGATGTCCCCGATGCGCGCGTCCGCCGCGATCAAATCATGCGCCGCCTGCGCATCGTAGATGTATTCGCCGTCCACCGTGAGCGTGGCGAGCGCGTGCGCGTCCTGCGCCAGTATGTTCACATGCGCGTAGGTGTACTTGCTGTAGCGGATGCTCGCAACGCCGTTGCGCGCGAGCGCGTGCGCCAGTTCGCGGAAGATCGCAAAGCCATACACCGTCGCGTCGATGTCCGAAGGACCCGAGCCGGGCATCAAAATCGCGCAGGGGTACGGCGCATCGGTCTCGGGCAACGTGAGTATGCCCCGCGTCTGATCGCCCGCGCCCGCGCGCAATACGATCGGCTCTTCGATATACCCGCCCGGATCGTCGGCGGCGGGCACGGCTTTCTGCTCAAAATGCACAACTTGCAGCCCCGCGAGCAGCCCGCCGGTGTCAAAGGCGAACAAAAACGTCGCCTCCGCCCGCTCAAAATCGCAGAGGACGTGATACGCCTCGTAGCCTTCCACCTCCGTATTCGCAACCGCGCCGTACCCAAGGTACGCGCCGAATACGGCTTCCAGCTCCGCCCAGACGGCTTCAAATGTCTCCGGGGAATCGATCTCCGCGCGCAGTTGCGCGCTGCTCTCCTCGTAAAGCGCTTCAAAATCCGCGCGCTCGATCAGCTCCATCACCCGCTGCGCCCGCCCCTGCGCCAGCGCGCAGAGGGGGAGCATCAGCAGGATCAAGCTGATCGCGAGGATTCGCTTTGCTCTCATCGGAAGTTCTCCATGTGGTATGCGACGTTCATCTCCGCCGCCCATGCCGCAAGCTGCGCGTCATACGCCTCCGCCTGCATCCGGTCATTTAGCAGCCCGCTCACATGCTCGCGCACGCCCTCGAAATCAACCGCCCCGGGCGCGACATCGCGCAGATAGTACACCACATGGATGCCGTTCGCCGCGCGCGCCGGTTCGGAAATCTCGCCGATCGCGCCGATGGACATCGCCGCCTCGGTAAACGCGCTGTCCCAAATCACGGAGTTCGCCGCGACGGAGTAGCCCTCGCTCGCCGCCGGCTCGCTCGCCATGCCCGGGTCGCCGCCGTACTGGGCGATGAGTACGTCGATCGCCGTGCCCTCCTCAAACAGCTTCACCACCTCGTCCGCGGTGGGCGCAAGGGATGCGTAGAGCGCGTCAAACTGCGTCTGCGCGGCGGTCAGCTCGGCTTGAATCTCGTCCGCGTCGCGCGCATCCTCCGCGTCCTCGTCCGCCAACTCGGCTTCCAAATCCGCGATCCGCGCGGTCAAATCCGTGTATTCGGCGCGCTGCGCGTCGTCAAATGCGATGAGTACATGCTTGACCGCGCGATAGCCCTCGGGATGCCAATAGACCGTCGTGCCGCCCGACACCGCGGATTCATAGGCGTAGCCGCCCGCCTCGTAGGCGGCGCGATCCGCCTCGACCAGCGCGTCAAACTCCGCCTGCACTTCCTCGTCGGTCGCCGCTACGTCGCCCGCCACATGCGCGTACAATTGCTCGCGCGCGTATGTCTCGGCGAGGTCTTGGTATAATACCTCGAGCGTCAGCCCGCTCTCGGCGAGATAGGCCTGCGTCTCCGCATCGATGTCCGCGTCGGACTTGCCCTCCGCGGCGAAATCCCCGCGGAAGTAGACGATGTACTCGTCATAGCTCGCCTGCGCCTCGGCGCGCAATTCCTCCTCGCGCTGCGCGTCCGGCACGCCCACGCCAAGCTCCGCTGCCATCTTGTGCACCACCGCCTCCTGCACCAGCGCAGTGACGATGTCCTGTTTCACCTCGTCCTCGTAGCCCGCGATCGAGTAGCCGTAGGATTCGTACATGTACGCGATGTACTCGTACCGCTCCATCGCCTCGGCGGCAGTGATCGCCCCGCCGTCAAACACCGCCACATAGTCGCGCAGCGAAAGCTCCTGCTCGAGCTCGGCGATGCGCGCCTCCAACTCCGCAATCCGCGCCTCGTAGGCGGCGGTGTCCGCCTCATCCGCGAACGCCCCCGCGCAAAGAAGCGCCAGCAGTATCGCCAGCGCGATGGATGTAAGCCTTTTGAAATTCATCGATTCGTCCTCCCGTCGTCCGCGTTTGCGGCGTATGCGTCATTATATCACATGCCGCGCGCGTGAAACAAGGCGCGCGAGGGCTCGGCGGGCGAATGTTAAAAGAAGGTTCACAATCTCCGCCGTAAAATTTCGGGCATGGCTTGACGTTGCGCGCCAAATCGCGTATCATAATTGGTAGCTTTTATGGTGGAAAAGGAGGTGCGGAGCGTGGACGGCAGTCCTGTGCCCGGAGGCAGTTACCCAGCCGGCGACGGCGTGCCCCGAACGGGATGCGCGCAAGCGGTTTCGCTTCGCACACCCATCCCTTCGGCATCACTCCATTCGCCCAATTCCAAGTAGAAAAAACCTACATGATCCGGCAAAACGCTGTTGGCCGCGTTTTCCTGCGCCCATCGGCGGCGGCGGGCATGGTTTTTTCGCGCGAGCCCATAGAGGGGAGGAGGATGCAACATGGATTTTGTACAGATCAAAAAGCGGCTCGACGGGCTGATCGAGGACGGTCGGCGCAGCGAACTGCGCGGCGCGCTGCGCGTGCTCAAGGAGGTGGACATCGCCGAATACCTCGGCACGCTCGACAACGAGCGCGTGCTCATGGTGTTCCGGCTTCTGCCCAAGGACATCTCCGCCGATGTATTTTCGTATATGGATTCCGACCAGCGCGCGCGGCTGATGGAGGCGCTGGGCGATAACGAGGCGATCCGCCTGTTTGACGAGATGTTCGTTGACGACGCGGTCGATTTGCTCGAGGAATTGCCCGCCGGGCTCGTCAAGCGCATGCTCGAGCGCTGCGACGAGGAGAAGCGCAGGCTCATCAACCAGTTTCTGCGCTACCCCGAAAACAGCGCGGGCTCGATCATGACGATCGAGTTTATGGAGACAAAGCTCGGCGGGACGGTGGGCGACACGCTCGCCGACATCCGCAAAACCGGGCTCGATAAAGAGACGATCTACACGCTCTACGTCATCGACGATGTGCGAAGGCTCGTCGGCACGCTCCAGCTCAGCCGGCTGCTCGCCGCGGACGATGCGGACAGGATCGACCCCTTGACGGACACGAAGGTCGTATCCGTCAATACCTTGGACGATCAGGAGCATGTTGCCGACATCGTGCGCCGGTACGATTTGCTCAGCGTGCCGGTGGTCGATACCGAGGGGCGGCTCATCGGCATCATCACCGCCGACGACATCATGGACGTCATCGAGGAGGAGAACACCGAGGACTTCGAGAAGATGGCGGCGATGCTCCCCTCGGAGAGCACCTATATCAAAACAAGCGTGTTCACCCTCGCCAAAAATCGGTTTCCGTGGCTTTTGTTTCTCATGCTGTCGGCGACGCTCACCGGCATGATCATCACGCACTACGAAAACGCGCTTGTCGCATGGGGCGCTTTGGGCGTGGCGCTCATCTCGTGCATCCCCATGCTCATGGACACCGGCGGCAACTGCGGCTCGCAATCGGCGACGCTCGCCATCCGCGGGCTCGCGCTCGGCGAGATCGGCATGAAGGATCTGTTTGTCATCCTCTGGAAAGAGGTGCGCGTGGCAACCTTGGTGGGCATCGCGCTCTCGCTCGTCAACTTCGCGCGGCTCATGTTCGTCACCCGCATCGGCTTTGGCGTGTCGCTGATCGTGTCCATCGCCATGTTCTTTACGATATTGATCGCCAAATCCGTCGGCGCGACGCTCCCCATCGCCGCCAAATGGCTCAAGTTCGACCCCGCGCTCATGGCAAGCCCGGTGATCACCTCCATCGTGGACGCCTGCTCGCTTCTGATCCTCTTCGCGCTCGCGACAAACTTACTCGGCTGATTGGGAGGAACCCGCATTTGAAGATGGTACTCGGCTGTATCCGCAAGGCGGATGAAGAATTCGGAATGATCAGTGAGGGCGACCGCGTGGTCGTGGGCGTATCGGGCGGCAAGGATAGCCTGGTTCTCCTCTACGCGCTCGCGCTCTACCGCCATTTTTGTAACGCCAGCTTTGATCTGCGCGCGGTCACCCTCGGCATGGGGCTGGAGCGCGTCGATTTCTCGCCCGTGGAACGATTGTGCGCGGAATTGGACGTGCCCTACCATGTGCGCGAGACGGACATTGGGGACGTGATCTTCAACCGCCGCAAGGAGAAAAACCCCTGCGCGCTGTGCGCGAAGATGCGCCGCGGCTCGCTCACCGATTATTGCCGCGAGATCGGCGCGAACAAACTCGCGCTCGGGCACCACGGCGACGACG
>JBMNUA010000208.1:0-4321 GCA_050945995.1 Christensenellales bacterium
ACTTCAGCGCGACCTCGGTGTGCGCGCCGAACCCGCCGTCGATCCCCGCGGCGACGTACTGCAAGGTCGCGAGCCTGCGCTGCATCCGGCGCACCTCCGCGCCCGAATCCCCCGGCGCGACATCCGCTGCAATCGGATCAAACCCATGCTCGATGTAATCAAACCACTCCTGCGTGATCGTGCCGTCCGCCGGAATCGTCGGCTCGGGCGTGATCGCCACGTCCAGCACATCCGCCATCTCCGCCATCGCGCCCGGCGTGGGGGAGGGCGTGGGCGCGGGGGTCGCCTCCGCGCGGCGCGCCCGCGTGTATTCGAGCATATCGTCGTAGGCGTATTTCATAAAATCCGTCAGCGCCTTGCGCGTCGCCGCGCCGTACTTGCCGTCCGGGCTGTCGGTGGTGAACCCCCATTGCAGCATGTAGGATTGTATGATCGAAACCTCGTTGCTGCGCGCGCCCTGCTCGATCACCGGTTCGTCCGGCTCGGTTTCCGCATCCGTCTCGGCGGCGGACGCAAACAATAACTGCTGCGTTTCATCGTCCGCGATGCCGGTCGCCTCCAGCCCGTTCGCCTCCTGAAACGCGCGCACCGCATTCTCCGTACCCGCGCCGTATACGCCGTCCGGCTCGGCGGACAGGTACTTCAGATCGACGAGCTTGCGCTGGAGCGAAAACACCGCCCACGCCCCCGCGCTGTCGCGGCTCCCGCGGCTCAAAACCGGGTACTCCTCCGCAACCGCCCCCGCCGCAAAGGTCAGCGCCATCACCGCCGCGAGAAGCCATGCGGTCCATCTGCTCGCCAATTCCCATTCCCCCTTTATTTGCCAATTGATGCATCAATTATACCCTATAATAAAGGCGCTGTCGCGATGCGATTGTAAAATGCCGCGCACAGAAAAACGCCGCCCCGGATCGTCCCTCCGGAAGCGGCGTTTCGCGGGCGTCACCCGCCGATGATCTTCGATAATATCCCCTCGACGTCTAAAAACGAGATCCCCTGCGCGAGGCTCAAGAGCTTCGATTGTTCGAGCACGTTGGCTATCCCGCTGTCGGGCGATATGAACATGGTGAACACATAATCCGCCATCACATATAGGATCATCGCCACCACCGCGCCGCGCAGCAGCCCGAACGCGCCGCCGATCAGCCAATCCACCTTGCGCAGCATCGGAAACGACACCACATGGTTCAGAAGGTTCACAAACAGCGTCACCACGATGTAGATCAGCGCGAACATGATGATGAACGAGAGCACCCCGAACACCGCCGCCCACACCGTCTGGTCGAGGTACTGCGCAAGCGTCGTCAGCTGCACCGACCCGAACAGCTTGCCCGCAAACGCCTGCGCATTAACGTTGTTGGCAAATGCGTTGCCGATCAGCGGAATTTCGCTTGCGATGCGCTCAGCAATCGGCGCAAACGCCTCCGCCCCCGCCATCTCGCTGACAAGCGCCGTCGCGTCCGTGCCGGTGAAGAAGTTCTCCGCCTCGAGCAGGTTCGTGCAAAAGCCCATGATCGTCGAATTCGAGAGCGCCGCATTCATAAGCGTCGAGTAGCTGAAGTAAGCGCCGAACCACGCGGCAACAAAGCCCAGAAGCGAAAGTCCCGATGCGATGAAGCCCTTGTACATGCCGGCAAGTAAGCCGTACCCCAGTATCAAAAGTATGATGATGTCCACGACATTCATGTGATACCCCTCCCGATCTTTCCTATCTTGCGTAGCGTTCCCATATATTGGCGCGGCTATACCCGTTATGTGCCCAGCGAGATCATATAAATCGTGCCGCCGGACTGCACCACCGCCGCGCCGTCGCCCGTCAGCCCGAATACCTTGTCGATTTGAAACGGCATGCGGTACGCCCGCACATCCTGGCTGTTTGACGCGGCGACCATCACATACCCGTCCTGCGAAAAGCCGTACACATGCTCGCCCCGCACCGCCAGCGCCTTGCAGGCATACGGCATGCGCACAATCCGGTCCAGCCCCGCGCGCATCATGCGCACGTCCTTTAATTCCGCCGTGCCGTCGGATTGCCCCGTCGGCGCGAACGCCATCAGCGGATCGTCCGCGTCCTCCGCCGCCACCAGCGCCCAGCCGTACACCAGCTTGCGCCGGGCCTCGTTCTCCGTGCCCGTGTAATCGTACACCTTATAATAGGTAACCCCCGTGCTGCAAATGTTCGAGGATTGAAACGTCACATGGTACATCAGCTGCTCCGTGTCGGAGATTAGCCCTACAATCCGCTTGCTCCCCGGCTTGTAGGTGGTGATCTCGCAGGTGGGCACGCTGCCCGAGGTATCAAGCGCCATCACCCATAAGAGCGAGCCCGCGGAGAAAAACCCGTAGTCGATGACCGTCTCCTGGTTAAAATCCACCTCGTACACCTGCCGCCCGCCCGGCTCCATCACAACGACCGTGCCGTCCGTCTCCGAGCCGATCAGCGCCGCCGCGTATTTCGCGCCCATCCGCGCGGAGGCGACCGCCTCGCCCTGCGCGGCGGTGTAGGTCGTCACCCCCGTCGCCATGTCGATGAGTGTCAATGTCTCCCCGCCCCAGGCGGCGACGCCGGCGTCCCCCGCGTGAAACTGCGCGTTCGCGCCGATGTGGTACTGCCATTTCGTGTCCCCGGATGTCTGTATGCGCGCGAGCGTCGAACCGTCGTAATAGATAAACCCATCGCCGATCGTCTGCACCTTCGCGCCGTCGGCTGCGAGAAACGCCTTGTAGCTGCCGAAATCATCCTTGCCCATGGCGTTTCGCAGGATGAGCGAGCCCAGCCACGAGAGCAGCAGCACAATCACAACGATCAGTATTACGATGATCCATGGCATGCGCGCGCCGCGATTGTTTTCCATGAATCCTCCCCGTCCATATCGTTAGGCGCATAACTTTTTACCTTGCCTGTATTGAATACGGACGCTATTTATATTATAATAGATGGCGTGATATGTTGCAATGACATCCTGCGATGCAAAATGGGCAATATGCAGACAAAAAATACAGTCCGCCCGCCAATTTCAATGTGCGTGTTTCACGTGAAACATTTCGGGGAGACGACGCGATGACAAAAAAGAAGAAGCCGCCCGTTCGCGGTCGCCGGTGGGTCGCCGCCCTGTTTCTCGCATTTGCGCTCGCGATTGGCGGGCTCATCGGTTTTTCGTACCTGAACGCGTCGGTGATCCATGTGGAGCGGGTGGTGATCGTCTCGCCCGACTTGCCCGAGGCGTTCGACGGCGTGAAAGTATTGTATGTGTCGGATGTCGATGTCGTTGGGCTGCGCTCGCCCGAAGGCGCGGCGCGCGCCATCCTGCGGCTTGCGCGGCTCGAGCCGGACATCCTCATCCTCGGCGGCGACTACGCGGGCGATTCCTTGCTCGACGCCATCAACCAGTCCGGCAGCGAACTCAAGCTCGAGGGCAAGCGGCGCGCGCTGTTCTCCGCACTCGCCGCCTTCGACGCGCCGCTCGGCAAATTCGCCGTCGCGGGCGAAAACGACGCCGGCGCGCAGGACCTCGCGGGCGAAATGCAGCTGGGCGGCATCTCGCTGCTCTCGGACAGCGGCGCGTGGGTGGAGACGGGGGCGGATCGCATCGCCGTCGTCGGGCTGCGCGACGCATCCGCAGGCGCGACGGACTACGGCGGCGTCGCCGCGCGCTTCTCCCGCTCCGATTTTGTGATCGTGGTGTCGCACAACCCCGCAAACGCGGCGGGCGTGCTCTCCGCGGAGGCGGGCGATTCCGGCGCGTGGTGCGATTTGATCCTCACCGGGCACAACCACGGCGGGCAGGCGATGCTGTTTGGGCGCACAATGCTGCGGCTGACGCAGAGCGAGGAGCGCTTCCGCTCGGGCTGGCACAAGGAATCGGGCGTGCATCTGCTCGTGAGCGAGGGCATGGGCTGCGAGAAGATCAACCTGCGGCTCGGCACGCAGGCGCAGGCGCATTTGATCACGCTGCGCCGCGGCGTCCTACCAAACGATTGAAAGGAGAGATGCCAATTCACATCGGAGCAACCGACCCACGCGGTCGGAGGCGGACGGGGAAGGGGAATGCCCCCACAGACCGGGCGCGTGACCGGCGCTGCGCTCGTCCGTTTTGTTTCACGTGAAACATGGGAGGGGAAATGCTCAAACAATTTTTCAAACGATATGGCTGGCGATACCTGCCCGGCGCGGCGTTTCTGATCATCTGCGCATGGCTCAACACGCGCTCGCCGCTCATCCTCGGCAGGGCGATTGATTTCGTCCGCCTGCAAGACTGGGACTTGTTCATCCGGGAAATCTGGATGATGCTCGCCGTTGCGCTCGGCGTGTTCATCACGC
>JBMNUA010000209.1:0-4273 GCA_050945995.1 Christensenellales bacterium
CCGTTTTGAGCGCGTTTTGGGGGACATAGCCGAGCTTCGACCAATCGCGGAAGCGGCGGATGTCCTGCCCGAACAGGCGTATGCCGCCGGAGGCGGGCGTGAGCTCGCCCAGTACAAGCCGCAGCAACGTGCTCTTGCCCGCGCCGTTTCCGCCGATGATGGCGGTGAAATCGCCCGGGCGGGTCGCAAAGCTGACGCCGGTGAATATCGGCGCTTCCGCGTAGCTGAAGCTCAAATCATCTGCTTGAATCATGTTCATCCTTGCCGCAACAGCCCCTGCGCACGCCGCGGCGCAGGTTGTTGCATTTGGTTCGCATTTACCATACGATTGTATCCCGATGCGGCGCGCCTGTCAAGCGCGGCGCGATGAAAAAACCATTATTCGTATACGGCGGCGCGCTCCTCCCCGCGGAGCACGCGCAGCACGCCGTGCATGAGCGCCTGCACCTCGTCCTCCCCGGGGAACACATAGACCGCCGCCAGGCGATCGACGCGCTGCTTGATGCTGCTGGTGAAGCGGTTGGAGTGCGCCAGCCCGCCGGTGAGCACGATCGCGTCCACCCTGCCCTCGAGCACCGCGCACATCGCGCCGATCTCCTTCGCGACCTGATACGCCATGGAATCAAGTACCAGCGCGGCGAATTCATCGCCGGTCGCCATCATCCGCTCGACGTTTCGCATATCATTTGTGCCGAGGTACGCCGACATACCGCTCTTGGTGGTGACTTTGTCGATCAGCTCCCGCTGGGTGAACTCGCCCGAGAAGCACAGCTTGATCAGCGGGACGGCGGGGATCGAGCCGCTGCGCTCCGGGGTGAACGCGCCCTCGCCGCTCAGCGCATCGTTGACGTCGATCACGCGTCCGTAGCGGTGCGCGCCGACGGTGATCCCGCCGCCGAGGTGCGCCACGACGAAGCGGCAGTTTTCGTAGGGCTTGTTCAGGCGTTTGGCAAGCCTGCGGGCGATCGCCTTCTGATTGAGCGCGTGAAAGACGCTGCTGCGCTCGATGCCGGGCATGCCCGTGAGCTTGGCATGCCGGTCCATCTCATCGACGACGACCGGATCGACGACGTAAGCGGGCTTGCCGCACGAGGCGGCGATCTCATTGGCGATGATCGCGCCCAGCGCGGAGGCGTGGATCGCGTCGGTCGCGCGGTTGAGGTCGCGCAGCATGGCGGCATTTACGAGGTAGGTGCCGCTCTCGATGGGTTTGAGCAGACCGCCGCGCCCGGCGATGGCGTCGATGCCGCAAAGATCGGCGCCGGCGGCGTTCAGCGCGTCGATCACGCATTGCTTGCGAAAATCCTTTTGCGCGAGGATGGAGCCGCAGGCGTCGAGCGACGCGCGGTCGTGGCGGATGGTCTGGGTCAATATCATGGTTTCGCTGTCGTAGAGCGCGAATTTGGTGGAGGTCGAGCCGGGGTTGATCGCGAGGATGCGCGGCGCGCCGTCCGGCTTTTCGGGGACGCGGGCGATTGCCGGGTGCGCGGGCTCGTCTGCGGGCGGCGGAGGCGCTTTTTCACGCGTCTGCCCGTTCATGGTGATGCTCGTCACGCAGTCCAAGCGGAGCATCCGCTCGGCGACGAGCGCCAGTTTCGTGTTCGTGCCCTCGATGTCCATCTCCATCTTCGAGATGCGCGCCTCGCGCGTTTCATCGACATGCAGCCGCTTGATGTTCCAACCCTCGTTTCTGATGTGCGCGACCACGCGCCCGAGGACGCCGGGAATGTTTTGAACGAGCAGTTCCACCCTTTGTATTTGTCTGCCCACGGCGGTCACCTCCCCTGCGGGAGAGTATAGCACAATCATGTTGTATAGGCAACGGCGGGCAGATGCGCGGTGGATGAAGCGCGACTAGAATTAGGCTTGGGTTTCGTGTATACTGTTGGCGATGGGACGGAAGATTGGGAGGGTACGCGGATGATATGTATTGTTCCGATGCTGCTGCCGGGCGTACTGTTTTTTCTACTGAGGCACAGGATGCGGCAGAGAGCCGCCGAGCCGGCGACGAAGCGCGCGGCGGATGCGCTGACGCGGTTTTTGCTGCTCGCTCCCCTGTTGGGCGCTGTGGTTTTCGGCATATTGTTTTTGGCGGTATTACAGGGACGCGTGATGGAGCGGGGCACGCATGCGCTGATCTTGCTATCGCTGTGGATATATGTGACCACTTTCTATGTGGAAATATTGAAGCATTATCGGAATGCCGCGTATCTGGCTGTTTGCGCAGCGGGCAGCGCGCTTGCCGTCGGGCTGGCGGTGGTGTTTACACCGCTGGATCGGTATGTGGATTTGCTGCACAGCCATCTCCACGCAGGCGCGTATCTGTTGGGGCTTGTCATGCTCGGCTTTTTCTATCTGGGGCAATCGCGCAAATAAAAATCCGCGCCGCTTGGTTGTAGAAGCGGCGCAGGTTTTGATGTCGATCTATTGAAGCGCCGCGAGCAGCGCCGCGAGGTTCTGGCGCATGATCGAGAAGTAGTCGTCCCCAGCATCGCGCTGCGCATCGCTGCGCCCTTCGATCGGGCTGAGCACTTCGGTTTGCGCGCCGATGGCGCTCGCGATGGATTCCGCCACCTTGGGGCTGACGAGTTCCTCAAAAAATATGACCTTCACGTTGTGCGCCTTGCCGAAATCGATGATCTTCGCCACGCGGGCGGGGCTGGGCTCGGAATCAGGCGAGAGCCCTTCGATCGCCACTTGATTCAAGCCGTATGCCGCGCAGAGATAGCCGTATGCTTGATGCGCCACCACGATGTCCCGGTTTATGAGCGGGTCGAGCGCGTCTTTGAATTCTTGGTCAAGCGCGTCCAGTTCCGCGACGTAGAAGGCGTAGTTCGCCTCATAAACCTCCGCGTTGGTCGGGTCGGCGGTTACGAGCGCGCGCTTGATGTTCTCCATCTCGATTTTCGCGTTCATGGGGTCGAGCCAGACATGGGGATCGAAATCGCCATGATCGTGGTCGTGATCATGGTCATAGTCGTGGTCATGCGCGTGGCTGTCCAAGAGGGGTACGCCTTCGGAAGCCTCCACAACGAACAAATCCTTGTTCCCGAGCGCGGCGAGCACATCGTCCACCCAATGCTCCATGCCCGCGCCGTTGTAGATGAGCATGTCCGCCGTTTCGAGACCAACGATGTCCGAGGGCGTCGGCTCCCAATCGTGCGGTTCCATGCCGGAAGGAACCATATTGATCACGTCAATCTTATCGCCGCCGATTTTCGATACAAAGTCGTACATCGGATAGAAACTGGCGTATACGGTCAATCTCTCCCCCGCCGCGCTCGCCCCGACAGACGCGCCCGCGAGCATGCCCAGACACAACAACGCCGCCAACAATCGCTTCATATAAAATACCCTCCTCGATCCTCGCCTCTCAAGCCCAGAAATCAAACACGCTTTCGCCTGTGTAAAAAAGCACTCGCCAAAATTCGTCAAGCGCGCTACATGCGATCGGTTCGCATTTGCATCGATTGTACCTTGTATGCGGCGCGCTGTCAATAGGGGAGGCAGAATTAACATTCGTAAATACCAAACGTAGTTTTGTTTCCGCTAAATGGTTCGGCAAGATGATTGTTGTTCTGTGGAAATCAAAAATGGCGCGTTAGTGTTCAAGGGTCCTATCAATCGCACAAAAAAGTCCGCAACCTTCCGGAGAAAGTTGTGGACTAGGTGGCTCCCCAGGCTGGGCTCGAACCAGCAACCCTTCGGTTAACAGCCGAATGCTCTGCCATTGAGCTACTGAGGAATAGCGTGAGAAGACGATGCACGGGGCGACGTCTTCTCGAAATTGAATCCGGCGACTACCTACTCTCCCGGGCCGTTGCCAGCCAAGTACCATCAGCGTTTGGAGGCTTAACTTCTGTGTTCGGTATGGGAACAGGTGGGGCCCTCCAGCCATTGTCACCGGAAACGTATTCGGTTGTGAATGTCCGCGGGGTTGGTATGCATGGCGGCGGGCCTTGTCAGGTTGGTCGGGGTTGTTGTTTCCCCCCTGTTTCGGCTGCGTTGCGTGCCAAGGTTTTTGTTCCTTGCTCCGCTTCGCCTCTAAAACACCGACGTTGCCTTGCCGAAGTCATGCATAACCCCAAGGATTCATCCGCACCCTCAAGACTGCACAGGAATGTGACCATGTCATTTCACAGCAATCGCATTATTCTTAGATCAAGCCCTCGACCGATTAGTATCGGCAAGCTACATGTGTTACCACACTTCCACCGCCGACCTATCTACCTCATCGTCTCTGAGGGGTCTTACCAACTTATAGTTGTGGCAG
>JBMNUA010000210.1:0-4146 GCA_050945995.1 Christensenellales bacterium
GTCGGGGCGCTGCCCCGAGCCCCGTTCAAGGGCTGGCGCCCTTGAAAATCCCATGCTCGACGCTTCGCGTCGGGAACGGGACGAAATGAGATTTTAAATATCTTTCATCTTGCCAGATACCGATTTATTGATTTACAGAGCCTATATACTCCCTTGTTTACCCCGCCCCCCGCCGCGCAGCGGCGGTATCGGGATTCTCAAGGGACAATGTCCCTTGAGCGGGGTTCGGGGCAGCGCCCCGACGTTCCCCGGCGTTCCCGCTAGTACAGCGGATACTTCTCGCAGAGCGCGATGGCGCGCGCGCGCACCCCGGGCACGGCATCCGCGCCGCCGAACACGACATCGGCGATCATATCGGCGATTTGGGTCATATCCTCCTCGCGCATACCGCGCGTGGTGACGGCGGGCGTCCCGATGCGCACACCGGAGGTGATGGTGGGCTTTCGCGTCTCGTTGGGCACGGTATTTTTGTTGAGGGTGATGTTCGCGTCGCCGAGCAGGTTCTCGAGCTTCTTTCCGGAGATCTTGAGCCCGGTGAGATCCACGAGCATGAGATGGTTGTCCGTGCCCCCGGAGACGAGCTTCACGCCGCGGCGCGTGAGCCCTGCGGCAAGCGCGCGCGCATTCAGGATCACCTG
Source organism: Christensenellales bacterium (assembly GCA_050945995.1). Taxonomy (GTDB): domain Bacteria; phylum Bacillota; class Clostridia; order Christensenellales; family Aristaeellaceae; genus RUG11247. The sequence goes on from JBMNUA010000210.1 coordinate 639, forward strand.
GTGCTGATAGGTTTTGAAATCATCCTGCAACGCCTCGGCGAAGCAGACCGCCTTCGCGGCGATGATATGCATGAGCGGCCCACCCTGCGTGCCGGGGAAGATCGCCTTGTCAATCGCCTTCGCGTACTGCTCCTTGCAGAGGATCATGCCCCCGCGCGGCCCGCGCAGCGTCTTGTGGGTGGTCGTGGTCACGATATCGGCGTAGGGCACGGGGCTTTGGTGCTCGCCCGCGGCGACGAGCCCCGCGATGTGCGCCATGTCAACGAGCAGGTACGCGCCCACCTCGTCGCAGATCGCGCGGAACGCCTCGAAATCGAGCTTGCGGGGATACGCGCTCGCGCCGGCGACGATCATCTTCGGCTTGCAGTTAAGGGCGATCGCCCGCACTTCGGCGTAATCGATCTGCTCGGTCTGGCTGTCCACGCCGTAGGGGATGAAATTGAAGTATTTGCCGGACATGTTGACGGCGCTGCCGTGGGTGAGATGCCCGCCGTGCGATAGGTTCATGCCCATCACGGTGTCGCCCGGCTCGAGCAGCGCGAAGTACGCCGCCATGTTCGCCTGCGCGCCGGAATGCGGCTGCACGTTCGCGTGCTCGGCGGAAAATAGCGCTTTCGCGCGGTCGCGCGCGATGTCCTCGACCACATCGACATGCTCGCAACCCCCGTAATAGCGGCGCGCCGGGTACCCCTCGGCATATTTGTTGGTCAGATGCGAGCCCATCGCCGCCATCACGGCGCGGCTCACGAAATTTTCGGACGCGATCAGCTCGATGTGCGCGCGCTGGCGCGCAAGCTCGTCGTCCATCGCGGCAAATACCGCCGGATCGGCTTTCGAGAGAATCTCCATGTACTCCATGCGCATAACCCCCCCTGTGGATGTTCCTACTATTATAGGGGATGCGCCCGCCGGCTTCAAGTGCGCGCCCGCCACTTCTGTGTTAGCTTTTGGGTGAATCGGCGTTTTCGCGCGATGGACGCACATTGTTCGGGTATCGCGGATTCGTGTGCGCGCAATGCGGCGCGTGTACGGATATCATCGGGTATGCGGGCGGATTCGCGAACGAGTTTCTTCTATATAGATAGAAACGTTCGTATTGCCGGATGTTGACAAATTCGCCGCGTTCCGATATCATCAATCCTATGAAGAAGCTTTTGATGCAGGCGTGGAAGAAGCTCCCGATCCCCTTTTTCGCGCGCCGCTGGTTTACTTATGTTACAAACAAGCGCAGCCTGGTAGGGGTCAACGGCGTGATCACAAACGCCGCGGGCGAGGCGCTTTTGTTCAAGCACGCCTATCGCAAAACGCCGTGGGGCATGCCGGGCGGCTGGCTCGGGCACGAGCGCCCCGCCGATGGGCTGATCCGCGAGGTGCGCGAGGAATCGGGGCTTGAAATCGCGGTCGATCGCGTGGCGGACGCATGGTATGAGAAGAATGTGTACGGCGTTCATGTATATTGTATCGTATTGATCGGGCGCGTCGTGGGCGGCGCGTTCCGCCCGAGCGCGGAGGTCAGTCAGTGCGGCTATTTCCGCATCGGCGATTGGCCCGACGGCATGCGCGAGGATCAAAAGGCGGTCATCGCCCGCGCGCTGGGGGTGGGCGCATGATCATCCTCGGCATCGACCCGGGGCTCGCGACGATCGGCTACGGCGTGATCGAGGTCGCGGGCGACAAGCGGCGCGTGATCCAGTACGGCACGCTCAACACGAAGGCGGGCACGCCCATGCCGCAGCGGCTGCGCACGATTTTCAAGGGCGTAAACCAGCTGCTCGACATCTACACCCCGGACGAAGTCGCGTTTGAGGAGCTGTTTTTCTCCAAAAACGTGACGACGGGCATGGCGGTCAGCGCGGCGCGCGGCGCGGCGCTCGTCGCCGCGGCGGAGCGCACGGAGAACATCTACGAATACACGCCCATGCAGGTCAAGCAGGCGGTGACGGGCTACGGCGGCGCGGACAAGCATCAGGTGCAGCAGATGGTGCGGCTATTATTGCACATGGACGAGATTGCCCGCCCGGACGACGCGGCGGACGCGCTCGCCGTCGCGCTCACCCATGCCAACAGCTTAAAGGCGAAGCGGCTGTTCAAAATCACATAATCGGGCGGGAACGCCGGAGGGCATATGTACGCACACATCGAAGGCATTGTCGCGGATAAGGCGCAGGACAGCATCGTGATCGACGCGCACGGGGTGGGCTATCTCGCCATGGTCAGCGGCGCGACGCTTGCCGCCGCGCCCGCGGTCGGCGAGCGGATGAAACTGTATACGATACTCAACGTGCGCGACGACGCGCTCGAGTTGTTCGGCTTTGCGAGCAAGGAAGAGAAGGCGATGTACGAGCGGCTGCGCGGCGTGAGCGGCGTCGGACCGCGCACCGCGCTTCAAATATTGTCGGCGCTGAGCGTGCGCGAGATTTCCATCGCGCTCGTCACGGGCGACGCAAACGCGCTGACGCGTGCGCCCGGCGTCGGCAAAAAGACGGCGCAGCGGCTCGTATTGGAATTAAAGGACAAGGTGTCCGATTCGGATTTGACTGGCAGCGATGTCTCCCCGGTCGCCACCCAAAACGGGGCGGAGGGCGAGGCGATCGCCGCGCTGATCGCGCTGGGCTACCAGTCGAGCGAGGCGGCGCGCGCGGTATCTCGGGTCGCGGGACAGTCGGATCAGGCGGACGAACTGATCTTCCTCGCGCTCAAGGGACTGGGCTGACGGATAACACGGAAATAGCTCCGCGGTGCGCGGGGCTTAGACTGTAGACGAACCTCGTTTCCTTCCCGGGGATGCATGAAGGGGCTGTGAAGCCCCTTCATCCAATAATCCGCAGGCGGCGGCGTGTACGTCGCCGAGGAGCGCCCGTGCCGGGCGCTTCCTTGCGGAATTTTCCTGTGCACCGAAGGTGTGCGGGAAAATTCCGAACTCCGAGAAATGCGCTCTTGCATTTCTCGGACAGCGTGTTGACTTTGTCAACACGCTCAGCTCCGCGATACGCGGGGCTTTTTATTGCCCAAAAACAGCAGGGCAGGATAAGCGGTTTCCATCTGCCGTGTTATACTGAAGTCACCGTACGGGAAGGGGTGGTACTCTGAACCACAACGAAGCAATCCAAAATGCGCTCCGGTTTATCGACCAAAACATGAAAGAACCGTTGTCTGTCGCGGCGATCGCACGGGCTGCCGGGTATTCCGCCTATCACTTCAGCCGATTGTTTGCGGATGCGTGCGAGATGCCAGTGATGGCGTACGTCACTTGGCGCAAGCTGCACTTCGCCCTGTATGATCTCTCTCAGGGCAAAAAGGTGATTGATACGGCGATGGAATACGGATTTGACACGCATGCTGGATTCACCAAGGCGTTTAAGCGCCGATTCGGTTATCCCCCTTCACTCTGTTTTCTGCGCGCGCATCCTTCGCCGCCCGGCAGTATGACGCCGGACGCGTTCAAACAACAAATCAATGGAGGAAACAATATGAATCCCCACATCCTGGAACTCACGCCCTTTTCCGC
>JBMNUA010000211.1:0-4100 GCA_050945995.1 Christensenellales bacterium
GCCAAAAGAACGAAGACGCGGATTTCTGAATTTCCATTCGGAAATTCGGGCGAAATCCGGCTGCATGTACCGATTCGTCGTCGGGCGGGCAAGCTCGCCCTTGGGACGAATCCATTTTCACCGGCAAAGCCGATAAAAATGATTAACCATGGAGGGTTGCGACCCTCCATACCTCCCGGAGTTCATACGTTCTTCGTTCACGCGCAAGACCTGATTGACGCGCGGATTGTTGTTTTTTGCCCCGAATTGTGGTAGAATTTATTCGATCACAAACTGGGGGGTTGCGCATGCCCTTTTTGAGCTTCGCGGACGACGCCGCGATGTACGATTCGACTTCGTTTGACAATATGTTCCTCATCGAGTACCTTCCGCTCGCCCCCGAGGCGTACCTGAAGGTCTATCTCTATGCGCGCATGCTCATGCTGCATCCCGAGATGGGCGGGCTGGAGGAGCTTTCGCGCGCGCTCCGGCTGCCGGAGGAGGACATTTTCATGGCGTTTTCATATTGGGAGCGCATGGGGCTGGTCGAGCGCGCGACCGATAACCCGCCGACATATCGGTTTTTACCCGTGCGCGCGTGCGCGGACACGGTGATGGATCGCGATTACTATAAATACCGCGATTTCAACGCGGAATTGCAGAGCTTGTTCGGCTCGGAGATGATGCACCCGGCGCAGTACGCGATCGCCAACGATTGGCTGAACGTACTGGGGTTTACGCAGGACGCGGCGCTTGCGCTGATCAAGCGCGAGCTCGCCCGCTCGCGCGCGAAAAAGCCCGACCCCGCGCGGATTTTCAAGGCGGCGGACAAGCGCGCCGCGCAGCTTGCGGACATGGGCGTGACGACCGCCGAGGGCGTGGAGCGCGCGTTTGCGCGCGATGAGCGGGTGGAGAACGCCGCGCAATCGCTGTTGCGGCAGTTCGGGCTGCGGCGCAGGCCCACCGACCCGGAGATCGCGCTGGCGGCGAAATGGCTCGACGAATGGAAGTACACCACAGACGACATCCGCGCCGCCTGCCAGGAGACCGTGAAGGCGCAGAACCCGTCGTTTGCCTACATCGATGCGATCCTATCGAACCGGCGCAGCGAGACGGGCGCGTTTGCCGCGATGAAGCGTGTGCTTTCGCACCTGGGCGCACGCAACCAACCCACGCCGGAGCAGGTCAAATGGTATGACGAGCGGTTGGGCGAGGGCTTTGAGCCCGAGACGATCGCGCTCGCCGCGGCGCAGCAGGCGCGAAAGAACAACAACTCCTTTGAGGGGCTTGATTTTCTGATCGGGCTGTGGCGCGAGCGCGGGCTGCTCGCGCGCGCGCAGGCGGAGGAATATGTATCGAAAAACCGCACGCTGCTCAACGATTTTACTGCGATACTGCGCGCAGCGGGCATCGAGCGGCGTCCGACGGAGGAGGATGTCGCCGCGTTCGACGAATGGCGGCAGGCGCTGCCCGCGGAGGTGATCGCGCACGCGGCGGAATCCGCGCGCGGCAAGCGGTATCCGATCTCCTACATGCGCAGTTTGATCGACGGCTGGCGCGCGGCGGGCGCGCAGACATTGGCGGCGGTGCAGGCGCTCGGCGACAAGGTCGCGCCACAGCAGGCGGCGAAGGCGCGCAATCCCGCACTTGATTACGAGCAGCGGCAGTATCGCGACGAGGACTTTGACGATTCCTATTACATAGAGACGGCGCGCAAATTGATGGACGGGGGCGATGCAGGTTGACCCGCGAGGAACACATACGATCGCTTTTATCGGAATATTCGGACATCCGCGCGCGCAACCGCGCCGATGCCGATGCGCGGCTGCGCGAGGCGATTGCGCGCGACGCGCAGATCGGGCGGCTGCGCGAGCGCGCCCCGGAATCCGTGCTCGGCGCGATGCGCGCGTTCATGCGCACCCAGCGCGAGGATGAACGGCGCGCCATCGCCGAGCAGATGCGCGAGAGCGGGCTTTCGCTCAACCGCGAGATTCGCGCGCGGCTCAAGCTGCTGGGGCTGCCGGAGGATCATCTCGACGAGCGATATCGCTGCGAGATCTGCCATGATACGGGGTACACAAGCGAGATCCCCGCGAAATTCTGCGTATGCTTTGAAAACGCGCTGCGCATGCGCCAGTTCGAGGACGGCACGATGGCGGGGCTCGAGGAGCAAAATTTTGCGGCGTATGACGAGGAACTCGTACGGCGTGCGAACCCCGATCCCGAGCTGTTCAAGCGGCTGATCGCCGCCAAGATGTACAGCGAGCGGTACGCCGATCTGTTCCCTCAAAACGAGCGTCCGAACATCGTGTTTTCCGGACCGGGCGGCGTGGGGAAGACGTTTTTATTAAACGCCATCTACGCGCGCATTGTCGAGCGCGGGCAATCGGGCATCCGCGTGACGGCGTATCGCATGCACGAGACGATGCGCAAAAAGCACATGGGCACGGAGGCCGACGCGCGCAGCTTCGAGGAGCTGATCGAAGCGCCAATTCTGTTGATCGACGATCTCGGAACCGAGCCGATGCTGCGAAACATCACGGTGGAGTACCTGTTTACGCTGCTCAACGAGCGATGCGCGCAGAAGATGCACACCGTGATCGCGACGAATCTTTCGCCCGCGCAGATCAAGGATCGCTACGGCGAGCGCGTGTCCTCGCGGATGCTCGACGGCGCGCGCTGCGCGCTGATACGGCTGGCGGGGAGCGATCTGCGCATCAAATAGTACGGGGGAATGATACCATTGAACGATACGGCGCGGGAGGTCATACAAAAGCTCGGCGAGATGGGGATTTCGCATGCGCTGTTTGCGCATCCCCCGGCGCAGACCATGGCGGACTGCCGCGCGGCGGAGGTTGCGCTGAACGCCGTGATGCCCAAAAACATCTTTCTATGCCCGCGAAACCAATCTTCTTATTTTCTGTTGATCGCGCGCCCGAACGCGCGGTTTCGCACGGCGGAGGTATCGAAACAATTGGGCGTATCCCGGCTGAGCTTTGCGCCCGCGGACAAATTGTGGGACTATTTGAAGATTCGCCCCGGTGCGATTTCGCCCATGGGGCTTTTGTTTGACGAGGCGCGCGCGGTGACGCTCGCCATCGACGCTGCGCTTCGGGATGTGCCGATGCTCGCGTTTCATCCTTGCGACAACACATCCTCCCTCTCGATTTCCAACGAGGATTTTTTCATGAACTTCCTTCCGATGCTTGGCTATTCTCCCGCGTTTGTCGAGATGCGGGATCAGGACGATGATTAGGCGGCTGACCGCCGCGCTGCTCGCGCTCGCGCTTTTGGCGGGCGCGGGTTTTGCGTGCGCGCAGGAGATGCCCGAGGTTGCGGACGCGGCGCTTCGATCCGTGCGCATCCGCGCGGTGGGCGATCTCATGGTGCATCAAAAGCAGCTTGATATCGCGCTCGAATCCGGCGGCGGGTACAACTTCCACCCGCAGTATGCGCTGATCGCGGATTCGCTTTCCAACGCGGATTACACCATGGCGAACCTGGAAACGACGATTGGGCAATATAAAGGGCAGGCGTATTCGGGCTTCCCGCGGTTCAACGCGCCGGAATCGCTGTTGCAGGCGATTTCGGACGCGGGCGTGGATTTTCTCACGCTTGCGAACAACCACATCCTCGACCGCTACTTTGAAGGGCTGGTGCAGACGGTCGATTTTGTCGAGGCGTACGGCTTTGACCACGCGGGCGCGAACCGCACGCGCGAGGAGGCGGACGCGCCGCGCGTGTTTGAGGTGCATGGCATCATGATCGGCGTGTTGAGCTACACGGCGCACGCCAACGACATGGAGCGATTTTGCGACCCCGAAGCGAAGGAATACGGGATCAACTACCTCTACGACGCGGATTACGCGGCGGACGTTCGCGCGCTCGAGGACGCGGGCGCGGAGATCGTGATATGCCTGCCGCATTGGGGCACGGAGTATCTTCGGAAGCCCGACGCCATCGTGCGCGAGACGGCGCGCGAGATGATCGCCGCGGGCGTGGATGTGATATTGGGCAGCCATCCGCACATGGTGCAGCCCATCGAATTTGTGACGGTGGAGACGGACGCGGGCGCACGCCGCGCGCTGGTCGCGTGGTCGCTCGGCAACTTCATCAGCAAC
>JBMNUA010000212.1:0-4051 GCA_050945995.1 Christensenellales bacterium
AGCTGGGCGGCAACCTTTCGACGCTGATGGACGCGATCATCAAGGCAAAGCCCGCCGCCGCGAAGGGCACATACATCCGCTCCGCGGTCGTCTCCACCACCATGGGCCCGGGCATCAAGCTCAACCCACTCAAGTTCTAAAAAATATCCGTTCCCCCGCCGCGCGAAATGTGCAGCGGGGGTTTTGTTTTGGATTGCTTACGGGCGGATGAATGATCAACATACAGGGATCATATTTTAGTGGAAATGTACAGAAGATCGCTTCCATTTGTCCCGCCTCTGTGCTATAATGTAGCCACATGAAAGGAAGGGAGAAACCGATAATGCAAAACCTCGAGAAGGCGCTGAGAAAAAATAAGACCGTGATGACCATCCTCATCATCGCGCTGATATTGCTTCTTCTTTATACGATCGTGCTCGCCGGGGATGTCAGCAGCGCGAAGAGTAAAACAGAGCGCGTCTATCGTGTACCGCTGACGGAACTGCGGGATGCGAAGGAAGACATTCAGGATGATACGGCCGACTTTGAAAAGCGAATCGCAGAGAACCAGGCGGAGATCGACGCGTTGAACGCGGACATCGAAGCCATCAAAGCCGGCACCTACACCGCCGACTGATCGATTGTAAAAAGAAGGGAGTTGCCTGATCGTGGAAAGAAAACTCAAGAACATGAAAACGACCATTATCATCATCTCCATCGTATGCGTGCTGCTCATCGCATGCATCGTATACCTGCAGATACGCATAAAGAGCGTCAAAGCCGACGAGATCGCAGGCTACGAAGCGCAGGTGGAGGAGTTGACCGCGGAGCGCGACGAGATGCAAGCCGCGTTTGACAGCATGAATTACAAGGAGACTGCGGATTCCATGAAGGAGCAGATCTCCGCGCTCAAGGCGGAAAAGGACGCGCTGCTCAACCCCACCGAAGAGCCCACGCCCGAGCCTGAGCCGACGCCTGAGCCGACGACCGCGCCGACCGCAACGCCCGCCGCAGAGACCGGCGACGAGGACGCGGACGAGGGCTGACGCGCGCACTAGGAAATCAAACCATTGAGCGACTGAATGCCAAACGGGCGTTCAGCCGCTTTTTTTACAGAAAGCGGGTGGGCGGATGGAACCGATCATCGCATATTACAGCGGCTACGACGAGGACGGGCGGCTATTGTCGCAGCACGGGCGCGTCGAGTACCTGACGACGATGCGCTACATCGAGAGGTATCTCGCGCCGAGCGCGCGGGTGATCGAGATCGGCGCGGGCACGGGGCGATACAGCCATGCGATCGCGCGCGCGGGCTATCAAGTGGACGCGGTCGAGCTGGTGGCGCACAACATCGAGCAGTTTCGGCGGAACATGCAGCCGGGCGCGCCGGTGACCATCCGGCAGGGGGACGCGACCAACCTTTCGTTTGCGGCGGATGACAGCTACGACATCACGCTGCTGCTCGGGCCGATGTATCACCTGTTTACCGAGGAAGACAAGCTGCGCGCGCTGTCCGAGGCGATGCGGGTGACAAAGCCCGGCGGGGTGCTATTTATCGCGTACTGCATCGCGGACGCGTCGATCCTGCACTACGGGTTCATCGGCGGGCACATCCACGAGTTGATCGCGCGCGGGATGATCGAAACCGAGGGGTTTCGGGCGTCGTCCGAGCCGAGCGATCTGTTTGAGCTGCACCGCAAGGAGGACATCGACCGCCTGATGGCGCATTTTGACGCCGAGCGGCTGCACTACGTTGCCACCGACCTATACACCAACCACATGCGGGATGCGGTGAACGCCATGGACGCGCGGACATTTGAATTGTATATGCGGTATCATTTTGCGATCTGCGAGCGCGCGGACATGGCGGGGCTGACGCACCATAGCCTGGATATCGTGCGCAAGAGACAGCCGCGCACCCTCGAGCAGGAGATCGCCGACTACAACGCGCTGCCTGTCGTTTTTGAGGGGTTCATCGAGCCCGAGCATCTCACGGACGGCGAGATCGCGCTCGTCGCAACCGTGAAAACGCCCGCCGTCCCCGAGCGCGCGCGCGTGCCGGCGTATCGGTTTTCGATCCGCAGGGACGACGCGCACATCGGCAATGTCAGCCTGCGCATCGGGTATACGGACGAGTTGTATTACGGCGGGCAGATCGGCTATGATGTGGACGAGGCGCACCGCGGGCGCGGATACGCCGTGCGGGCGTGCCGGCTGCTCGGACGGGTGCTGCGCGCGCACGGCATGGAGAGGGCGCTGATCACAAACGATGTGGACAACCACGCCTCCCGGCGCGTGTGCGAGAAGCTGGGCGCGCGGTTTTTGCGCACCGCGGAGCTGCCCGAGGATCACCCGCTGTATCGCGAGGGGCAGCGGTATATGAATGTGTATGAATGGGTGGTAGAATAGTTAACAGGTGCGATTGCAAGTTCAAAGCAATCGCGCCTGTTTTATACGAATGGAACATATGAATTCATATTACATTTCCTTGAGCATGTCAAGCGTCCAAGCGATCTGTTTTTCGACCGCGGCGGGCGCGGGTCCGCCCTCGACCGCGCGGCGTTTGACGCAGTTTCCCAAGTCGATGGCGTCGTACACATCCGCATCGAACGCCTCGTGCGCCGCCTGATAACTCGCAAGCGGCAGCGTTTCGAGCGTCTGCCCCGCATCGGCGCACTGTTTGACCAAAATCCCGGTGACATGGTACGCGTCGCGGAACGCAACGCCCTTTTTGACGAGGTAATCCGCGCAGTCCGTCGCGTTGATGAAGCCCTGCGCCGCGGCGGCGCGCATGTTCTCCGGGTGGAAGGTCGCGCTCTCGAGCATGGGCGCGAGCGTTTCCAGGCAGATCAGCGCGGTATCGAGCGCATCGAACACCGCCTCTTTATCCTCCTGGATGTCCTTATTATACGAGAGCGGCAGCCCCTTCATCGCCGTCAAAAGCGCGATCAGCGAGCCGTAGACGCGCCCCGTTTTGCCGCGCACGAGCTCGGGGATGTCCGGGTTCTTTTTCTGCGGCATGATCGACGAGCCCGTCGAGAACGCGTCCGCGAGCGTCACAAACTTGAACTCCCACGAGCACCACAGGCAGATTTCCTCGCTCAGCCGCGAGAGGTGCATCATCAAAATCGACAGATCGCCCAGCAGCTCGATCGCGAAATCGCGATCAGAGACGGCGTCGAGCGAGTTCATCGAAATCCCGTGAAAGCCGAGCTCCTGCGCGACCATCCGCCGGTCGATGGGATAGGTCGTGCCGGCGAGCGCGCCGCTGCCCAGCGGCATCACGAGCGTGCGGCGTTTGCAATCGCGCAGGCGGTCGAGGTCGCGCAGCAGCATCTGCGCGTATGCCATCAGGTTATGCGCGAGCGTGACGGGCTGCGCGCGCTGCAGGTGCGTGTATCCCGGCATCACCGTGTGCAGGTGCGCGCCGGCGATGCCGCAGATCGTTTCGATCAGGGCTTTCGCGTGCGCGGCGAGCGCGTCGATCGCGTCCGACAGGTACATGCGCAGATCGAGCGCGACCTGGTCGTTGCGGCTGCGCGCGGTGTGCAGCCGCTTGCCCGCATCCCCGATGCGCTGGGTGAGCTCGCCCTCCACAAACGTGTGGATGTCCTCCGCCGAGGGGTCGATTTGAAGTTTCCCGGACTCCAGATCCGCGAGGATCGCGTGCAGACCGCTGATGATCTCCTCGGCATCCGCCTTCTCGATGATCTCCGCCGCGCCGAGCATCCGCGCGTGCGCGACCGAGCCTAGGATGTCCTGGCGGTACATCCGTGCGTCGAAGCCGATCGACGCGTTCAGTTGATTCAGCCGCGCGTCGATCTCGCCCGACATGCGACCTGACCAAAGTTTCATAGCTTACATCTCCTTTGCCGAGGGGGACGGCGGAGGGCACTGCCCTCCGAACCTCCCGCCAAAGGGACATTGTCCCTTTGGAAACCCTATGCGCCGATGCTTCGCATCGGCAGGGGATGCGATACATCAGTTCCCTCTATACTACATCCAACCCAACCCGTTTCCCGCCGCGCAGCGGCGGAGCATGGGATTCCAAAGGGACTGCGTCCCTTTGGCG
>JBMNUA010000213.1:0-4048 GCA_050945995.1 Christensenellales bacterium
GATGACGAAGGCAATGTCGTGGAAACTTGGGTTTCCGGCACAGAGCCCTACTTCATCGAAGCGGTGCTCGTCGCAGGTAAGACCTACACCTTGGTTGAGGAGATTGCGCCCGACGGCTATGTGATCGCCGAAACCATCACCTTCACCGTCAGCACAGACGGCTCGATCGATGAAGTTGTGATGGAGGACGACACCACCAAGGTGAGCATCTCGAAGCAGGATATCACCAATGGCGAGGAACTGCCCGGCGCAACGCTCACCATCTACGATGACGAAGGCAATGTCGTGGAAACTTGGGTTTCCGGCACAGAGCCCTACTTCATCGAGGCGGTGCTCGTCGCAGGCAAGACCTACACCCTCGTTGAGGAGATCGCGCCCGACGGCTATGTGATCGCCGAAACCATCACCTTCACCGTCAGCACAGACGGAACGATCGACACAGTTGTGATGCTCGACGATACCACCAAGGTCACCATCAGCAAGCGCGCGTCCGGATCGCGCAGGGAACTGCCCGGCGCAAAACTTGCGATCCTCGACCCCGATGGCAACATCATCGATCAGTGGACCACCACCAAAACGGCGCGCGAGATCGAAGGCGTGCTCAAGGTCGGCGTGACCTACACCTTAAAGGAGATCGAAGCGCCCGAAGGCTATAAGCGCGCAAGACCGATCACCTTCACCGTCAACGACGACGGCTCGAACACGCTCGTGATCCTGCGCAACCGCCTGCTCGTCGAATCCGAACTGCCCAAGACGGGCGACGGAAACGACCTCGGGCTCTGGATCGCGCTCATGGGCATCAGCCTCGCGTCGCTTGGCGCAACCGCGGTCGCCGCAAGAAAGCGCAGCCGCGCAAAGTAACAGGCCTCTTTACACAAGGGTCGGGGGCGCGCGCCCCCGACCCAACCCTACGCAACACAGCGCCGCATCCGGGCACTTGCCCCTGCCGCGCGAGGAGGTGTGCTCTTGAATAAGCGTGGATTGAAACGTTATTTGATACTGTTTGCCCTTTTGATCTCCATCGCGGGGGTCGCCGTTTCGGGCTATAAAATCCTCTCCATACGCACCGCGTATCGCGACGCCGAAGGGGAGTATGCGGATTTGCGCAACCTCGCCGCTCCGGGCGCGCCCGATGAAACGTCGAAGCCCGCCCCCACGCCGGAGACGATTTCGGAAATCCCGGCGATGAACGCGGCGGCAGCCGCAAAACTGCGCACGCCCGCGGACATCGCGCGCGTCGCATCCGCTGCGCAGACCGAGGTCGATGCGCCTTTGCCCCGCATTGCCATGGACTTTGAACCCCTCTATGAGATCAACGAGGATACCGTCGCTTGGATCACCATCGACGACACGCGCATCGATTACCCCGTCGTTCAGGGCGAGGACAACGATGTATACTTGAACCGCATGTTCTCCGGAAAATCTGGCTTCGCGGGCTCGATCTTCATGGACTATGACAATAGCCCCGATTTTTCGGATGCCCATACCGTCATCTTCGGGCACCACCTCAAGGACGGCTCGATGTTCGCCGGGCTCACCAAATTCCGCGATCAGGCGTATTTTGACGAGCATCCGGTGATGATCCTGCATACGCCCGAGGGCGATTACACCGTGGAGCTGTTCGCCGCCTATGTGCGCGACGCCTCCGCCATCCCCCATGATTTTGATACCGATGAGGATTTCCTCGGCTATGTCGATGAAATCCGCGGTCGCTCCAACATAAAATCCGATGTCGTGATCGAGGCGGGCGATCGCATCCTCACCCTCTGCACCTGCTCGTATGCCTATGACGACGCGCGATATGTCGTCCATGGCAAGCTCGTGCCGATCTATGATTGAGTAAAAATCGCGTGTTGACAAAGTCAACACGCTGTCCGAGAAATGCAAGAGCGCATTTCTCGGAGTTCGGAATTTTCCCGCACACCTTCGGTGCACAGGAAAATTCCGCAAGGAAGCGCTCAAAATGAGCGCTCCTCGGCGACGTACACGCCGCCGCTTGGGCGCGCCGACCGAATTTTTAATTCGTTCGACGCGGTCGCGTAGCGACTTGGTTTGCCTCCGGCAAACCAACCTTCGGATTGAAAATGAAGGGGCTTCACAGCCCCTTCATGCATCCCCGGGAAGGAAATGAGGTTTGTCTACAGTCTGAGCCGCGGCAATCACGCCGCGGCCTTGTTTCTTATTATTTCATCACTATTTCATCTGCCGCCTGTAAAACTCGCGGATACGGTCAAAGCTTTCCTTGCTCAAATCATGCTCCATCTTGCAGGCGTCGCGGTACGCGGTGCGCTCGTCCACGCCGATGGAGATCAGCATCTCGGCAAGCAGATTGTGCCGCTCGTACATGCGCTCGGCGACCTCGCGCCCCTGCGCGGTGAGCGTGATGTGGTTCGCGTCGTTGATTTCGAGATACCCCTGGTCGCGCAGTTGGCGCACCACCACCGAAACCGTGGGTCTCGAATACTCGAGATACGCGCATATGTCGGCGGCGTGAACGTCCGGCTGCTTGCGCGATAGGATGTAGATCGTCTCGAGATAGTTTTCCATTGCCTCGGATACGCGCATATCCGCACCTCCTCTGCTCACTTGATATTTCCTTAACAATAATATACCACGCAAACGGGCGCTTTGCAATGCCCTAGGGAAACGCTGAATCAATCCCGCGCGCGCTGACGGCTGCATTTGCGCCATCTCACGCCTGCAAAACCCTCGGCGCAGCGCTACTACGCCTTCGGCTTTGGCAAGCGCAATTTGACGAGAATTCTGTTCGCCATTGCGCACGCTCTTTCATCATCGTTTCCCTAGTTCGCCCCGCCCGAAAACAGCCGCTCCGCAAGCGCGCAAAGCGGGGGATCGTATGCCCCGGAGGTGTCAACGATGTGCGTGGGTATCCCGAGCCGCGGCTCGTCGTATGGCGAAACGGAGAGCGCCTCCCCCCGCCGCGCAAGATCGACGCCCTTGTCGCCGTGGAAATACTCGCGCAGCGGGTTTTCCAGCCCGCGCTCTAAAAAGCGGTTGAGCGCGACTTCGCCGTCCACCCGGCAGATGATCAGCTGCATCCGCGCTTTGCCCCGAAATCGCTCGAGCATCTCCGACCAGATGCGGTGCTGAAACGCCGCCTCGGCGATGACGGATACGTCCCGCTCGATCAGCCCCATCAGCGTGTCAAAAAAAATGTGCGTCGCGGTGAGGTTCGCCGTCTCGGGCAATTCGTTGTGCCGCACCCCGAAGGTGTGCACATACCCCTCCTTGAGCTGATCCCGGCTGATCACCGGCATGAAAATCTCGTCGCCGAGCGCGCGTGAAAAGGTCGTCTTGCCCGCGCCCGGTCTGCCCGTCACCAAAATTAAATGCGGCTTCGCCATACCCCTTGCACCCCTCGTATGTTTGATCCTATTATGCCGTACTCTCTGCCATCTTTTACCTTCGTCGTATCTCTATTTTACATAATCCCCGTCTTTCATACAAGCAGCGGCATGTGAAAAACATAACTCTCCCAAAAACATCTCATTTCCATTTACTGCCCTGCTCGTCTTTCCGCTCGCCGTCCCGGGGTTGGGCCCCCGGGGCGGCGACACATATAACCAAATAAATCCCCTGCAAGGGTTTCCAAAGGGCTGCGCCCTTCGCAGGTTGGTTTGCCGAAGGCAAACCAAGTCGCGGAGATGAATTTTATCAATTCATCTCCGCGACCGCACCGATCGAATTGAAAATTCGGTCGGCGCGCCGCTGGAGCGCGAGGGCAGCGCCCTCGCCGTTCTCCCTCGTCCTCTCCCTCGCCCTCGCGATCCGGCGGTATCCCGCACAAGGCAACCGCATAGCCTTGCAGGGGGGAGGGGTATCTATGAGGCGTGAGATACAGATCCGCGTGATCGACGCGGCGGAGCACATCGCGTGTACCGGCGCGACGGTTCGCGCCTGCGCGCGCAAGTTCGGGGTAAGCAAATCCACGGTGCATAAGGACATGCGCACGCGCCTGCCGCAGATCGACCCGATACTCGCCAAAAAGGTCGATCGCGTGCTGGGCTATAACCGCGCGCAGCGCCAC
>JBMNUA010000214.1:0-4030 GCA_050945995.1 Christensenellales bacterium
CGTGAGAAACAGCGTCACCGGAATGTTGAGCATGGAGATGATCGTGATATAGGAATAGCTCACGCCCAAATCGCGCAGCAGATATACCGTAAAATACGCCCCCGGCAGGTTCGCCGCGACGTTCCATAGAAATGTGACCGCAACCGTGCGCAGATACAGCGGGTTGCGAAACGGCTCGGTGAACAGATCGCGCACGCGAAAGCGCGCCGCGCTCTGCTCGTAGGGGTGCTCGGAGATGCGCAAATAGAGGATGATCTCCACCACGCACAGCGCCGCAGCGACCCCGCGCAAAATTAAAAACCCCTCGTATGCCATGCCCCGCGCGGTCAGCATGTCCACAATTTTGCTGCCCGCGAGGTTCATCACCGCCACGACCGCGCCGACCGTCATCGTGATGATCGAATAAAAATAGGTGCGCACGTTCTGCGGCACGGACTGCACATGCCAGATGGAGATGCCCGGCGCGGTGATCGCGTTGATCACGTTGACCGACAATATCGTCACCGCGAGGATCGCAAGCCGCGCTTGGCTCGCCGCGGGAAACAGCGGGATGACCCCCACAAACACCACGTTCAATAGGTACATCAAACCGCGCAGCGCGATGAGGATATGCTTTCTGCGCGCGAACCGCTCGAGCAAAAGCGGCGCGATGAACTGCAGCATGTTCGCCGCGGTCGCGATCATCGTCATCATGCCGATGAACGCGTCGTCCGCGCTCATCAGCAGCAAAAACCCCGTCCAGAACGTGCCGCCGACGAGGTTTGCGATCACGTTCGATGTATAGCTCGTCAAGAGCATCCGTTTCCTGTCCTCCGAGGCGGGATCGCCCTTGACGTACCAGCCCTCGGTGAACGAATGCTTCCCGCGCCGCAGCGCGCGCCGGATCAGGTGAGTGCCCGATCGCATCAAATCCAATTTGCCCATCAATCCTCCGGATGCGCCGCGTTGTTCGCGCCGAATGCCATTCGTACATGGTACTGGATGGCGCATCCTTTGTCAATCGTCAGCAGTCAGCGAAGCCGCCCGTTTTGGTTTTTCCCGCGCAGCGACACGGGCTTGCCCAGCACCTCGGACATCACAACCGCGCGCCGCAGCTGCGCGCCGTTCTCAAACAGCCGCGGGCGCGCGGGCGCAGCCGGCGGCGCGGAAACGAGCGCCGGACGCACGAAAATCTCCTCCGGTCCCTCCATGGACGTTCCCTCGGCATACGCTTCCACGATCGGCGCAGCCGGCTCGGGCGGCTCAAACGCTGCCGCGAAGTCCGCGGGGTACGCCGGCTCGGGCGCGGGCTTCGCCGACGGCACATCGATCTCGAGCGCGGTGAGGATCCCGCGCATGAGCTCCGAACCCACGCCCCAGGGCTCAACCTGCGCGCTTTGCGGGCGCGCGGGCGGCGCGGCAGGCGTTCTCCCCCGCGCCGCGTCCGCCTCGGTCTGCCCGCGCGGCGGCTCTTCGCGCGGTTTCTGCAACAGCTTTCGGATCACCGGGATCAATATCAGCGCGATCGCCAAAAGGGTCGATAGATTCAGCTCCATACCCCAGCCCTCCCCTCGCGCGGTAGATCGGTCACTTGCTCGGCTCGGTCGCGTCCGGTCTGTCGTCCGCCTTCGCGATCGACTCGCGCATCCGCGTGTCCGAAATCACATTCTGCATCTGATAGTAATCCAAAACGCCCAATTTTCCGGTTTTGAGCGCCTCCGCCATGGCGAGCGGCACTTCCGCCTCCGCCTGCACCACTTTTGCGCGCATCTCCTGCACTTCTGCGGACATCTCCTGTTCGCGCGCAACCGCCATCGCGCGCCGCTCCTCGGCCTTCGCCTGCGCGATCCTTCGGTCCGCCTCCGCCTGATCCATCTGAAGCTGCGCGCCGATGTTGCGCCCAACGTCCACATCCGCAATGTCAATCGAAAGGATCTCAAACGCCGTGCCCGCGTCGAGCCCCTTGCTCAATACCGTGCGCGAGATGCTGTCCGGGTTCTCAAGCACTTCCTTGTGCGAGTCCGCCGAACCGACCGTCGTCACAATGCCCTCGCCGACGCGCGCGATGATCGTCTCCTCGCCCGCGCCGCCCACCAGCCGCGAGATGTTCGCGCGCACGGTGACCCGCGCCTTCGCGCGCAGCTCGATGCCGTCCTTCGCGATCGCGGAGATCACCGGGGTTTCGATGACCTTGGGGTTGACCGACATCTTCACCGCTTCCAGCACGTCGCGCCCCGCAAGGTCGATCGCGCGGCTCTCGTCAAATTCAAGCGGTATCTTCGCCGATTGCGCCGCGATCAGGGAATCGACCACGCGATCCACGCTGCCGCCCGCGAGCAGATGCGCCTCGAGTTCGTTGATGTTGACATCCAAGCCCGCCTTCGTCGCCTTGATCATCGGCATGACGATCCGGGACGGGTTGATCCTGCGCAGCCGCATGCCCACCATCGAAAAAATCGAGATGCGCACGCTCGAAGCCGCGGCGGAAATCCACAGTCCCAGCGGAAAAAACCGGAAAAATAGTGTAAGGACGATGATCAGTACGATGACCAGACCCATCAAAAGGATGATCGATTCATTCATTTAAGTCTCCCCCTCCTCCGTTTTGATTGGGCGCACGACGATGCGGTTGCCCTCAACGCGCGCCACTTGAACCGCCGCGCCCTCGAGGATGAAGCTCCCCTCGGACACCACGTTGTGCTGCTCTCCGTCAAATTCCGCGATCCCCGCGGGTCTGAGCGCCGTGCGCGCAACGCCTGCGCGGCCCGTCAGTTCCATCAGCTCGTTCGTCTCGCGCGTCTGCGCCTGCGTCGCCACGTCGTGCAGCACAAGCTTTGAGCGCGACAGCCGCCCCTTCGACGCCGAATGGATGCTGATCGTCAGCGCAATGAGCAGTAGCGCCACGATCACAAGCACCATGATCAGCGCTTGAAACGGCGTTGGTTTTGCCATGATGATGCCGCCGATTAGCAGCAAGAGCCCGACGATGCCGGGCGCGCCGAATCCGGGGATGTACATCTCCACTACGAGCAGCACAAAGCCCACGATCAGCATCAAAATCGTCGGTAGATACATCACGACCAATGCGGATACGCCGTCCATTCAATCACCCCCTGTTTATCGATTCCGTCCGCCCCGCAAGCCGCCGCGCGACCGCGCCGTCGCTCGACGCGAAGCGGTAGCTGCCCAACTCGTCCGGGGAAACATAGCGCATGTCCGCGTGCTCGAGCGCGCGCGGCTCGCCGGATGCGATCTCCGCCCTGTAGTATAGAATGATGTATTCGCCAAACTCGGTTTCGATCTGCGCGTCGTATATCTCGCTGATGCGCGCCTCAAAGCCCAGTTCCTCGCGCAATTCGCGCGTCAGCCCCGCCTCGGGCGTCTCGCCCTTCTCCAGCTTCCCGCCCGGAAACTCCCAATATCCGGAAAGCGGCTTCCCCGCGGGTCTTTGGCAGATCAGCACGCGCCCGCCGCGCGCTACAATCCCCGCCGTCACTACCTTCATATCGCACCTCGATTATAGTATACGATATTCCATGCCCTTTGTAAACGGAAAAAGCGGTCGCCGGTGAGAAGGCGACCGCAAATCATTTCATAAAAGCATGGTTACGGCAACACCCGCAGCTCGATTGAAAACGTGAGCTCCTGATACTGGTCGAGCATGTTCCCGCCCTCATCGTAGTAGCGGTACGCCTTGATCTCCACCACATCGCCCGTCTGCATGCGGTCGAGCTCCGCGGTCAGCGCGGTGACGGTCTTGATGCGCACGCCGCCGATCTCGGTGATGATGTCGCGCGCCCGCATGCCTTCCTCCTCGGCGGAGCTGCCCGGCGTCACCGCGCGCACCATCACGCCCGCCGGCGGATGGCTGCGGATCGGCTCGTCCGGACCGTCGAAATCCGCGACGCCCACGCCCAGCATCGGGCGCGAGACCTTGCCGGTTTCGATGATCTCCTCCACCAGCCCCTTGACCGTGTTGATCGGCACGCAGAAGCCCAGCCCCTCGTACACCGCGCTCATCGAATGCGACATTTTCAGCGTCGGGATGCCC
>JBMNUA010000215.1:0-3966 GCA_050945995.1 Christensenellales bacterium
CGACCCTGGTATATTATACCAGGGTCGGTTTTGATATACCGTTAGAACTTCTTTTGCGCATACATGAACTCGCCGCAGCCGTCCGCGCCGGCGTCAAACACATGGCGCACGGTTTCATCAAGCGCGTCGTCCTCGGTCTGTATGATGGGTTTGACGCGGACGGATTTCGGGAGTTGGGCGCGCACGACCTTCGTTTCGAGCCCAACATGCGCGGGCGAAAAGCCGGACATGGGGTCGTCCGAGATCGGCGCGATGTCAAACAACAGGCTTGCGACGTCGGACGCGGTGCGCGCGGTGTTTGAGAGGAGCGCGAGGAAGCCCGCCCATTCATGGGAGAGGCAGGCGGGTCCATCCTTATGGGGGTAGGCGCGGTAGAGCATCGGGGCGACGACATCGAGCATGCCGCAGGAATCGGGTCGCTGCCCGACGAACCACCAGAGCGAGGGCGCGAACACGAACGCGCCGGCTTTCAAGTTCGCGTCATGCGCGCGCTTGGTGAATGCCGCCATAGAATCCTTGACGCAGGCGGCGCGGAAGTTGAACCAATCGTCGATGGCGGCGCGCATCGTCGGGATGTCGCCGTCTTTGCCCGCTAAATAATCCATGAGCATGGCGATGCCGGCTTTGGTTTTTTCCGCGTCGATGTCCATATCCGCCATGCGCGCCATGCAGCGCGGGCAGAAGCAGCCAAAGAAGGAATTGCGCCCCTCCGTCGAGGCGAAGGAGGCGAAGCGCGCGCCATCGACGAACACACCCGCGAGGGATTTTTGTTTTGCCGCGAATGCGAACGCATCGTCTAAGTTCCGATCGCTCACCGCGCGCGCGTTCGGGCAGGCGGAGCCGAACCAAGGGGCGGGGTTGCCGCGCGCGTCCTGCGCGCCGTATTCCTCCTCTGAAGAACCGCGCAGCGCGTGCGCGCCGAAGCAGAGCCAGGTTTCGAGCCTCGCGTTTGCGGCGGCATCGAACGCGGCGGCATCGCCCGCGGGCAGCACGACTGCGTCATAGCCGTGATCGACAAGTTTTTGGGCAGAGCCTACAGCATCGGCGGGATCGAGCCCGTATAGATATCGGTTCATCGCTGACACCTCTTTTTTCTACCATGTTGCGACCATTATACAGGGCGGGCGGTCGCTTTTCAAGGCGGCATGTGCTACAATAAGACGATCAAACAATATGGCATGGAGGATGTTTCATGATACGGCATGTGGTGCTCTACACGATCAAGGATTCGCACAAGGAGAAGATTCCGCAGTTGGTCGAGGCGTTTTACGGCATGAAGGGCAAGATTCCGGGGCTGATGGAGTTGGAGGCGGGCGCGGACGAATTGGGATCGGAGCGGTCGTATGATCTGGCGCTGATCACGGTATTTGAATCGTGGGACGCGTACCGCGCGTATCTGGATCATCCGGCGCATCTGCCGGTGAAGGCGGGGATGCACGCGGCGCGCAGCGGAAGCGTTTCCTGCGATTACGAGATCAAAGGCGAATAGCATCTTTTCGCATCGGGTAAAAATTTCGCGCGCGCATTGCATTGGCGGCGCGGGCATGATATAATTTGGTTGATGGTATGCGATGACGGAGAGAGTAGCGCCGCCGGCGCGCCCGACAGAGAATCCGCGCCTTTGGTGCGCAAGGGGAGAACGTATCCCCAGCGCGGTCGCGTGAAGCGACGCGGTTCGACCGAACCGACCGACGGCTGGAAGCGCGGAGGGCAAGCGGCTGTGTGAAGTTCACTCCCGAGCTTCCGCGCTGAATCATGGGCTGCGGGGCATAAAACGCCGCGGGCATGCAGTAGGCACGGACGGGCTCATCCACGTTACAGGATGCCGAGGTTTGGCGCGATATTCTCGCCAGACGAATCTGGGTGGTAACGCGAGCATTGCTTCGCCCCTTTTGTTGGGGCGGAGCTTCTTTTATTCACATGGAGGAGGAGACGGTATGCGGGAGACATTGAATGGTATATTGGCGCGCGCGCTGGCGGCAATCGACGCGGCGCAATCGAGCGGCGCGCTCGAGGAAATCCGCGTGAAGGTACTGGGCAAGAAGGGCGAGTTGACGGCGCTCTTGCGCGGGATGGGGAAACTTGCGCCCGAGGAGCGCCCCGCTGCGGGGCAGATGGTGAACGAGGCGCGCGCGGCGATTGAAACTGCGCTGAGCGGGCGCGCGAGCACCATCGCGCGCGCGGAGCGGGACGCGCGGCTCGCCGCCGAGGCAGTGGACGTGACGATGCCCGGGCCTGCGCGCAGCGCGGGGGCAATCAACCCCCTGAACATGGCGCTCAATACGATGATCGACATCTTTGTGGGCATGGGCTACGAGGTGGTGGAAGGCCCGGAGGTGGAGTACGACAAGTACAACTTTGAGCTGTTGAATCTTCCGAAGAACCACCCCGCGCGCGACATGCAGGACACCTTTTATATCGACGAAAACATCGTTTTGCGCACGCACACCTCGCCCGTTCAAGCGCGCGTGATGACGACGCAGAAGCCGCCGATCCGCATCATCTGCCCGGGGCGGACGTACCGATCCGACGAGCCGGATCTCTCCCATTCGCCGGTGTTTCACCAGATCGAAGGTTTGGTGATCGACGAGGGGATCACCATGGGCGATCTCAAGGGGACGCTGGACGAGTTCGCGCGCGCGATGTTCCGCGAGGGGATCACCACGCGGTTTCGCCCGTCCTTTTTCCCGTTCACCGAACCTTCGACGGAGGTGGATTTGACCTGCGCGAGCTGCGGCGGCGCGGGCTGCCGGATGTGCAAGGGCACGGGCTGGATCGAGGTGTTGGGCGCGGGGATGGTGAACCCCAAGGTGCTGGAGATGTGCGGGATCGATTCGGCGAAGTACACGGGTTTCGCGTTCGGGATGGGCATCGAGCGGATCGCGATACTCAAATACAACATACCGTCGATGCGCATGATGTATGAAAACGACTTGCGGTACTTGACGCAGTTCAGATAGGAGGAGCGATATGAAAATACCGATGAATTGGCTGCGCGAGCATGTCGATATCAAGCTCGCGCCCGCGGCATATGCCGAGCGCATGATCTGGACGGGCACGGCGGTCGAGGGCTGGGCGGACACGGGCGAGGCGTTCGAGGGCGTGGTGGCGGGGCGGATCGAATCGTGCGAGGCGCACCCGGACGCGGATCATCTGCAGGTTTGCATGGTGGACGTGGGCGAAGAAGCGCTTTTGCAGATCGTCTGCGGCGCGCCGAACGCGCGCGCGGGGATGCACGTTGCGGTGGCGCGCCTCGGCGCGCGGCTGCCGGGCGGCAAGATCAAAAAGGGGAAGATCCGCGGGGTGGAATCCTTCGGGATGCTGTGCTCGGGGACGGAGCTTGAGTTGCCCACGGAGCTGTATCCGCACATCGGCGACGAGGGCATCCTCGAATTGACGGGCGAGACGCCGCTCGGCGCGGATGTAAAGCCCGAGTTCGGGTTGGGCGACACGGTGATGGATTTCGAAATCCTCGCGAACCGCCCCGATCTACTCAGCGTATGGGGGATCGCGCGCGAGAGCGCGGCGGCGCTGGACGAGTATTGCGTGATGCCGGTGATTGCCGTGGACGAGGACGGGGCGGGCACATTCTCCGATTACGCGAGCATCGAGGTGCGGGATGCGCAGGCGTGCCCGCGCTACTGCGCGCGCGTGATCACCGACGTTGCGATTGCGCCCTCGCCCAAGTGGATGCGCGAATACCTGCACGGCGCGGGGATACGACCGATCAACAACATCGTGGACATCACAAACTTTGTGATGCTCGAAACGGGGCACCCGATGCACGCCTTTGACCTGGACATGGTGCGCGAGCAGGCGATCGTCGTCCGCCGCGCGCACGAGGGCGAGCGTTTGACCACCCTGGACGGCAAGGAGCATGCGCTCGATCCCAGCATGCTCGTCATCGCCGACCGCGCGCGCGCCACGGGGCTTGCGGGGATCATGGGCGGCGCGGAATCCGAGATC
>JBMNUA010000216.1:0-3959 GCA_050945995.1 Christensenellales bacterium
CCTACATATCGCAAACCATGTACGCCGAGGATGAAAACGGGCAGGTGGAATCCTTCGATCATTAGTTTTATTTGCAAAGCTATCCCCGCGACGCATGGCATGCGGCGTTTTCGGCATGCGGATTTGCGTTGGCAGGGGAGTACGGCAGCCGCGAAGTCGCATCGTGGCAGAGCGGCGGCGAAGGATTTATCATATTCGAGGCGGTGAAGACCGCCCGCGCGTCATTGGATGCGGGGTCAGGGGCGTAGGATGAAAGGAAGCTCCCGGGCGCATCGGAATTCATAGGATGGGATGGTTGGCTATGGGATGGATCGAAGTGGCGGTGGTCGGCGTTTCGCTCTCCATGGACGCGTTTGCCGCGGCCGTGTGCGCCGGGCTGAACATGCGCAAGATCAACTACCGGCAGACGTGGTTGATCGCGCTGTTTTTCGGCGGGTTTCAGGCGTTCATGCCCGCGCTCGGCTGGCTGCTCGGGCGCGTTTGGGAGGGGCATGTGGACGCGGTGGATCATTACATTGCGTTTGCGCTGCTCGCGTTCATCGGCGGTAAGATGATCTACGATGTTTTCCATATTGAGGACGATGCCTGCGCGGAGCTGCGCCTCGACATCAAGGCGCTTTTTATGATGGCGATTGCCACCAGCATCGATGCCTTCGCCGTCGGCGTGACCTTCGGGCTGAACCCGAATATGCGGATCGTGCCCGCCGCGCTGTTGATCGGCGTGATCACCTTTGTCCTGTCGTTTGGCGGGGTTGCGATCGGCAACATCTTCGGCGCGCGCTGGAAGGCGAAGGCGCAGTTCTCGGGCGGGGTGATGCTGATCCTCGTGGGCGCGCGGATATTGCTCGAGGGGATCGGGTTTTAGCGGGCGATCCGCCAGCCATCCGCGCCGAGGTACGCGGAAAAATCATCCAGACAATTTGCGAGCGCGTCTGCATACGCGGAAGGCTCGACCTCATCTTCCCACCAGATATTTTGGATGTCCAGCCTGCCGCCGCGAAACGGCGCGGGCTCGATGCGCGCGATGAACCGATCGCCGCACAGGATCGGCAGCACATAGTAGCCGTATTTGCGCTTCTCCTTGGGTACATATACCTCCCAGCGGTATGTAAAGCCGAATAATGTTTCAATCAGCTTCCTGTCCCACATGAGGTTGTCGAGCGGCGCGATCACGCGCGCCACCGGCGCCGGTTCTTCGCGCGCCGCGCGCTCAAGCGTTTCGCGGTCGAGCGCGGAGAGATAGACCTTGTATTTTAGATCCCCGATGAAAACCGGATACAGCGCGCCTTCGGCGACGAGCGCGTCCAGCGCGGCGTTTCGCGCGGCGGCTTTCATGCCCGTGCCCAAAAGTGCGTCGCTCGCGCCGCCTGTCAGCATGCCTACGGAGCGCACGCGGCGCGCAAGCTGCCATTTGTCATACGCCGCGTCGCCCACGTGCGGGTATGCCGCGCCGCGGATGTCCGCGGGCAGGCAGCGCTCGATCAGATCATAGTACCTGCGCGCGCCCTCGCGCCTGTGGAGTGCGAGATGCCCCGCCATCCAGAGCGTTTCGAGCGCCGCGCGCGAGAGCCGCGCCGTGCCCCATGGCCAGCGCACCTTCTCGGTGAGCGGCAGATCGTCCGAGCACAGCGCGCCGCGCGCGCGAACCTCCGCGAGCACGCCCGGCAGTGCCTGCGCAACCGTAGGATTCTCGGCGTAGATGCGCGCGTTGTGCGCGCGCCCGCGCGCGAAGTGTGGGAAATCCTCCGCGCGGTAAATCGCGAGGTTCTTGTCAAATCCTTCAAACAGCGCGCGCCGCTGGTACAGCGCGTCATACAGCATGGCGGGCTTGTAGCCCGGGATGCGCGACTGCATCACGAGGTCGGGGTTTCGCCCGACGACGTCGAGCGGGTCGTACTGCACGCAGCCGAGCCGCTTGACATGGGCGATCAGCGCGTCCACCGGGTCGTCCCGCTGATTGCGCGCATCGGAAAAGTGCAGATGCGCGAGGTACGCGCGCGCCTGCGCGGATGTGATCTCTAGCATGATGTTTCCTTACTGCGCGCTGCCGCGCGTTCGTTTGTAGTCCTCGGTTGCTTGCTTGGGTAAACTCGCGCTAAGAGGGTGCGTGATGGCGCGAATGCGATCTCTAGAAGGGTATCCCTGCCGTGTGCGTACATTTGTAGACTTTGGTCGCTTACCTGGGTAAACTCGCGCCAAGAGGGTGCGTGATGGCGCGGATGTGATCTCTAGAAGGGCATCCCTGCTGTGCGCGTTCGTTTGTAGTCCTCGGTCGCTTGCTGGGGTGAACCCGCACAAAGAGGGCATGCGATGGCGCGGATGTGATCTCTCGCATGGCATCCCTGTCGTGCGCGTTCGTTTGTAATCCTCGACCGCTTGTTAGGGAGAACCCGCATCAAGCCGGTGTACGTCCGCGCAGATGTGATTTCTCGCATGGTATCTCTGCCGTGCGCGTTCGCGCGTTCTTGTCCCGGGCAGGTCAAATAGCTTAGTAAGGTACGCGCGCGCCTATGCGGATGCGACATCCAACATAGCATTCCTCATCGCTCACCGCTACACATTCCTTTGATATCCCTAACCATTCACCAATTCCACCGCCGCGATCAGCTTCGACGGGAAGAATTCATACAGCGCGAGCCGCGTGATCTCGCCCTCGAACGGCTCAAAAAACATCTCCAAATATGCGCGCGCTTCCTCCACGCCGCCCTCCTCGGTCAAATACATCGTGGCGTGCGGTACCCACTCGTCCCCGTCGTCAAACTTGGCGTGCAGCGCGCGCAACGGCGCGTCCTCCTCGGCGGCGACGAACAGCACGCGGTCGCCGAAGGTGCCGATCTGCGGGAATCGCACGGGGATCGGTCGCCCGTTTCGCTCGCGTTCGAGCCGCGCAAGCAGCTTTTCCGCGCAATCGAGCGGATACGACCCGAGCGTGATGTGATGCCGGGGTCCCGCCGTTTGCTCCCCGATGAAGCCCGCGAAGACCATGCGGTCGCGGTAATCCGACAGCCGCCGATCCGTCAGCCGATCAAACTCCGCCAGCACATATAATTTCGGCTCTTGCGTCATATCGCTTCTCCTTTCCTACCCGCGCGCGTCCAAAAACTCGCCCAATATCCGCGCGAGCGCGAATTTCGCGCCGCCCGCCGCCACGCCCACACAGCTCGGGCAGCCGTCCGGACAACCGCAGCCCAAGATCGCCTCGCGCGCCGCGCGCAGCAGCGCGCGATCCATCTCAAACACCTTGTCCGACAGACCGATGCCGCCCGGCACGCTGTCGTAGACGAAGATCGTCGGCTTGTCGGTGTACGGATCGCGCACATGGTAGACGACCGAGATGTCCTGCGGCGCGCACATCAGGTGCGCGGGGATGATCCCGCGCAGCAGGTGCGAAAGCCCGACCATCGCGGTTTTGAGCGGCTCTTTGCCGTAGCGATCCTCCAACCCCTCCGGCAGCGTCCACCAGCAGGCGGTGGTGTGCATCTCAAGCTCGGGGATCGTCACGGGTCCCCAGCCGAGGTTCTCGTGCGTGTCGAACTTGATCTTCTTAAACACGGTCACGATGGTGGAGACGAGCACCTCGCCGCGCGCGCGGTCGAGCGCGCCCGAGCGCGTGTTCTCGAACTCGTCCAACACCTTGAGCGAGGTGGTGAGATCGGCGTCGGTGTAGTAGCCCACGTCCACTTCGCGCACATACGCCTTTTTGTCGTCAAAATCGAGCTGCTCGACCTGGTATTGCCGCCCCTCCTGCATGTAGATGGCGTATTGGTGCAAAAGCATCGGCACGGTGAAGCGATCCATCTCGCCGATCACCTGGTGCTTTTTGGGGTTTGTGATGTCCACGATCAGGAAATTCTGGTCGGAGGCGGAGCGCAGGTTGATCCCCGCCTGCGGGAACTCCTCCGCCATCCAGTAATATCTGCCGCCCACCGCGCGCAGGATGTGCTCCTCGCTGAGGTATT
>JBMNUA010000217.1:0-3934 GCA_050945995.1 Christensenellales bacterium
CATATATTCTCCCTGCCTCACATGTTATGATACGAGCCGCGACAGGTTGTAACCTGTACATAACATTATACGGCATCTGCGCGGGAAAATCCAGAGGAGAATGGGAATTTGTGTGAAAATATGGTGCGGCGCGTATTTTAGGCGCGGCATGGGTATGCCGCGCCCGATTATCGAATGAAATGACGCTATCCCTCGAATGAAATGTCGATGCGCGCGTTCGATGTGCGCACCTCGAGCTGCTTTTCGCCCTCGGAGGCCGCGGGGAGGTTGCTTTTGCCGTTGGAGGTGCGGCTGGAGACGGCGTAATCCTCCAGCTTGCCGCACACGCTGCCGGTGATCGCACCGTTGGACGAGGCGAGGTAGATCGCATCGCCCCGGATGCCGGCGACGGAGAGATGCCCGTTGCGCGTCTCGATGCGCACACCCTCGCCGGCGACGCCGCGCGCGCTGTTTGCGCCGTTGACGGTGGTGAGCACCGCCGCGCCCACGGCAGCCACGTCCTCGGCTTCCAAGCGCCCGTTCGTCGTCTCGCAGGTGATCTCCCGCGCGGCGAGCGCGCGCACGCTCACGCCGCCGTTTGTCGTCTTTAAGTGAAGGTTGCCGGACACGCGAATTTCCTCGGCGGTGAGTTTGCCGTTGGAGGAGCGCAGGGTCAGCCCCTCGGCGGTGATGCGCGAGGCGGTGACCGACCCGTTCGTGGTGCGCAGATCGAGTAGCCCCGCGAAATCCCTCGGCACGGTGAGCTTGAAGGTGGTGTCCTTCGGCGCGCGGATGCCGAAAAAGGGGCGAAGCCATGAAAACTCCGGCTGGAAGCGCACGATGAGTTCGCCGCCCTCGAGGGAGACCTCGTAGTGCCCATCCGGCCCATCGACGTACTCGATGGCGACGGCGTCGCCCGCGTACACGCGCAACGCACGGTTCATGTCCGCGACGGTGATGCGCGCGACATCGGCGGACTTGAACGTTTTGGTCATATGGGTGTATTTGCCGGATGCGCGCGCCGTGGTGTGCGGCTCCTCGGCGCCGTCCGCGGGCGCAGCGCCTTCGGCATCATCCGCAGTTGTAGAAAATTCGCCGCGCACGCGCGCCACGATCTCCTCGACGGGCTCCATGCCCGCGACCGCCTCCGCCTCGGTCAGCCCGTCCTCGATCCGGTCTTCGATCATCTCCTGATAGAAGCCCACGAGCCGCCTGGTCTCGGGGTACAGCGCGTCCGTATCGACATGAAGCGCTTGCAGCTTCTTCGCAAGTTCAATGAGATACTCATTCTTTGTCACAACCGCCCACCGCCTTTTCAATAAAATCCATCGCCCGCGCGACGTTTTGCCATTCATCCTTGAACGCCATCAGCCGCGCGCGCCCGTCCTGCGTGATCGCGTAGACGCGCCGAAGCCGTCCGTTGTGCTCGACGCTCTGCGCGCGCACGAAACCCGCGGCTTCGTGGCGCTTGAGGATGTGATAGAGCGCCGATTCCGAGAGCTTGACATGGCTTGCCAAGTCCTTCTCGATCTTGTATCCGTAGGAGTCGCCCCGGCAAAGCTCCGCGAGCACGCAAAACTCCAAAATACCCCGTTTCAACTGCGCGTCCATTCCATACCGCCTTTCATGGGATACTATACAACGCGGAGTATCGTTTGTCAATCAGCGGCGCGCAACCAGCGGTTGAATGCAGATGATAAAAAATGTACACACGCGCGCGCACGCCATAAAATGAACCTCACCCGCCCGTCGTGCGTCCAAATGAAAGGCGCGTGTGATTGTTCACATTATTGACACGCACCCGGCGCGCGGCGTATGGTATAATGAAGGGCAGCGATTCGATGCACCCGCACCGGATCGGAAACGTTGGAGGATGGCATATATGAGAATCAATTCGCGCAGCGGCAAGGCGGGTTTGTTCGAGCCGCGCGAACGGGATAAGAGCTTTTTATTGAGCGTTGTGATGATGACGGCGAAGATGCTGTTTTTCATGATACTGCTCATCGGCGTGGGCGGCTCGGGGGTCCTTGCGGGCGTGGCGAAGGCGTGGATCGACACCACGCCGCAGCTTGATCTGGAGACGCTCAAGCGGCAGTCGCAGACCTCGTTTATCTACGACCGCTACGGCAACCTCATCACCGAATACAAGGGCAGCGAAAACCGTATCTACGCCTCGCTCGACGAGATCCCGCAGGTGTTGATCGACGCGGTGATCTCCATCGAGGACAGGCGCTTTTACACGCACAACGGCGTGGACATCAAGCGCATCGGCGGCTCGCTGCTTGCCAACCTAACGCGCGGCAGGCTCGAGGGCGCGTCCACCATCACCACGCAGCTGATCAAGCTGACACTTCTGTCCAGCGAGCAGACCTACAAGCGCAAATTGCAGGAGGCGTACCTCGCCCTGCAGTTGGAAAAGGTGATGACAAAGGACGAGATATTAGAAGAATACATGAACGTGATCTACCTGGGCGGCGCGTGCTATGGGGTGAAGATCGCGGCGCAGGATTACTTCGGCAAGGAGCTGGAGGATCTATCCATACGCGAGGCGGCGTGCCTTGCGCGCATCATCCGAAGCCCCATGCGCAACAACCCGCGGCGCAATTATTTTACATGGAACTCGCCCGAATACATTGAGGAGCGCGTGGATTTCGTGCTCGGGCAGATGTACAGCCAGGGCTATATCACGCAAGACGAATACAAACAGGCGATGAGCGAGCGTTTGACGGTGCTGGAGTCGAGCTCCGCCGCGGCGGACGCCATGTACGACGACGCGTACTACGTCGAATACGCGGTGTACGATGTCGTCACGAAGATGCTGCGCGTGGAGAACATCGAGGACACCGCGGCGAACCGGCGCGCGATGGAGACGAAGCTGCGAAACGGCGGCTACAAAATCTACACCGCGCTCGACCCGGAATTGCAGCGCGGCGTGCAATCGGTGATCACAAACTTCAGCGGCTACCCCTCCATGCGCTACGCAAACGACGCGGTGATCCCCTCCCCGCTGGGCGGCGGCGAGTACCTCGAGGTACAGCAGCCGCAAGCGGCGGCGGTGGTGATGGACTGGTCTACGTGCGAATTGGTGGCGGTGGTCGGCGGGCGCAGCGAGCCGATACAGAAAAAGCAGTTCAACCGCGCCTACCAATCGACCATGCCGATCGGCTCGTCGATCAAGCCGATCTCGGTGTACGGGCCGGCGTTCGACCTCGGGTTCTCGCCGGGCACGCCTGTGCTAAACCTGCCGATCAACATCAAGGGCTGGGACAGCGAGCTGGGCTACCCGCAGAACTATTCGACAAACAGCTACAACGGCATCGAGAGCCTGCGGCTTGCGATCAACAAATCGCACAACACGGCGACCGCGCACGCGCTATTGGAGTATGTCCAAATCGACAACTCGGTGGTATACCTGCTCAAGCTCGGCATCAGCCCGCAAAACATCCTGGCGACCGCGTCGGGGCTGTCCTTGGGCTCATCGGGATTTACCATGCTTGAATTGTGCGCGGCGTACAGCGCGGTTGCGAACCTCGGCGAGTATCAGGAGCCCTATGCGTTTACGCAGGTGGTGAACCCCGACGGCAGCGTGTACATCGACGTAGGACAGGTGCAGGTGAAGCGGCAGGTGTTCAAGCAGTCCACGGCGTGGCTGCTCACGGACGTGCTCATCGGCTGCGTCAGCTCCGGCGGCACGGGCACGCGCGCGGTTTGGGGCAACATCACCGTCGCGGGCAAGACGGGCACGAACTCCAACAACATCGGCGTCACCTTCGCGGGCTTTACGGGGTATTACGCCTGCGCGGTGTGGATCGGCTCTGACAACTACAGACCGCTGAGCACCGACGCCACGGGCGGCACCTACGCCGCGCCGTTGTGGGCGCAGATTATGAAGGAAGTGCACACGTTGACGGGCAAGACGCAGGATCGCGACATCATACAGAAATCCGCGGCGTCC
>JBMNUA010000218.1:0-3899 GCA_050945995.1 Christensenellales bacterium
AGCATCGTCTCGAGCGCGCGCGCCTCGGCATCCTCGCACTGCATCAAGGGCGGCAGTATGTCGCCCTCAAATGTCCACAGCTCCATGCGCAGCATCGGGCGCGTGTCGGCGCGCAGATCGCCGTGGCGCGTCCATTCCTCAAAGAGCGCGCGGTTGCGCGCGCTGTGCGCGAGTTCCGCCTGCTGCTTGGCGAGCGTGCGCAGCCGCTCCCGATCCTTCCGGGTCATACCGTCCCCTCGCTTCCCTGCGCTTCGCCTTCCGCCGCCGCACCCTTTCTGTACAGCGCGGGCGTGGTGCCGAAGTGCTTTTTAAACGCCATGTAGAAGTAGTTCACATTGGGAAAGCCGCAGAGCATCGCGATGGTCTCCACGGATTCCTGGTTCATGATGAGCAGATGTTTTGCGTGGAACATGCGCACCGAGATCAGATATTGGATCGGCGTGACCCCCATCTGCTTTTTGAACAGCCGGCAGAGGTGCTCGCGGCTCATGGACGTGCGCAGCGCGAGGGTCTCCAACGATATGTGCTGCATGTAGTGAAGGTCCATATACGCGCGCGCCTCGGCGACGGCAGCGGAATGCTCGCGCAGGCTGCGGCTGACGCTGCCCGCCTCCCGCCGCGCCATGGCGAGGATTTGAAACAACAGCGCCTTTGCGTAGAAGGCGTAGTCGTCCGGCTGGCTCATGTAGAGAAACGCGCTCTCGATGAAGAGGGCGTGGAACGCCTCATAATCGCGCACGAGCACATGGGGCGGAAAATCCAAGAGGAAGCGAAACGCCCGGTCGCGGCGCGACAGCAGCCGAAGAAAGGGCAGATCGACCTGCGAGAGCATGCAGCGCACGCCCCAGGCGTAGTGCTCCGCCATCTCCGGGTCGTAGAAGGCGTCAAAGAGGATGCCGGTGAACGCGTAGGGCGGCACGCCGCGCACGATCTCGCCGGGGCGGCGGAAAAAGAGCATGCCCTTCTGCAAGGGGATGAACTGATCCATCGTCACGCAGCCCGCGCCCTTCCCGCAATCGGTGATGAACTCCAGCTCATACCACATGACCATGCGCTCGTCCACCTGCGCGCCCTCCCGGAGCTCGCCGTGGTTGACGTAGGTGACATACGGGTTGAAATCCCTGCTATCTCTCATGTGCGCCTCTCCATGCGGTATCAATATTGCTGAATTATCTATCAACCTTTTTGATTGCGAAAGCTACAATTCAATGCTACAATGCTAACATAAATCATACATTGTGTCAATTTTTTATTCACACACACGCCGTTGTTTCTGACAAAGATTTGAGTTTTTGTGCGATAACATACGCACTTGGCCGATATGATTATGCGAATATATCGACGAAGTGCCATTCGCCTCTCTTGACGATCCGACCGAATCCTGCCGATTCTTGCGAAAACGGCGAGAAAAATACCAATTTCTGATATCAATATTGCAAAAGATGGAGATTGACCGATGACGACAGAGTTTCAGGCGCTTGACCGCGCGACGCTTCGGCGGGTGATCGACGGGCGCGGCAACGCGTCCCGCGTGCCGGTGATGCTGCACTTCTGGATTCACCCGGAGGCGTTCCAAGACCCCGCGCCCGTGCGCGCATTGCTCGCGCGCTACCCGCAGGATGCGCAGACCATCTGCTTCCAAATCCCCAAGGTCTACGACGCGCCGGCGGACGACCCATCCTACCGCTGGAGTTGGCGGGGCGCATCGTCAAAGGGCGGCGCGCTCGACGCGGACGGGTTCATCGAGGAATGGGAGGACGACCTCGCGCCCTTTTTGCGCGATTTTCCGAGCGCGAAGTACCCCGGGCTGATCCCGCAAAGCCCGAAAGATGACGGGCGCTATCGGCTGGGCTGCTGGTGGTACTTCTTTTTCGAGCGGTTCTGGAGCATCCGCGGCATGGAAAACGCGCTGACCGATTTTTACGAGTACCCGGACGAGGTACACGCCACCTTCCGCAAATTGACGGACTTCTACTTACATATGCTCGAGCGCGGCAAGCGCGAATTGAACTTGGACGGCATTTTCACAAGCGACGATTTGGGGACGCAGACGAGCGTGTTTTTCAGCGGCGCGATCTTCGACGAATTTTTCGCGCCCTATTACAAAGAGGTGATCGACCGCGCGCACGCGCTTGATATGCACTTCTGGCTGCACTGCTGCGGCAACATCACCCAGCTTTTGCCGAAGTTCATCGACCTCGGGATCGACGTGATCCACCCGATCCAGAAATACACGATGGACGAGCGCGAGATCGCCGCCGCGCACGGGGACAAGATCACCATTTGGGCGGGGTTTGACGTGCAGCGCACGATCCCCTACGGCACGCCCGAGGAGGTGCGCCGCGAGGCGCGCCATCTGATCGACGCCTACGCGCGAAGCGACGGGCGGCTGATGTTCACGCTCGGCAACGGCGCGACGGGCGACACGCCGATGGAGAGCTTAGAGGCGCTCTTTGACGAGGTGTTTCAATACGGCGCAATGGCGATCCAGGCTCGAAACGCGATTTAAGCGGCGACATGCCGTTTGAATAGAAAAAAGGAGGGGAAACAATGTTTCGCAAATCCGTGGCTCTATGGGTAGCGATCGTACTCACGCTGGTGATGATGGCGCCCGCATTCGCCGAGGAGATCAAGGAAGGCACAATCGTACCCGGCGGAACGATCACCATCTCGGACTACTACGACCCGCCGCCAGCCATCAACGGCAACGTGCTCACCGCGTCGGGCTCGAACGTCGGCTCTTTGGAGTACATGTATGACCGCCTTGTCGAGTATGCGCCCGTTCCCGTGGAGAACTACGCGTACTTCCTCGCCGAGGATTCCTATCAGGACGACGACAACCGCACGATCGTGGTGCTGCGCGAGAACGCGGCGTGGTCGGACGGCTCGCCCGTGACGGCGCAGGACATCGTGTGCAACTACCACATGCGCTTTATGACGAGCGATTCTGTGTGGCAGTACCTGACCTCCGTCGAGGCGCTGGACGAGCGCACCGTCGCCTTCACCTGGCACACCTATTCGGAGCTTCTGCCCCGCATGGCGTACAACCTGCGCATTGAGATGGGCTATGCCGAGTACGGCCAGTGGGCGGACGAGGCTGCGAAGTACCTCGAAAACCGCATCTGGGACGAGACCCAGCAGATCTACTCCGTGCCCGCCGAGGATCAGGATGCGCTGATCGCGCTGCGCGAGGAGTGCTACAAGTGGCTGCCGGACATCACCACCGTGCGCACCAACAGCGCCTACTATGTGGAGTCCGTCAACGCCAACGAGATCATGCTCTCGAAAAACCCCTATTACTGGAACGCGGATTTGGTCTACATCGACCATGTGCGCATCCAGCGTTACGTCTCCGCCGAGGCGTATCTGACGACCGTGATGCAGGGCGGCTACGACACCGAGCCCCACGGGCTGACGCCGGACTTGTTCCAGCAGCTCGAGCAGAACAACCCCGACATGCAGACCCTGTGGGTGCCCGACCTCGGACAGCCCGCATTCCAGTTCAACGTGCTTGCATACCCCACCAGCATCGTCCAGGTTCGCCAGGCGATCGCGTTCGTGGTTGACCGCGAGCTGCTCCTTGAGGTCGCCGAGCCCGGCACGATGCCGCCCGACTACTACGCGACGGGACTGACGCCTCTGTGGCGCGACGCGTATCTGACGGACGAGCTCAAGGCGGAGCTGACCGAGTATGTGCCCAACTACGAGAAGGCGGACGAGCTTCTCACCAGCATCGGCTGGTCGCGCGGCTCGGACGGCTACTGGCAGAACGAGAACGGCGAGACGGTGACGCTCGAGGTCTCCTCGATGAACAGCTGGCCGATCTTCTTCGCCTGCGGCGAGGCGGCGTCCTTGCTCCTTGACGAGTACGGGCTCAAATCCACCTTCAACGCCATGGA
>JBMNUA010000219.1:0-3870 GCA_050945995.1 Christensenellales bacterium
CCCCGATGCTTCTTTTTATCCCCATCCAACTTGCGAACACTACGGCTCATCCGCCGCGTGCCCGCCGCCCTCTTCCTGCAGGATGTTCCATTCGCCAAAGGGCATGTCCATCATCGCGCGCGCACCGATCTGCACATCATAGTAGTAGATTTGCGTGTCCTCGCGCGCGTCCAGCGCGTAGCTGCGCACCTCGCCCGCCTCGTCCACCGTGAGCGCCATCTCCATCTCGATCGCGTCCGGCACGCGCCTGTCGCCGCTTAATGTGACATCGTACTCAAACGCCATGGTCGATACGCCCGCCGCCTTCAGCCGCAGAAATTCCGTGCCGGCGGTGAAGCCCTCGGTGGGCATGGCGACGCAGCCCTCCCCCGTCTGGAGTACGAGGTAGTCGATGCCGCTGTTTTTGAGCATCCGGTGCACCAGACCGTTGAATGCGAAGCGGTAGCGGTATTCGCCCTCAATCCGCTCGTCCGCCGTAACGGTTAATATGAGCGTGTCGGGCTTTCGCTCGTCCACCACCTCGCCGTCCTGCGCATACGTTTCGTCCTGCGCGCCCCAGACGGCAAGCGCCGCGGTGAAGGTCGCGAGGTAGTCCTCCGGAATTTCAAAATCCTCCGCGTGCTCGAGCGTCAAGGTCAGCGGCAACAGCACATCGCCGACCGTGAGCGCCTGCATGGGCTCGCCTGAAAGTTCGAGCACCAGCGCGTCGTAGGGGTTGAGGGTCACCTGCTCGCCCGCGGGCGCGTGCGGGGTCGATCCCTCGCCGCCACCGCCGCCGCCCCCACCACCGCCGCCGCCCCCGCCGCCCGAAGGCTTCATGGGCAGCATGAAATCCGCGTCATACGCCGCGATGTTCCCCGCTGCGTCGATCGTAAGCAGCATCCCCGCGGGGATGATGTCACCCGCCGCGCCGGTGAAGGTGGCAAAGCCCGCCTCGTTCGGCTCGACCCAGGTTTCACCGCCATCATTTGAATATGCGGCGATGCCGGATCGCGCGTCCTCGGCGTACAGATCATAGGTGGTGTAAGAATCGCCCTGCATTGCAGCAAAGACGTAATCGGGCGCGGTGAAATCCAGCATCACCGAATAAAGATCGGACATCGCGGCGACATCACCCAGCCCGTCCAATATGAAAAATCGCATGTCGTATGCGCCCTCGTCCTGCGCGATGAACATATCGCCCGAGAGCACGATGAACCGCTCGTCATACGCGACCACGGCGTAGACATAGCGCGCATCGCCGTCCGGGATGCCCGAGAGCGTGAAGATGGGATTGAGATTCGACCACGCGCCCGCGACATAGCCCTCCGCGGCGACCGCGATTTCGAGCTTCGGCGGCGGGGCGGGCGTGGGGATCGGCGTGGGCACGGGCGTCGGCACGGGGATCGGCTCGACCCACGCGAAGATATAGGCGCGCTCGTCGGGCACAACGATTCCCTCGGGGGCTTCGCCCGCGAGCATCACGAAATATTTATCTTCCTCGTACCGTTCGGGATCGGGCAAAAATGTGTATTCGGAGACGGTTTCGAGCGTGTAGTCCGCCGCGAACGCGACCGCGTCCGTCAATAGGAAGATTTCGGCGTTCGGCTCTGCGCCGTCGAGCACGTCCTGCAACAGCCCCGATAGGAGCGTGCCGTCCGCGAGCAGCGTCCATGCCTCGTCGTCGGGGTGCGGCGTGGGCGCGGGGCTGACGGTTACTTCCGCCGTCGCGGTCGCCTCCGCCGTCGCGGTCGCCTCGGCAGTTGCTTCTGCAGTTGCGGTCGCCTCCGCCGTTGCGGTTGCCGTTGCTGTTGTCTCCGCCGTTGCGGTCGCATCTGCCGTCGCGTCCGCCGTTGCGGTTACATCCGCCGTCTCCGTCGCATCTGATGTTGCGGTCGCATCCGCCGTCGCGGTGGGCGCGAGGCTCATCGTCGGCGCGATGCTGCCATTCGGCGTTGTTCCCTCGCCCACATCAGCGTCGCCCATTGCAACCCCAGCCGTCGAAAACAGTACCGCGAGGATGACGAGAACGGAAGCCAATCTCCGCATCAAATCGATCAACTCCATTCCTAAAAAATCATGCGTATCTTGTGCGCGCGCCTTCAGAAAAACGCAAGCGGCGCACTCTTGTATTTGGACGCCCGCGCGCAGGACAATGTTTCCAAAAATGATGAAAAATCCGTCATTTCATGGGATTGACAGCAATTGGCAATCATTTTATGACAAATACCCGTGAGTTTTCGGGCGCGGGCGACATATCTTCGCGCCGCGCCCGGAATATAACACCAATCCCAAATATGAATTCTTAGCCGCGCCGGATCTTTTTCCAGCCGGCGGGGCATTCAAATCTTCGGTTTGAATGCCCCGGTCGCGAAGCGACTTTGATTGCCTTTGGCAATCAAACCTCCGCTTTGTCGCTTTCCGCTCAACGTTGGCTCTGCTACGCCTCGCTCCAGCGCCAGGGCGCGCCGAACAAAGTCGGCGCGGTCGCGAAGCGACTTGGTTTGCCGCCGGCAAACCAACCGCGCAGGACGAAAAAATCTCTCGACGCTTTGGACGAATTCATATGTTCCATTCGTATAAAACGGCGGTTGGGGACAAATGCCCGAACCGCCGCGCTCGATCGATTCACCGCGCGCCCTGCGCACATCAGGCGAACTGCGTCATTTGCGCACCGCAATCATGCCGATCGCCGGGCGCGATCCACGAATCATATGTATCAGGGTTCTGCGCACTAGATGCGACGCATCACGCGCTCATCGCGATTACAATCGGCTGCACTTCGCCGACGCCTCCGCGCGATCAACGGATCACGCTCCTGCGCTCGATCACACCAAACCTCGCGTCAAGCCCTTCCGTGCCAATCGGCATGTACTGCGCCAACGCCTTCATGCGATCAACAGATCAAACGCCCGCGCGGCACAAGCCCATCCGCGCCAATCGGCATGCGCTTCGTCAACGCCTGTGCGCAATCAACAGATCATGCCCGTGTGGCACAAGCCCATCCGCACCAATCAGCATGCGCATCACCAACGCCTGTGCGCGATCACGGATCACGCTCCCGCGCGGCACAACCCCATCCGCGCCAATCGGCATACACTTCGCCACGCCTCCGCGCGATCAACGGGATCAAACCTACCCCCGCCTCATTCCCCCACCACAATCTCAACCGGAATGCGCATCACCGACGCCTCCACGCCCGACTGATTCAGCGTGCGTATGGCGACCGTCCCCTCGTACACGCCCGCCGCGAGCGGCTCGGTCAGCGTGAACGCCTCCAGTTTCTCGCCCGGCTCAATGCGCGCCGAGGTGTGGATGATCTCCTCGCCCAGCGCAAGCTCAAACACAATCGCGTTGCCGCTGAGCATCTTGTTTTCCAGTTCATATGTACCCGATACGCCGTCGGCGGCAATCCGCACGCTCCCGTTCACGCCCGCGGACGCGTGGCTCTCGCCCATGCCCACGACATAGCGCATGCGGTACGCCTCCAGCTCCGCGCGCGTTTTCGACAATTCGGTCTTAGTGTCCGCAAGCTCCCCCTGCGTCTTGGCAAGCGCTGCCTTCGTCTCGGCAAGCTCGGTCTCCGTGTTTGAAAGCGCGGTGTTGAGCGCTTCCTCGCGCGCGCCCGCGTCCGCAAGCGCGCCCTCCAGCGTCGCGACCTCGCCCTGCGCCGCGTCCAATCCGCCCGTGAGCGATGCGATCTCCGCCTGCGCCGCGCTCAGTTCGCCCTCGCGCGCCGCAAGGTTGATCTGCGCCGCTTCCAACTCGCCCTCGAGAACCGTAGCCTTCGCCTGCGCATCCGCAAGCGAGCCCGTGATCCCCTCGATATCATTCAGCGCCTGCTCCAACTCGACCGCACGCTCGTGCAGTTCGATCTTTGCATCCGCCAGT
>JBMNUA010000220.1:0-3822 GCA_050945995.1 Christensenellales bacterium
TGTTGTAGTCCGCCAATTTCATCAAAAGCGCGCCGAACAGATAGTTCCATTCCGCCGTGCGCGTTGGCATGGTCATAAGAAGCGCGCGCGCCGTGGTGAGCCTGCCGTCGTCGATCATCTCGCGCGCGCGGCTCAATGTCTCCGCGTCGCCCTGCGACTTTGCCCGCGCGGTTTTGATGAGCGCGCAGTACGCGCTGTTGATCTCCGTCATTTTCTCGCTCGCCCAATCGCGCTCCGGTCCATGCGGAAACCGGTCGGGATGCCACCGTCTGGCAAGCCCGCGATAGGCGCGGCGCAGTTCCGCGACGCAGGGATTTTCGGTTGTACCAAGCACTTCGCTCGGTGCGCGCATGGTTTTCACTCCCCAGTTGGTCAGTCAACGCCCCATATTATAACAGCCCTCCATCCAAATTGCAAGCATCGCGCACCATCCATGCGCCCATATGTTACAGGAGTATTACAACCTTTTACAATACTCAACAAATTTCGTACAGTTCCGCCGCCGGCATTTACAGCATTCGCGCGCGACGTTACAATGTATGAAGAGAAATGTCGAATCATGGGAAAAGGAGGGCGTGCCGGTGACGCGAACCGCCCGTCCATCGACGGCCAAATGGCTGCTTCTTTGCTTTCCGTATGGGTTGTATCTCATGTGGCGCAAGGGCTGCGGCTGGTCGAGGTTTTTAAAAATATCCATCACGGCGCTCTTTGCGCTTGCGGCGGCGGCGATCTTTTTTATGCCCGCACCCGAGCGCGCGTCCGGCACGCGGGTGGTGCTGGTCGGCGCGGAGCCCGTGGCGGAGGTCTTTGGTCCCGCGCTGCCGGAGGGCTACGACGCGGCGGCGTACTATGTCCACGAGGAGGACGAGCCGCTGCTTGCGGGCGAGGTCGCGGTCGATACGGTATATGTGTATGCGAGCGCAAGCGAGGAAAGCACATATTATCACACCTCGATCTGCAAATTTGCATACGCGAGCTCGCGGCGCATGACGTTGTACGAGGCGTACATGCTGGGCTACGACACGCCCTGCCAGCTGTGCAACCCGCCGGTGTATGTGCCGGGCGATTGAGCGCGGAGCTGATGGATCCTTTCTCCCGGTGTTTGCGCGCCGGGATTTCTTATTGATATAACATTTTTGTGCGATACTACGTTGATGGGGTGATTTCATGTTTGTATCCGGCGATTGGCGGGATTACGAGGTGCTCGATACGGGAGACGGCGAAAAGCTGGAGCGTTGGGGCGATATCGTGCTGCAACGGCCCGATCCGCAGGTCATATGGCCCAAGCGGGACGCGGGGCTTTGGGCGCGCGCGGACGGTGTGTACCGCCGCTCCGCAAAGGGCGGGGGCGAGTGGGCGTTTCATAAAAAACTGCCGGAGCGCTGGACGGTTCGGTACCGCGATTTACAGTTCTATGTGCGCCCCACGGGG
Organism: Christensenellales bacterium; assembly: GCA_050945995.1. Classification (GTDB taxonomy): domain Bacteria; phylum Bacillota; class Clostridia; order Christensenellales; family Aristaeellaceae; genus RUG11247. The sequence goes on from JBMNUA010000220.1 coordinate 1,432, forward strand.
TTCAAGCACACGGGGCTGTTTCCCGAGCAGGCGGTCAACTGGGATTGGATGGCGCAGCGCATCACGGACGCGAACCGCCCCGTCAAGGTGCTCAACCTCTTTGGCTACACCGGCGGCGCGACCATCGCCTGCGCGCGCGCGGGCGCGCATGTCACGCATGTGGACGCGGCGAAGGGCATGGCGCAATGGGCGGGCGAGAACCGCGCGCTTTCCAAAATCGACGAGACACGCGTGCGCTGGATCATCGAGGACGCGGGCAAGTTCGTGGCGCGCGAAAACCGGCGCGGCAACCGCTACGACGCCATCCTCATGGACCCGCCGAGCTACGGGCGCGGTCCGGGCGGCGAGGTGTGGAAGCTCGAGGACGAGCTGTACGCGCTGGTATCGGCGTGCGCGGGGCTTCTTTCCGAGCGCGCGGTGTTTTTCTTAATCAACAGCTACACCACGGGGCTGCAAAGCGCCGTTTTGTCGAACATACTCGGCATGGCGGTCGCGGGCGCGCGCGGCGGGCGCGTGACCACCGGCGAGATCGCATTGCCCGTGACCGCGGGGGGCGTTTTGCCCTGCGGCGCGTGCGGGCGCTGGCAAGGGGACAATCCATGATACTACTCAATATCACCGGCGTATCCAAGGCGTTCGGGGACAAGCAGGTGCTCGAGGACATCGATTTGACGCTGCACGCCGGGCAGCGCATGGGGCTCGTGGGCGTGAACGGCTCGGGGAAATCGACGCTGTTTCACATCATCGCGGGCGAGCTTTCCGCGGACACGGGCAGCGTGACATTGCAGCGCGGCACGCGGGTGGGGATGCTCACCCAGCAGGCGGACATCGTGGGCGATTTGACGGTGCAGGAGGAGCTTGAGCGCGTGTTCGAGCCCGTGCGGCGCATGGAGGCGCGGCTGCGCGAGATGGAATGCGAGATGGCGCAAAAGCACGAGGATGCGGACGCGTTTGCGCAGCTGACAAACGAGTACGCGCGGCTGACCGACCGCTTCGAGGAGGCGGGCGGCTACGAATGGCCCAGCCGCATCCAAGGGGTGCTCGCGGGGCTGGGCTTTCACGACGACAAGCGCGCGCAGCGGGCGTCCTCGCTGTCCGGCGGCGAAAAGACGCGGCTGTGCCTCGCGCGGCTCTTGCTCACGCAGCCTGATCTGTTGATGCTCGACGAGCCGACGAACCATCTCGATTTGAACGCCACGCAATGGCTCGAGGACACGCTGCGCAAATACCGCGGCTCTGTGATCGTGATCTCGCACGACCGGTACTTCATGAACGCGGTTTGCGACGCGATGGCGGAGATTTCGATGCACCGGCTCGTGCAGTACGAGGGCAATTACGATACGTTTTCCGTCAAGCGGCAGGCAGATCTCGAGCGGCAGCTCAAGGAATACAAGCTGCAGCAGGCGGAGATCGCGCGGCAGCAGGCGATCATCGCGCGCTACCGCATGTACAACACCGAGCGTTCGGTGCGCGCCGCGGAGAGCCGCGAGCGCCAGCTCGGCAAGCTCGAGCGCGTGGAAAAACCCGCGAGCGAGCAGAAGGTGCGCTTCTCCTTTGGCGCGCGCCGGCGGTCGGGCGACGATGTGCTGATCGCGCGCGGGCTGAGCAAGGCATTCGGCGGGCGCACGCTGTTTGAGGACTTCGACATCCACCTGCGCGCGGGTGACCGCGTGGCGCTGATCGGCGCGAACGGCGTGGGCAAGACGACGCTTTTGAACCTATTGACCGGGGCGGTGCGCCCCGACACGGGGCGGATGACCTTTGGCGCGAACGTGGATGTCGGCTATTACGACCAGCAGCAATCGAACCTCAGCCGCGAAAAGGACGTGATGCGCGAGGTATGGGACGCGTTTCCGCGGCTCGAACCGCACGAGATCCGCTCGGTGATGGCGCTGTTTTTGTTCACCGGCGAGGAGGTATTCAAGAAGATCGCCACGCTTTCGGGCGGCGAGATGGGGCGGGTGTCGCTCGCCAAGCTCATGCTCAAGCGCGACAACTTCCTGATCCTCGACGAGCCGACGAATCATCTGGACATGGATTCACGCGAGGCGCTCGAGGGCGCGCTCGAGGATTTCGAGGGAACGATCCTCGCCGTGTCGCACGACCGGTACTTCATCAACCGCGTGTGCACGCGCGTGATCGAGATGACGCCGGACGGCGCGCGCGAGTATCTCGGCAATTACGACGATTACATCGAAAAAAAGCGGATCGACGAGGAGAACGCGCGCGCCGACGACATGCAGGGCGCGACCCGCACGCAGCTAGCGCGCGAGAAGCGCAGAAAGCGGCTGCTCGCCGAGGGCGAGCGGCGCGTGCAGGAGCAACTGCGCGCGCTCGAGCAGGCGATTGCGGACGCGGAGGCGCGTACGGCGCATTTGACCGCGCGCATGG
>JBMNUA010000221.1:0-3813 GCA_050945995.1 Christensenellales bacterium
ATCAGCCCTCGGGCGTTTACTCTCTCAGAAATCTGACTGTTCTTTCTGTCTTCCTTTGATTCTCTATGCCGTTTTCAAGGATCGTTCCCCGCCCCGTTTCCGAAGCGGCGAATGTTATTATACCAAGATACAGATGCCTTGTCAACCCCTTTTTTCATTTTCCTGAAAGATTTTTTGAAAAGGGGCGGGCATCGCGCGATCTCTTCCACTATTATACCCGATTTCGCGTAATATATCAACCCCCTCAAAGTTCTATCCGCGCCGCGCGCGTTCATATACATCACGCGGGGGTGGGCGCGTGAAACGGCTGTTCACAGTTCTTCTGCTACTTTTTTCCATTTGGATCGGCGTGCGCGCGTTCCGCGTGCTGCCCGCCGACAATTCCGAGAAGGTGCGCGTAAAATACGAGAGCTGGGCGGGGGTCGTCCGCATCTGGGTATGCGAGGATTGGCAGGTCGGCACCGGCTCGATCGCGCGCTGGCTCAACGCGTGCGCGGAGCTTTTTGAAAAATCGCACAACGGCGTGTACATCAACGTGCAGCTCGTATCCGCCGATGCCGTGCGCAATTTTCTGACCACGGGGATCAATCCCCCCGACATCATTGTATATCCGCCCGCGCTCCTTCCCTCCGCCGATGGGCTGCGCGCCTTCTCGCTCAACGCGACCTTTCGACCGGGCATGGAGGCAATCGGCGCATACGAGGACGCGCGATACGCCGCGCCCGTGCTCATGAACGCGCATCTCTGGGTGTACAGCGCGAGCGCGTTCAAACACCCGCCGCCGGATCTCTACGATGTCGCCGCCGCCTGCCGCGAGAGCGACCTGCCCGCGCTCGTCGCGCTCAACTCCGGGCTGCGCGCGGCGGAGGGCGAATCGCGCGCGCTCCCCGGCGTGGACATCGGGCTTTCGGGCGGCGCGGCTGCGACGCCCGAGCCCGCCGGCAGCGTGGCGTGCCGCGTCGGCGCGGATTTTATGGTATCCGACGATGCGCGCGCGCTATTCTCAAGCGGCGAGGTGTCGATGGTTCTCGCCGATCTCAAGGATCTTTCGCGGATCACCTCAAAAACCGAGTGGCAGACCGCCGTGACCGGAACTTCCTCATACATCGACGATTACGCGCTCTGCTCTATCGTTTCACGCGATGATGCGCACGCCGATGCGCGCGCTGCGCTCGCCGAGCAGTACATCGCGCTCCTGCTCAGCGACGGGCAACCGCTCGCCGCGCGCGCGGGGGCGTTGCCCGTCGTCGCCGATGCGATCGCCTATTCCGGGGATATCCTCTATTCCGCCATCGAGGCCGGGCTCGAGAACAAGCGCATCGTCTGCGCGCCCGCCTTCGGCGCGCCGCCCGACCACGCCGCCGCGCGCGCGTACCTCGAGGGGCGGCTGACCGCGGACGAGGCACTTACGCAGATTGTCGCAGGTTGGTGAGGCGAGGGGAGAGCGTGCGAGGGCGCTGCCCTCGCGCTCCCGCTTAAGGGCCATTGGCCCTTAAGAATCCCATGCAGGGGGAGAATTTATTATGTATTCCGTCGCCGTCAAGGGTGCCCAGCCCCTTGACGGCGAATTTAGTAATATCATCATTTCCCGTTCCCCGCCGCGATAGCGGCGGAGCAAGGGATTCTTAAGGGCGCCAGCCCTTGAGCGGGGTTCGGGGCAGCGCCCCGACGTTCCCCGTCCCCCCAACGTCCTCCGTCTCCCCCGCGAAATTTTACAATCCGCTATATCGCTTAACAGAGAAATGGTATACTATTATACTAGGAGGATTTTCGCATGAGCATCACGATCGAGGACATCAAGCGCAACCACAAGGTGCGCACCTATATTGAGCGCGCGGACGAATCGCTCACAGCGCTGGGGTACACGGAGCACAGCTTTGCGCACGTCACGCTGGTATCCAAGACCGCGCGCATGATCCTAGAGACGCTGGGCTACCCGCAGCGCGACGCGGAGCTAGCGGAGATCGCGGGGTACCTGCACGACATCGGCAACGTGATCAACCGCGCGGACCACGCGCAGAGCGGCGCGGTGATGGCATTTCGCATCCTAGACGAGATGGGCGCGTCTCCAGAGGAGACCGCGACGATCATCACGGCGATCGGCAACCACGACGAGTCCACGGCGTTCCCGGTCAACCCCGTCGCCGCAGCGCTGATCCTCGCCGACAAAACGGACGTGCGCCGATCGCGCGTGCGCAACCCGGCGACGACGGCGTTCGAGATCCACGACCGTGTGAACTACGCCGTCGGCAAGTCCTCAGTAAAGATCAACGAAGAAAAGACGGAGATCACGCTGCGCCTGGAGATCGACACCTCGGTCTGCTCGGTCACCGATTATTTTGAAATTTTCATCAACCGTATGATCCTCTGCAAAAAAGCGGCGGAGAAGCTAAACCTCAAGTTCGTCTTGCGGATCAACGGTCAAAAGCTCACATAAACAAAGGAGAGGGTTCCCATGGGGATCAAAGTGGTGAAGTTCGGCGGCTCTTCGCTCGCCGACGCCGCGGGTTTTCGCGTCGTAAAGTCCATATTGGACGCCGACAGCGACCGCAGGTATCTCGTGCCCAGCGCACCCGGCAAGCGCACGCCCGACGACGAGAAGGTGACCGACCTTCTCTACCAATGCTACGCCGCGATCGAACGCGATGCGGACATCGACGCGCCCTTTGAGAAGATCAGGGCGCGCTACCTGGATATCGCGCGCGCGCTTTCGCTCACGATGGACGTCGAGGGGATGCTCCAATCCGTGCGCGCGCAGATGATCGACATCGCGACCCCGGATTTCTGCGCGAGCCGCGGCGAGCACATGAACGGGCGCTTGATGGCGGACTACCTCGGTTGGGCGTTCATCGACCCCGCCGATGTCATAAAATTCGACCGCTACGGCGTGTTCGCCGCCGAGTGGACGAACGAGACGCTCGCCGAAAAGCTCACGCAGCACCCGCGCGCCGTGATCCCCGGGTTCTACGGCTCCTTACCGACCGGCGAGGTGCACACCTTCCCGCGCGGGGGCAGCGACATCACCGGCGCGGTCGTCGCGCGCGCCGCAGGCGCGGATGTCTACGAGAACTGGACGGACGTGTCCGGCTTTCTCATGGCGGATCCACGCATCGTCGAAAACCCGCGGCGCATCGACGTGCTCACCTACCGCGAATTGCGCGAGCTATCCTACATGGGCGCGACCGTGCTCCAACAGGACGCGATCTTCCCCGTGCACCGCGCCGGGATACCCACCAACATCCGCAACACCTACAAGCCCGAAGACCCGGGCACGATGATCGTCTCCGACGCGTCCGCGCACCCGTCGCGATACCCGATCACCGGCGTTGCCGGGGTCTGCGATTTCACGCTCATCAGCATCGTCAAAGACATGATGAACGCCGAGCTCGGCTTCGGGCGGCGTGTGCTCCAGTCCGCCGAGGAGCTCGGTATCTCCTTCGAGCATCTGCCCACCGGCATTGACACCATGTGTCTCGCCGTCGCCGACCGCGTTCTCGACAAGAAGCTCAACCAGCTCATCAACCGCATCTCCGAGCTCTGTCAGCCCGATGCCATCGAGGTGACCCGCGGGCTCGCGCTCATCGCCGTCGTCGGGCGCGGTATGGTGTCCACCCCCGGCGTCGCCGCGCGCGTGTTCACCGCGCTCTTCCAAGCCGGCGTCAATGTGCGCATGATCGATCAGGGGTCCAGCGAGCTCAACATCATCGTCGGCGTCGCGTGCTCCGATTTCGAGAAGGCGACGCGCGCGATCTACGCTGCGTTCGTCGAGGGCTGACGGGGGGGGAACGGACGGGGAGGAACGGCGGGGAAGAA
>JBMNUA010000222.1:0-3702 GCA_050945995.1 Christensenellales bacterium
CAGGTGAAAAAGGGCGAGATCGTCCGCGCGGTGATCGTGCGCACGAAAAAGCAGTACCGCCGCCCCGACGGCACCTACATCCGCTTTGACGACAACGCCGCCGTCATCATCAACGAAGCCAAGCAGCCCAAGGGCACCCGTATCTTCGGTCCGGTGGCGCGCGAGCTGCGCGAGAAGGACTACATGCGGATCGTCTCGCTGGCGCCCGAAGTGCTGTAAAGAGAGGTTAATCGAAAATGAGCACACCGAAATTGCAAGTGAAAACAGGCGATACGGTCGTTGTGATCTCCGGCGTCGATAAGGGCAAGACCGGGAAGATCATGAAAGCCTTTCCCAAGAAGGGCACCGTGGTCGTCGAGGGCGTGCGGATCGTCAAGCGCCACCAGAAGCCCCGCGGGCAGGGAATGCCCGGCGGCATCATCGAGAAAGAGGCGGCAATCCCCGCCGCGAAGACGATGCTCGTCTGCCCCAGCTGCAAAAAGGCCACGCGCGCAGCACACAGGTTCGTCGAGGCAGGCGAAGGCAAGCCCGTCAAAGAGCGCGTTTGCCGCAAGTGCGGTCAAAGCATTGACGACTGACGAAAAGGAGGAAATTCGCAGTGGCCAGACTAAAGGATAAGTACCGCGAGGAGGTCGCGCCCGCCCTCAAACAGAGGTTCGGGTACGAAAACGTGATGCAGATCCCTCGCCTTGAGAAAATTGTGATCAACATGGGGCTGGGCGATTGCAAGGACAACGCGAAGGCGTTGGAAAGCTCCGTCGCGGAGTTGGCGATCGTCTCCGGGCAGAAGCCCGTTGTGACCCGTGCGAAAAAGTCGATCGCGAACTTCAAGCTGCGCGAAGGCATGAACGTCGGCGCGAAGGTCACCCTCCGGGGCGAGCGCATGTACGAGTTCGCAGACAGGCTTGTCTCCATCGTGCTGCCGCGCGTGCGCGACTTCCGCGGGGTATCCCCCAAGGCGTTTGACGGGCGCGGCAACTTCTCCCTCGGCGTTCGCGAGCAGCTGATCTTCCCCGAGATCGAATACGACAAGGTCGAGAAGATCCGCGGCATGGAGATGACATTTGTCACCACCGCAAAGACCGACGAGGAAGCAAGGGAGCTGCTCCGCTTGCTCGGCATGCCGTTCTCGGCTTGATGAAGGAGGAAATACGCTGTGGCTAAGACAAGCATGAAGGTGAAACAGCAGAGGACGCCCAAGTTCTCCACGCGCGCCTACACCCGCTGCCGCATCTGCGGAAGGCCCCACTCGGTGCTCCGCAAGTACGGCGTTTGCCGCATCTGCTTTCGCGAGCTGGCCTACAAGGGCCAGATCCCGGGCGTGCGCAAGGCAAGCTGGTAAAAGGGCAATACGGAAGGAGGTTCCCGAATGGTTATTAACGATCCCATCGCGGATATGCTGACCAGAATCCGCAATGCCCTGGTCGCCAGGCACGACAATGTGAACATCCCCGCCTCCAACATGAAAAAGGCGATCGCCCGAATCCTGATGGACGAAGGGTATATCAAGAGCGTTGATTTCATCGACGACGGGCTTCAGGGACAGATCCGCATTTCGTTGAAATATGCGCAGGGCAAGCAGTCCGTCATTCGCGGGCTCAAGCGCATCTCAAAGCCCGGACTTCGCGTGTACGCAAAGTCTGACGAGATACCAAAGGTCCTGGGCGGGCTGGGCATCGCCATCATCTCTACGTCTGGCGGCGTCGTGTCCGACAAGACGGCGCGTGCCTCCGGCGCGGGCGGCGAAGTGCTCGCCTACATCTGGTAAGGGGGTTTAAGAGAAATGTCTCGAATCGGCAAACTTCCCATCGCCGTCCCCGCGGGCGTGACGGTTGACGTCTCAAACGAGAACGTCGTGACCGTGAAAGGACCCAAGGGCGAGCTTTGCGAGAAGATCAATCAGGATATCAAGGTAAATGTCGAGGACGGCACGCTGACTGTCGCGCGCCCGTCCGATTCCAAGCCCCATCGCTCGATGCACGGGCTGTACCGCTCGCTGATCCACAACATGGTCACCGGCGTGACCCAGGGCTTCGAGAAGGTGCTGCTCATGGAGGGCGTGGGCTACCGCGCGCAGGTGGAAGGCGCGAAGCTGACGCTGAATGTCGGCTACTCGCATCCGGTTGCGTTTGACGCGCCCGAGGGCGTGACCTTTGAAGCGCCGGGACCGACGCGCATCGTCGTCAAGGGGATTTCAAAGCAGAAAGTCGGCGCGATTGCCGCCGATATCCGCGCCGTCCGCAAGCCTGAGCCGTATCTAGGCAAGGGCATACGCTACGAGGACGAGCGCATCCGCCGCAAGGAAGGCAAGGCCGGAAAGTAATTAAAGGGAGGTAACCGCACATGTTTCACAAGCGTGACCGCAACGAAGTGCGACTGATTCGCCACCAGCGCGTGCGCAAAAAGCTCAGCGGAACGCCCGAACGTCCGCGCCTTTGCGTATTTCGCTCCAACGCGCACATCTATGCGCAGATCATCGATGATTTGAGCGGAAAGACGTTGGCGGCGGCATCGACCGTTGAGAAGGACATCGCGCAGGAGACCGCCGCTGCCAGCAAAAAGGAAGCGGGCAAGGTCGTCGGCATGCGCATCGCCCAGCGCGCGATTGAAAAGGGCATCAAGGAAGTCGTGTTTGACCGCGGCGGCTACATCTACACCGGTCGCGTGGCAGAGCTGGCATCCGGCGCCCGCGAGGGCGGTCTGAACTTCTAAAGTGGAGGGTATACGCAATGCAGCGCAACTATGAGCAGACCAGCGAATTCAAAGAGAAATTGGTTGCTGTAAATCGCGTCGCCAAGACCGTCAAGGGCGGCCGCAACATGCGGTTCTCGGCGCTGATGGTCGTCGGCGACGGGGAAGGGCGCGTCGGCTGCGGCATGGGCAAGGCCGTTGAAATCCCCGAGGCGATCCGCAAGGGAACCGACGACGCGAAAAAAGCCATGATCCAGGTGTCGCTACACGGCACCACGATCCCGCACGAGGTCATCGGCGTGTTCGGAACGGGCAGGGTGAAGCTATTGCCTGCGCCCGAGGGCACCGGCGTGATCGCCGGCGGCGCCGTGCGCGACGTGATCGAGGCGGCGGGCATCAAGGACATCGTGACCAAGTCCATCGGCTCGAACAACAAAATCAACGTAGCCAAGGCCACCATGCAGGGCCTGGGGCAGCTCCGCAGCGTCGAAGAAGTCGCGAGGCTTCGCGGCAAGACGCCGGAAGAGATCCTAGGTTAGGGGGTAGGGCGATATGAAGCTAAAGATAACGCAGACCAGATCCAAGATTGCCTGCCTGAAAGACCAGATCCGCACCGTCGAGGCGCTTGGGCTTCGCAGGATCGGTCACACGGTGATCAAGGAGGACACGCCGCAGATCCGCGGTATGATCTTCAAGGTCAAGCACCTGATCCAGGTCGAAGAAATCGAAGACTAAGGGAGGGCCTGAGATGAAACTTCACGAACTCCATCCGGCCGCGGGTGCGACGACCGCTCCCAAGAGACTGGGGCGCGGGATCGGCTCGGGGCTGGGCAAGACCTCCGGCAAGGGACACAAGGGCGCGAAGGCGCGCTCCGGCGGCGGCAAAGCGCCCGGCTTTGAGGGCGGGCAGACGAAGCTGACGATGCGCCTGCCCAAGCGCGGGTTTACAAGCAAGTTCCGCACGGAATACGCGGCGATCAACGTGGAGCGGCTCGAGATTTTTGAGGATGG
>JBMNUA010000223.1:0-3694 GCA_050945995.1 Christensenellales bacterium
ATTTCCAAATTATCTACCCATCGGATATCACGCTCGCTGACGGGCATTTGCTTCTGTGTCCAAAAAATCACCATTTCATCTTGCTTGAGATTGCGATATAGCATATGATCTTGCAATTCCATGCAGCACTTTCGCCATACGCGCTCATACTCCTTGACAGGGACGATCCGATCCACAAGATCAATCGGCGAACGAATGCCCGCATCCAAACACAGTGCGATGTCTGCCGCGTACGCTATCATATCGAGCGCGTCGGTATCCCAATAGCATGGCACTTTCGTCATCCCAGCGAGGTGAGCCATCACAGCGCGTGAATGTCCATCCGTCATGAGGGTGCGCCCCATGAACTGCTTCACGGGAATGGCGTCCATACCGCCATCGCCTGCTTCAAACCATTCGCGGCACATGCGCAGCTTACCCGCGCTGACGCATAACTGGCTCGGTTGAAGCGCGGCAATTGGAAGCTCAAACACCCGTTCAGGCGGCACGATTACGCGCCGTTGTGCGGTAAAGTCCTGCCGCGTCAACGTATAACGCACGCCTTCCCCTTCCCTCCTTTCAAGCGTGAACCCGTTCTGTGTCCACATACGCGTACTGGGCGGGCGAACATCCGCACATATACCGTATACAGCGTTCGCATTCTCTCCTGTGAATGCATATTCCGTTACCATGCGGATGCACGCAGCTTCGGTGCTTCTGCCCTGGTATGCTTGCTCTGCGATCCAAATCTCAATGCGTCGCGCACCTGCATGGCTTTCGTGCCACAATCGGCACTCGCCTACTGGCACACCGTCCACATTCACAATAAAACACAACGCTTCCCGCGATAATGCGCCGTATTTTCTGCGCACCGATGCCATTGAAATCGCTGACCATCTGTAAAATAGTGTGAGATGCGCATCCGACAATGGGATTAAAACAAGCGCGTGTTCCCCATCATCTCCATACAAGGAAATATCATGTGATGCGATCACCTGCATGTGAATCACTCCAATCGCCCAATCCGGTATCATTCTACCACACACCGGTTGACACAAGGCATGTCACAATAGTAAAATATGGATTAACGAGAGCTTTAACAGGAGGGCATGACATGAATCGGGATGAATTGCGCGCGCTGATCGAGGGCGGCGAAGCGTACCTTGGCATCGAGCTGGGCTCGACGCGCATCAAGGCGGTTTTGATCGGAAATGACCACGCGCCCATCGCCTCCGGCGGCTATGAATGGGAGAATCGGCTGACGGACGGCATCTGGACATATGACATGGACGATGTGTGGGCGGGGCTGCGCGGCTGCTACGCGAGCCTCTTGGCGGATGTGCGGGAAAAGACGGGCGCGCGGCTCACGCGCCTGCGGGCAATGGGCATCTCGGGCATGATGCACGGCTACTTGCCCTTCGACCGCGCGGGGCGGCAGCTCGCCGCGTTCCGCACCTGGCGCAACACCATCTCGGGCGAGGCGGCGGGCAAGCTGACCGAGGCGTTCGGCTACAACATCCCGCAACGCTGGAGCGTGGCACACCTCTATCAGGCGATGCTAAACGGCGAGGTGCATGTCGATCAAATCGCGCACCTGACGACGCTTGCGGGGCATGTGCACGACAAGCTCACCGGCGAGCGGGCGATGGGCGTGGGTGAAGCGTCCGGCATGTTCCCGATCGACGCCGAAATTTGCGATTACGACGCGCGCATGCTCGATACCTTCGACGGCATCTCCCGCGGCATGGGCTACCCTTGGTCGCTGCGCGATCTGTTGCCGCGCGTCTTGCCGGCGGGCGCGCACGCGGGCAACCTCACGCCCGAAGGCGCGCTGCTGCTCGACCCCTCCGGCGCGCTCGAGCCGGGCTGCCCGATGTGCCCGCCCGAGGGCGACGCGGGCACGGGCATGGTCGCGACAAACGCCGTCGCGCCGCGCGCGGGCAATGTCTCCGCGGGCACGTCGATCTTCGCGATGATCGTGCTCGAACGCGCGCTTTCGCGCGTGTACCCCGAAATCGACATCGTGTCCACGCCCGCGGGCGCGCCGGTCGCGATGGTGCATTGCAACAACTGTACCTCCGACATCAACGCGTGGGTTTCGGTGTTCGGCGAGTTCGCGCGGATGATGGGCATCGACCCGTCCGCGGACGAATTGTACAGCGCGCTCTACCGCAAAGCGCTCGAGGGCGACGCGGACTGCGGCGGGCTTGTCAACTACAACTTCTTTTCCGGCGAGCACATCCTCGATCTCGAGGAGGGGCGACCGCTGCTCATGCGCGCGCCGGACAGCCGCTTCACACTCGCAAATTTCATGCGCGCGCAACTGTTCTCCGCGCTCGGCACGCTCAAAAGCGGCATGAACATCCTCGCGGGCGAACATGTGGCGATCGACCGCATTTACGGGCACGGCGGCTTTTTTAAGACGAAGGGCGTCGGGCAGCGGATGCTAGCGGCAGCGATCAATACGCCCGTTTCCGTGATGGAGACGGCGGGCGAGGGCGGCGCATGGGGCATCGCGGTGCTCGCCGCGTACATGGACGCGCGGGCGAACGGACAGTCGCTCGGCGATTACCTCGATGCGCGCGTGTTCGCGAACATGGCGAGCGCGAGCATGTCCCCCGACCCCGCCGATGTTCAGGGGTTCGATCAATTCCATCGGCGGTTCGAGCGCGGCTTGGGCGTGGAGCGCGCGGCGATTGACGCGCTGCGCGGCTGAGCCTCCCGGAAATCAAGCCTCCCCATCCTTTTGGACGGGGAGGCTCTTTCATCTACCGACGGGGATCGGGGCATCGTATTTGCGTTTCTCCGCGTGCTCGGGCGGGGCGCAGGGGTATTCGCCCGTGAAGCAGGCGTTGCAGAATCCCTTGGTGTTGTCGGCGAGCATCGATACGCTTTCCACGGAGAGATAGCCGAGGGAATCCGCGCCGATGATCTCGCGTGTTTCTTCAACCGAATAGCGGCAGGCGATCAAATGCTCGCGCGAATCGATGTCCGTTCCAAAATAACAGGGATGCCGAAACGGCGGCGCGGAGACGCGCATATGCACCTGCGTCGCCCCCGCTTCGCGCAGCAGCCGCACGATGCACGCGCTCGTCGTGCCGCGCACAATGGAATCGTCGATCAACACCACGCGCTTGCCCTTCACGGTCGCCGAGACGGGGTTGAGCTTGATGCGCACCTTGCTCTCGCGCTCGGACTGCGAGGGCTGTATGAAGGTCCGCGCAATGTACTTGTTTTTGATAAAACCGATGCCATACGGGATGCCGGATTGGCGCGCATAGCCGATCGCCGCGTCGAGCCCGCTGTCGGGCACGCCGATCACCACATCCGCCTGCACCGGGTGCTCGAGCGCGAGAAACGCGCCGGCGCGGATGCGCGCGGTGTGCACCGACGAGCCGTCGATGGTCGAATCCGGGCGCGCGAAGTAGATGTATTCAAACACGCAGGTGGTCTTGGGCTTTTCGCCGACATGGTCGCGGATGCTCGTAAGTCCGCTTTGGTTGATCAGCACGATCTCGCCCGGTTCGACATCGCGCACGAATTTCGCGCCGACGGCATCAAACGCGCAGCTTTCGGAGGCGATCAGCCACATGTCGCCGCGCCGCCCGATGCATAAGGGGCGAAAACCGTGCGGATCGCGCGCCGCGATGAGCTTCGTGGGCGACATCACGGCGAGCGAGTACGCGCCCTCGAGCCGCCGCATCGCACGGCTGAG
>JBMNUA010000224.1:0-3693 GCA_050945995.1 Christensenellales bacterium
AGCTTCTTCTGGGCAACCGCCTCAAGAGCGCGCCGATCGCGCTGGGCTGCATGCGCATCGCGCGCATGGACGATGCGCATGCCGAGCGGCTGATCCGCACCGCGCTCGATTGCGGCATCGACCTGTTCGACCACGCCGACATCTATGGCGGCGGCGAGTCCGAGCGCGTGTTCGCCCGCGTGCTCAAGCGAAACCCCGGCATCCGCGAATCCATGCTCATCCAAGGCAAAGTCGGCATCCGCAAGGGCTTTTACGACGCGTCGAAGGCGCACATCCTATCTGCGGTCGAGGGCTCGCTAAAACGGCTGGGCGTGGAATGGCTCGATACGCTGCTTCTGCACCGCCCGGACGCGCTCATGGACCCGGAGGAGGTCGCCGCCGCCGTGCGCGAACTCAAGGATTCCGGCAAAATCCGGCTGTTCGGCGTCAGCAACCACAACGCCGGGCAGATTGCGCTGCTCAGCCGCTACCTGCCCGGGGAGATCGCCATCAACCAGATGCAGTTCTCGCTCGCGCACACGCCCATGATCGACGCGGGCGTGAATGTGAACATGCAGACGCCGCACGCCGTGGTGCGCGAGGGCGGCACGCTCGATTTTTGCAGGCTGCATGACATCACGATTCAGGCGTGGTCGCCCTTCCAGTACGGCATGATCGAGGGCAGTTTTTTGGGCAGCGACAAGCACCCCGCGCTCAATGAGGCGCTGGACGCGCTCGCCGCCGAGAAGGGCGTCAGCCCCGCTGCCGTCGCCGTCGCGTGGATCATGCGCCATCCCGCGGGCATCCAGACCATCGTCGGCACGACCAACCCGGATCGCCTGGTAGGTCTCTGCAAGGCATCCGATATCACCATCTCCCGCGAGGAGTGGTATCAACTCTACCGCGCGGCGGGCAACCCGCTGCCGTAAATTGCCCAAAGAAAATCCAGCCCTCCCCATTTTCGAGGGCTGGATTTTATGCGCGCGAAATGTGCTTCTACGAAATCCGCGATGGCTTCCCCTTCGCGCCGTATGCGTACTACTGCGCCGACGGGCGCGCGAGCGCCGCTTCAAACTCGTCCACCCGCGTGAGCAGCACCGCGCAGAATTCGTCCATCCCCTGCGCCCGCTCGCCTGCGGGCTTTACCACGAACTCGCGCACGGGCTCGATCACCGCCTCCGCGCAGGCGCGCAGCCGCTCCTGATGCTCGGTCGTGCGCCGCCCCGACAGGTGCTTGGTTAATATCTCGATCGAGCGCGCCAACTCCCCGTCGCCCTGCATCCGCGCCTCTTCCTGCAGCCCGTCGCATGCGCTTCGCATGTCCGCGCGCGGTCGGTGGTTCACCTGCGGCGCATGGCACGCCACGCCCTGCTCGTTTAACTTCTCAACGAGTTGTTTGACATATTCCGGGCGGCTTTTGATCACGGAGCGGTATTTGTTCTGATACCGCAGCATGAGCGAATGATCCCCATCCGAAATCTCCTGTAAACACGAGCGCACCGATTGCCCCGCCGCGCGCGCGCGCAGCACCTTCTCCATCAACTCGTCCACTTCTTCCTGCGTGAATGGCACAAAGCGCGCCGTGTGCGCCTGGTCGCCCTCCCGCTGGCGCACCTGCGCATAATAATAGTTGCGTATGCTGTTGGGGCGGCGGCCGGTTTTCTCGGAAATGCGCTCGAATACCGCCTTGAGCGGCAAGCCCTGCTGTTGTGCCTCGTCTGCTGTTTCCCACAACAGCTTGTTCTCGTAGTCGCTCCAGCCGGATCGTCTGTTTACGCGCTTGATCGCCTGCTCCATGTTGCTCCCTCCAATTAGATACTAATTAAGAGTATGCGCGCGGCGGCGAAACGATATACTAACACCGCGATTTAGTCAAACATTTTTTCACAAACGCGCGAAAACCTCGCTGCACGCCCCCGCGCATCGCCGGAAATGAACGCGCCGATGCTTGCTTTTCCGATGCTTTTGTTGTAATATACTGATAGTCTGGCAGAAGGAGGAATGACTGTGGTTGATAAGCAGATGACCATAGGCGAGGTTCTGAGAAAAGATCGCGGAACCGCGTCCATATTCATGCAGTTTGGCATGCACTGCCTGGGTTGCCCGCACGCCACCGGCGAAAGCATCGAAATGGCTTGCATGGCGCACGGCACGAATGCCGAGGATCTGGTGACCCAGCTCAACGCCTATCTCGACGGCAACAAATAAACCGCGCTGCGGCCGGTGCGAACAAAGCGCGCCGGCCGCCTATTTCAAGGTTCCGCGCACGGGGCCGGAGGGCGAGGATATGAAAATACATGCATTTAATGATCGGGAAGGTTTGAAAATCGCCGCTGAAATGGAGCGGCGCGGCGAGGTGTTCTATCGAAAGGCGGCGCGGTTGAGCGACAGCCCCGAGACGGTTCGCGTGCTCGAGCGGCTTGCCGCGGACGAGGCGCTGCACCGGGCAGAGTTCGAGCGGCTCGCGGCAAAGACCGCCGCTTCCGATGTCGATTACGATGAGGAGACGAGCGCCTATCTCTCGGCGATCGCCGCCGATGTCGTGTTCCCCGAGGGGCTCATGGCGCTTCGGCGCGCGGGCTTTAACAGCCCGGAGGATGTGCTGCTCGAGGCGATCCAATCTGAAAAAGATGCCATTTTGTTCTACACGGAGCTTGCGGCGCACGCCGCCGGCGCGGGCGCAAAGGCGACCTTCGAGGAGATCATCCGCCAGGAGCGCAGCCACATGCGGCTGCTTCAAAAGCGTCTGTCGGCGGTACTGGCGGAGGGTTAGATATGGCTTTGTATATGGATGAATACCGCAATTGGCTGACATGGTTTCGCGATGATCCCGCGACGATTCGGGAGCTGAAGGCGATTGAGAACGACCCCGCCGAGATCGAGGACCGGTTCTACCGCGCCTTGGAGTTCGGCACGGCCGGCATGCGCGGCGTCATCGGCATGGGGCGCAACCGCATGAACGCGCACAATGTGCGGCGCGTCACTTGCGCGCTCGCGCGCATCATACGCAAGCACCCCGGCGGCGCGGCGCGCGGCGTGGTGATCGGCTACGATTCCCGCAATTTTTCCCCGGAATTTGCGCGCGAAGCCGCGCTCACGCTCGCGGCATGCGGCGTTAAGGCGATGCTCTTTCCCTCGCTGCGCCCCGTGCCCGTGGTCTCGTTCGCCATCCGGCACCTAAACGCCATCGCCGGCATCGACATCACCGCCAGCCACAACCCCGCGCAGTACAACGGCTATAAGGTCTACTGGGCGGACGGCGGGCAGCTTTCCCCCGACCGGGCGGACGCCGTCACCCGCGAGATCGAGCAGATCGCCTACGCGGACGCGCGCGCCATGCCCGAGGACGAGGCGCGCGAGAAGGGCTTGTTTGAGATCATCGATTCCTCGGTGGACGATGCGTACAACGAATCCGTCAAAGGCTTGCTTGTCAACCCGGAGCTCGCGCGCGAGATGGGGGGCACCTTAAAAATCGTGTACACCCCGCTGCACGGCGCGGGCAATGTGCCCGTGCGCCGCGTGCTGCGTGAGATGGGCATGCAGCATGTGCACGTCGTGCCGGAGCAGGAAGCGCCCGACGGCGATTTTCCGACCGTGCGCGTGCCGAACCCGGAGGAGCGGGATGCCTTCGATTTGGCGATCGCACTGCAAAAGCGCATCGGCGCGGATCTGTGCATCGGCACCGACCCGGATTGCGACCGCGTGGGCGTCGCC
>JBMNUA010000225.1:0-3669 GCA_050945995.1 Christensenellales bacterium
TTAATGCATAGTTCATTTCGAATCCCACCGGGCATGTCAGCGCGATCGTCAGCTACCACAGAATAACATCGATATCTAGGTCCTTCGTTGGAATCTTCGGCTTTATTGATTTCTAGGCATAAAAAACGCCTATCGACAAAGTTGCCCTTATCAATAGACGGTTACAAAGGTGGCGGAGGAGGAGGGATTCGAACCCTCGAGACGTTTTTGACGTCTATGCGATTTCCAGTCGCACGCCCTCGGCCAGGCTAGGCGACTCCTCCACATGCTTGCGCAGAACCAACGCTAGCTATTATAGCATAACAATTTTCGCATTGCAATATCCACCACAAATTTCATCTCAAATACCCACCCCCTCCGCCCGCCTTGCGAATCCCCCGCAAATCCCCCCAATTCCCCTCACCCCCCGCCCGCCGCGTAAGCAACCGCTGCATTTTGGGTTAAAATGATGATTGTTTGCACCCGCGCGATTGATTTACGCCCCGCATACTGGTATAATTCAATCAAGCCAGAATAAAGGAGTGTGTCATCATGGCGCTTGTTACTTCTACCGAGATGTTCCGGAAAGCCTATGAGGGCGGCTACGCCATCGGCGCTTTCAATGTAAACAACATGGAAATCATCCAAGGCATCACCGAGGCGGCGATGGAGGAGAAGGCCCCGCTGATCCTGCAAGTATCCTCCGGCGCGCGCAAGTATGCCAAGCATGTTTATCTCATGAAGCTGATCGAGGCGGCAATGCTCGACGCGCAGGAGACCGCGGGCTTCGACCTGCCCATCTGCGTGCATCTCGACCACGGCGATTCCTTCGAGCTGTGCAAAAGCTGCGTTGACGGCGGCTTCACCTCCGTCATGATCGACGGCTCTCACCTCTCCTTTGAAGAGAATATCGCGCTGACCAAGCGCGTCGTCGAGTACGCGCACGACCACGGCGTGGTCGTCGAGGGCGAACTGGGCCGCCTCGCCGGCATCGAGGACGCCGTCAACGTCTCCGCCGAGGACGCGTCCTACACCCGCCCCGAAGAGGTGCAGGAGTTCGTCTCCAAAACCGGCGTCGATTCCCTCGCCATCGCCATCGGCACCAGCCACGGCGCGTTTAAGTTCAAGCCCGGTCAAAAGCCCAAGCTGCGCTTTGACATCCTCGACGAAATCACAAAGCTTTTGCCGAACTTCCCCATCGTGCTGCACGGCGCATCGTCCGTCATGCCCGAGTATGTGAAGATGATCAACGAAAACGGCGGCAACATGCCCGATGCCATCGGCATCCCGGAGGAGATGCTCCGCCAGGCCGCGCGCAGCGCCGTCTGCAAAATCAACATCGACTCCGATTTGCGCCTCGCGCTGACCGGCACGATCCGCAAGTATTTCCATGACAACCCCGCCCACTTCGATCCGCGCCAGTACCTCAAGCCCGCGCGCGAGAACATCAAGAAGATGGTGCAGCACAAGCTCGTCAACGTGCTCGGCTGCAACGGCAAAGCCTAAAAAATCGCAATAACATCGCGCCCCGTTTGCCCGGCAATCCGCCGGCGCAGGCGGGGCGTTGTTGAAAGGCGAACCCGCATAAAAGGGTGTGCGCCGGCGCGGTGAACGATCGCCCGCTTGCGCGCGCGATTTGTGCGAGGTCGCCCGAGGAAGGGATATTATGCTTCAATTAAACGGGCGCGCGCAGCGCTTCACTCCCGCGGGCGCGCATTGCTTTTTCGGATATTACGACATCCCCGCCTTCCGCGCCGATCAGGCGCAGCATCTCTATCTGCGCGTGCCGTTCATGGACCGCATGCAGGAGCTGGGTGACGTCGCCGATCTGTGGGTTCACGATTTCCATACGGGAAAGGACAATAAATTCGCCGAAACCACCGCGTGGAACTTTCAGCAGGGCTGCATGCTCCAATGGCATCCAACGCGCGAAAACACCGTGATCTACAATGTGCGCGCGGATACCCCCTGCGGCTACGGCGCGGCGATCCACGACCTTGATACCGGGCATATCCAACGGCTCGACCGCCCGGTCGCGCACGTCGCGTCCACGGGCAAGCGCGCCGTCAGCATCAATTTTGATCGCATGTTCGACTTCCGCCCCGGCTACGGCTACGCCGGGCGGCGCGACGATTTCTACGGCGAAAACCACCCGGATGCGGACGGCATTTTCCTGATCGACCTCGAAACGGGGCAAAGCCAGCTCATCGCCTCGCTCGCGCGCATCTGGGATTTCTGCGGCAAGCAGCATTTCGGCATTGATCAAAAGATCATGATCAACCACATCACCTTCAATCCCTCCGGCGAGCGCATCGTATTCCTCGTGCGCAATTTCTACGCGCCCGGCGGCGCGTGGGAGAGCGCGATTTTGACCTGCGATTGTTCGGGCGAGTTGTTCCTGCTCTCCGATTTCGCAATGGCGAGCCATTACCATTGGAAAAATGACGATACCCTCGCCTTCTACTCCGACGGGCGCGAAGTTTCGAATCAGGGCGCGCAGCTCTACGAACTTGAGGATCGCACGCACGCGGGGCGCGCCATCGACCCGGCGTTCTTCCAGCGCGACGGGCATTGCAGCTACGCGCCCGACGGCGAATTCATGCTCTACGACAGCTACATCTTCCCCGATTTCACGCGCCAACTCTACCTTTACAACCTGCGCACGAAAAAGGGCGGGCTGCTCGGCATATACGCCGTGCCCGCGTGCTGCCAGGGGGACATCCGCTGCGATCTGCACCCCGTATGGGCGCCCGATTCCCATACCATCTCCTTCGACAGCGTGCACGAGGGCTTTCGCGGCGTGTACCGCATGGATTTGACCGAGGCGCGCGCCGCGCTGCGATAAGTAACACTTGACAAGTACCACTTTCCAAATTATACTTATCACAACACGCGCAAGGAGGGTCGCCCATGGAACAAAACCGTGTGGACCGCGCGCTCGGGCTGCCGCGCGCAGACGCGTTTGAGCGCGATTTGACGATGATGATGGAAAACTGCCTCGATCTGACGCTCGCCATGACCGACCTCGATCGCATGATGCGCGCCAACGAGGAGTTTGGCTGCGAGGAGGGCGACCGCCTGCTGATCGAGACGGGCGAGCATTTGAAGCGCACATTGCCCAAGGACGTGCACACCTACCGCTACGGCGGCGATCAGTTCGCCGTGTTGTTTCCGGAGCGGTACGAAAAGGAGGATGCGTTCCTCATCATGGAGGAGGTGCGGCGCAGCTACCGCGCGTTTCTCCCGGACGGGCGCGCGCAGACGATTTCCGTGGGCATCGCGTCCGCGCCGGACGACGGCGCATCCTACCTCGACCTTGTGCGCAAGGCGGAGGGCGCGATGGTGCGCGCGAAAACGGGCGACGCCAACCGCGTGTGTTTGGCGCGCGAGGAGAAGATGATCACCAAAACCTCGCATTACACCGCCGAGCAGCTCAAGCGGCTGACCAAGGTTTCCAAGCGCGAGAGCGTGGGCGAGGCGGTGCTCCTGCGCGAAGCGCTTGATGCGCTACTTAAAAAGTACGACGCATAACCAATGACCAGAGCGGCTCCCACGAGCCGCTCTCAGCCTGAAGACAAAGTCCCCCTACCGTTTTACACGGCAGGGGATATTTGTTATAATAGAGCGGGTGATAAACATGTTGGTAACGGGTCAAAGCAACGGAACTGATCAAATCGAAATGGTGAGCAT
>JBMNUA010000226.1:0-3611 GCA_050945995.1 Christensenellales bacterium
AGCGTCCCCGCCGTTCCCGTTTCTCCCGCCATCCCCGTCCTCCGCCGCGATAGCGGCGATTATCGGGATTCCAAAGGGACTTGTCCCTTTGGCAGGGGTGCGGGGACAGCGTCCCCGCCGTCCCCTCGTTCCCCCCGGCGCTTACTCCGTCACCACCGTAAGCCCCACCGCATACCGCCCGGCGTTGCGCCCGTAGATCGCAAGCCCGTCGGTCGCGCGCAGCGTGAGCGTAAACGCCCCGCGCGCGGCGATCCCGGTGATCAGCCTGCTCGGCACGCGTAGATGGACCAGCTGCCCGTAAGAGCCGGCCTCGTCGAGCTTGCGGTCGTCGGGCTGGTAGTGCCACGATAGCACCCCGCGCGCGTCCGCGTTGTCGCCGACGAGCGCGATTTTCGCAATCTCGACGCCGTCGATCAGAGCGGTCATCTCGGAGATCGGCTGATCCTCGTCCGTCATCCAGTAGGAATTCTGAAACGCGCCGCGATCGACGAGATACCCGCGCATGAACCCCAGATCCTGCTGATCCTTCGCCGGCTCGCCGTCCAGATCCTTGCTCAGCACGCGCTTCGCGCCCGCCTCGAGGTAGATATCAATGTCATTCGGCTCGCAGCCAACGGGGATCTCGTAGCTCACGCTGCCCGCGCCACCCAGGCATAGCTTCTCGCCGCCCAGCGCGCCCCAGCGCGGTTGGAACCCCTCGCTCGCGCCTGCCGCCACGGGGATCTCGATGGCATTTGCGTGCATCGCCCCGCGCACATCAAAGGTCGTGAAATTGCGCGAGATGACCTGCTCGCCGTCCATCAGGTAAACGCTTAGGATCGCCACCGCGTTCTCGCGCGGCATCGTCAGTTGGATCGGCGCAAGCCGCGTCAGCCCCAATTTGTGCTCGGGGATGGCGAACTCGCCCTTCTGGTCGGACACGCGCCCGTCGATGGCATCGTGCCAAAGCTCCCACGCAACGCGCAGCCCGCTGCGATTGTCAGAAAAGTTCGAGATCGCGCAGGGCGCCTCGACCGCCGCGCCCGCGTCCACCGTCCGGCAGGGCGCGCAGTCCAATGCAAGGAACGCCGCCGCGTGCAGATCGCGAACCGTCATCCCCCGGCAGAACGCGCGGTACCCGAAATCCTTGTCCTTGTCGTCGATGCGGTAATACCCGTTGAACTCGTTGACCACATCGTGGAACTCCGTGAAGATGAACCCGTTGATGTTGTCATAGAGCCGGAACTCGTTGAGCATGTAGCGATATTGCCATGCGATGTCGCTGTCGCCCGCCGATCCGTCCACGCCCCACACCATGCCGCACTCGCTGTTCATCAACGGTGCGCCGGTCTGCTTGTTCTCGCCGATGTAGTTGAACCCTGAGCCCGGGTAGGTGTTCTCGGATACCTTTTTGATGTGCTCGCGCACCAGCTCGTAGCCGTTTAGGTAGAAATGCCAGGTATTGATGTCGGTCTCCACATGGTCGTAGTTGCAGGGCGAGTTGTCCTCGATCAGCCGCGTCGGGTCGTTCTCTTTCGCGCGCTTGTACACATCGCGCACCCACTCCTGCGTCTCCGGCAGGAACTTGCGCGCGTCCTTCGCGCCGGTGAACAGCCCCCAGGTCTCGTTGAACATCACCCACGAGAAGATCGACGGGTGGTTGAAATCGCGGTCAAACGCGTCGGGCCACTCGCTCTCGTATGCCGCGCGCGCCTCGTCGTTCGGCTCGCCCCAGAAGCAGGGCATGTCCTGCATGATCAGTACGCCCAATTTGTCCATCCAGTAGAGCTTGCGCGGCTCCTCGGGTTTTATGTGGATGCGCGCCATGTTCAGCCCCAACCGCTTGACCCGCCACGCCTCGTCGCGCATCGACTTGTCATCGGGGTAGGTGAAATGCCCCTGCGGATGAAACGCCTGATCCAGCACGCCATTGATATAGATCGGCGCGCCGTTTAGGAGGATGCGCCCGTCTTTCGCCTCGATCTCGCGGATGCCGAAATAGGTGTGCACGATGTCGTTTTCCAGGGCGATCGTCCCCTCGTATAGCTGCGGATCGTCCGGCGACCAGAGCCGCGGCGCGTCAAACTCCATCTCGATCATCGCAACGCCGTTTTCGATCTTGCCCGTGAACACGCGATCTTCAAACGCCGCGGTCACAACCGCGCCGTCCGCCGCCGCCGCGTGCGCGGTGAGCGTCACGCGCCCGTCGCACTTCGTCTCAAAGCGGAACTTTTCGATGTACGCCTCGCCGCGCGCCTCGAGCCACACCGTCTGCCAGATGCCCTGGATGTCCCCGTACCCCTGCTTGCCGTAGGTCTGCGTCTCGCGGCGGAAATCCTCCGCCCGTACGACGATCTCGTTCTCGCCCGCGCGCCAAACATCCGTCACGTCGATGTCAAACTGCGTGTACCCGCCGCGGTGCGCGCGCACATGCGCGTCGTTGACATACACATCGCACAGATAGTCCACCGCGCCGAAGCACAGGAAGATCCGCCCGCTCGCGGAAAATTCGGTCGTTCTCTGATACCAGCCGATGCCCGCGCAGTTCTCGCCCACGCCCGAGAGCGGCGACGCCCATGAAAACGGCACCGTGATCGCGCGATCGTACCCGCCCGGCTCGTCGCCCGCGCCCGCCGCGGTCAAAAGTTTGAAATCCCAAGTCCCGTTTAGGTTTTTCCAGTCCGCGCGCCGCCTGTCCGGGCGCGGAAATTCCGGCTTTGGAATCATGTCATATCCTCACTTTCATTTTTTCAATGTGATTTCGCGCGCAATGACCATGCGTTTCCTGAAGTCCGCGCGCGTCCCCTCGGCGGTAAATGGCGTAGAAACGCCGTCGATCTCGATTGACCGCGGCACAAACGGCAGCTCGATGGATTGCAATGACAGCGCGCCGCCCTCGACGCTTAGCCGCGCTCCGCCGCCGATCTCGATCGTCCCCCACGCGCCGCCCAAGAACCACATGCCGCGAAAATCCCCGGATTTTACGGGGTGAAACCGCATGTGCCCGCGCGCCGCGTCGCCCACATAGCCCGCGTAGATCGCCGTCAGCGCAAACGCCGCCATGGTGCGCGCGTAGTTGTTTCCGCATTCGATCTCGTTGAACGGGTTGCGCTTCTTGCCATCGTAGCGGTCGCGCACCGCCTCGATCATGCGCTCGCCCTCGTCTGTCATACCCTCCATGATGAAAAGCCCCGCCGCCGCGTACTCAAAACCCGTCATCGTCTCCTCGCAGTACGGCACGGAGATCGCGGGCTTCTTCGCGCCCTCGGGGTACGCGCACATGATCGTGCCCGCCTCGCCGTTTAGGCTGAACACCCGGCAGGGGTTGCAAAACGCGCGCATCTCGGGCTTGAAGTTGTGCTTGTATAGGCTTTGCAGCGCGGTTTTGAGCTTGCCGGGCTCGTAGATCTCGCCCAATCCCATCAAATTCGCGTGCCATTGTGCGAGCGCCTGGTCGATGATCAACCCGTCGCCGATCTGATACTTCAACTCGCCCGTCTCCGGATTGTAGTAGTCGAGCGCGCGCGTGCCCCAGTCGCCGAGGTTCGCGTAGCGTTCGAGCTGCGCGCGGTCGGTGAGATCCACCTTGTGGTAGTAGTATTCGCCGTTGAATAACTCGTCGTTCAAAAACG
>JBMNUA010000227.1:0-3605 GCA_050945995.1 Christensenellales bacterium
AACGGTGCATGCGCTCGATCTCGCCGAGCGCGATTTCAACGCCATCAGCGATGGGCAGCGGCAGCGCGTGCTGCTCGCCCGCGCCATCGCGCAAGAGCCGGAGATCATCGTGCTGGACGAGCCGACCTCGTTTCTCGACATCCGGCATAAACTGGAGCTGCTCGGCATCCTCCGGCGCATGGCGAAGGAGAAGGGCATCACGGTGGTGATGTCGCTGCATGAGATCGATCTGGCGCAGAAGATCGCCGATAAGGTGCTCTGCGTGAAGGGCGACACCATCGACCGGTTCGACGCGCCGGAGCATATATTTCAGGAGGATCAGATTCGCGCGCTGTACGACATCGGCGAGGGATTCTACGACCCGATGTTTGGCAGCGTCGAGCTTAAAAAACCGGAGGGCGAGCCGCGCACGTTTGTGTTCTCCTCCTCGGGCAACGGCATCCCGGTGTACCGCGCGCTGGTGCGGGAAAACACGCCCTTTGTCGCCGGGATTCTCTATACAAACGATGTGGATTATCGGCTCGCGCGGCTGCTCGCCGCCGAGGTGATATGCGAATCTCCGTTTCGAGCGATCGGCGATGATGCGTATGCGCGGGCGAGCGCGGCGCTTAAAAACATGACGCGCGCGATCGATGCGGGCGTTGAGATTGGCGCAGAGAACGTGCGCATGCGGGCGCTGATTGAGCAGGCGGCGCGCATGGGCATATTGGAATCGCGGAATTGATACCCGCACCGCGCGCTTCTCGACCATCCGATGATTCATGGATGGTGGGGGAGCGCTTTGGTTTACGCATCACCGCGCAAAAATCGATGGCTATCCCATGTAAAAAGATGGTATAATACCCACGAACAATCAACCGCAACAAGTAAAGGATGAATCATATGAATTACGACCAGAACTGGCAAGCCCGCGCGCTGCGCCCGGAGGGGGCGTCCGAATGGTTTGACGCGCAAGTTCCCGGCAACGTGCAATACGACTATGGTCGCATGATGGGTTGGGGCGACATCAACTTTGGGGATAACGTGACGCGCTTTCGCGCCACGGAGGATGATTCATGGGAATATCGCACGATCCTGCGCTTCGATGAAGGGCAAGGCGAACGGGCGTACATGGTCTTCGAGGGCGTGGATTACCTGTTTGATATCTTCTTGGATGGCGAACAGGTGCGTTCGCACGAGGGCATGTATTCGCGCGTGGAGGTGGATGTTACGGGGCGCGCCGGCAGCGAACTGCGCGTACTGATCCACCCGCACCCCAAACGCCCGGGCGCGTCCGAGAGCCGAGAGCAGGCGGATCAGTCGGCAAAGCCGCCCGTATGCTATGAATGGGATTGGCATCCTCGGATGCTCGTGTCGGGGCTGTGGCGCGAAGCCTATGTTCAAACCCGCGGGTCTGCGTTCATTCGCCGCTGCGAGCCTTTTTACCAATTAAACGACGCCCTCACCCGCGCGGAAATTAGGTTTGAGGTGGACTGCGACGCGACTCCGGAGATCATTTTATACGATCCGGATGGTATCGAGGTCGGTCGCGGCGCGCGCATCCATCTGGACAATCCTCGGCTCTGGTGGTGCAACGGGCAAGGCGAGCAGGCGCTGTACCGCTATGTCGCGCGAACGGACGATTGCGAGACAAGCGGATGGATCGGTTTGCGAAAAGTGCGTTTGGTGATGAACGAGGGCGCTTGGGATGAGCCTGCCGACTTTCCGAAGGGACGCAGCAACGCGCCCATTCAATTGGAGTTGAACGGGCGGCGCGTGTTCGCCAAGGGCAGCAACTGGGTCAATCCCGACATATACAACGGGCGCATCGATGCGGCAAGGTACGAACAATTGATTGCCCTTGCCCGCGACGCCAACATGAACATCCTCCGCTGTTGGGGCGGCTCGGGCATCAACAAGCCGGCGTTTTATGAACTGTGCGATCAAATGGGGATCATGGTGTGGGCGGAGTTCCCGCTCGCCTGCAACAATTACAGGGGCACGCCGCATTATCTGCGCGTGTTGGAGCAGGAGGCGGCGAGCATCATACGCAGTTTGCGCAAACACGCATCCGTCGTTTTGTGGTGCGGCGGCAATGAACTGTTCAATGCTTGGTCGGGCATGACGGATCAATCCCTCGCGCTGCGCCTGTTGAACAAGCTCTGTTATGAACTGGACAGAGACCGACCGTTCCTCATGACATCCCCCCTCACCGGCATGGGGCATGGCGGGTACACATTCTACGATCCGCAGGCGGATTGCGATGTGTTTACCCTGCTTCAGCGCAGCCATTTTACGGCATATACGGAGTTCGGCGTGCCGGGGATGCCCGATGCGGATGAGATCAGGCAGTTCATTCCGGAGGAGGAGTGGTTCCCGATCCGCCGGGACGGCAACTGGCGTCTGCATCATGCGTTCGGCGCGTGGGGGGAGGAGCGGTGGCTATGTATGGATGTGCTGAACCGGTACGCGGATGCGCCGCTCGACACCCTGGAAGATGTGGTGGAAATGAGCCAATGGTTGCAATGCGAGGGTTATCGGGCGATTTTCGAGGAAGCGCGCCGACAGGCGCCGTATTGCAGCATGGCGATCAACTGGTGCTACTGCGAGCCCTGGAAGACGGCGGCGAACAATTCGCTGATCGCCTATCCGACGACGCCCAAGAAAGCATACGCCGCGGTTCAATCGGCGCTGCGCCCGGTGCTGGCAAGCGCGCGCATTCCCCGGTTTGATTGGCGGGCGGGGGATTGCTTTACCGCCGAGCTCTGGCTGCTCAACGACTCCCCGGTTCCGACGCGCCAGAAGGTTGCGGTGTCCATCGAATTTGATGGGGAGGAGTACCCGCTGCTGGTCTGGGATACGGGCGAGGTGAAGGCCAATGAAAACCGCATCGGTCCTGCGGTGAATTGGATGCTCCCCGAGGGAGGTAAATCGCGCTTCACGCTGAAGCTGGATGCCGGAAACGGCGCTTCCAGCGCGTATACCCTTTGTTATCATACGAAGAAACAGAAGGCGGAAAAACGGCAGATGAATATGTGACACAGCTTTGAATCAATCATTGACGAACGGTTCAAGCAATGATATGATCATCGCATGAAAACGTGTTTGTTGGTACTCGCATTGATCTTTCTCATAACCGGCGCGGGTTATGCCTTTGAGGTTTATGTTGCCGATACCGACCAAGGGGAAGCCGCATTGATCATCTCTGATGATGCGGTGATGATCATCGACATCGTTTCGACCGACGGGCTTTCCGCCCTGTTCGAGTTGCTTGCGTCAAACGATGTCGATGTGATCGATTCCTTGGTTTTGACACACCCATCGCATGATGCCGCCGCCAGTTTGGAGCGTCTCGCGGCGATCCATCCGATCAAGCGCCTCATCATTCCCGCGGATATCAGCGAAACAAACAATGGGGAATTGCTCCGTGGATTGGTCGATGGCGGGACGCAAATCATCCATCCGTATGCCGGCGGTCAAACCGAAATCGGGCATGCGACGGCAATGTCATTAAGCTAAGCGCACACCGAAAAGAGCAGTGCATCAAAAAAGATGCGCGGCTCTTTTTTTGTTGCGCAATAGCGAAAAAGCACTTGACAAAAGGATAAAAAAATGCGGCGAAGCCT
>JBMNUA010000228.1:0-3580 GCA_050945995.1 Christensenellales bacterium
GATTTCCCGGGGCATTTTGTGAAGCAGCAGTATTTGCCCGACGAGGCGCGCGGCACGCCCTACTATGTGCCGTCCGAACAGGGGTTTGAAACGCAGATCCGCGAGATACGCGAAACGCGCGGGTTTGCGGACGCGCCCGATCCGGGGCGCGAGGAGTAGCGCAGGCGGCGATATGAGTTTTAACATCCAAACGGCAAACCGGGGCAACCTTTCCGGGTGCACGCAAGTCTATCCTATATTGATGGAAAAAAACGGCAGATTGCGCCGCGATGCGATAACCCTCGCGGCTTCGCGGAATACTGAACGCATGGAGCAAAACGGAGTAATCAACATGACGGTGATCAACGATAAGAAAACGCGCGTCAAGCAGGCGGGCGGCGCGAAAGCGCAGCCCAAAAAGACCGCGCCCCGCAGGCATGCGCAGAAGATCGAGCCGAACCCCGTCGCCGCGCGCGCGAACCACAACGCGCGGCGCGCTTCAGCGCGCGTTGCTGGCGGCGATGCGCCGCCTGCGCGCAAACGCGCATCGCCCAAAATGGACGGATACGACGAGCTGCTCGCGGCGAACGCGCCGAAGAAGCGCACCGCGCCAAGGCGAACCACTTCCAAGATGGACGGGTACGACCGGCTGCTCGCGGCGAGCGCGCCGAAGAAGCGCCCCGCGCCGAAGAAACGCGCCGCGAAGGTCGATCCCTACGACGCGCTTATTTTGGAAGCCGAGCGCGCCGAGGCGGGCATGGACGAGTTTGACCGCTACGTCGCGCGCATCGAGGAGCGCGCGGACGCGGGCAAGAAATCGCGGCGTGCGAAAAAAGGCGGCGGCAGCGGCGACGGCGGAAACCCGCGCTCCCCCCTCACCTGGGCGTTGACGGCGATGATCGTCATCCTCGTGCTCGTTGCGGGCGTGCGGCTGATCGGCTATGCGAACTTCATCCGCATGCGAAACGCGGTCACCCGATCGACGTATTTTGAGGGCACGACCGTCGAGGGCATCGACATCTCCAACATGACGCTCGCGGACGCCATCGTCCATTGGGACGAGGGGATCGAGCGCGCATACAGCACGCGCACGGTGACCTTTGACGACGGCGCGCAGGTGACCGCCGCGCAGATGGGCTACCGCAGCGACGCGCGCGAGGTGCTCGAAGGATTGTGGCGCGACCAACGCGCGGGCACGCTGCGCGAGCGCTATCAAAACTTGAAGGCGCAGTCCGGCGCGGCGCGCGATCACGCGATCACGCGCACGCTCTACGACGAGGATATTCTCGCGCAATACGCGCAGCACATCGCCTCCGGCATCGACGCGAAGGGCGCGAACGCGGGCATCGCGGGCTTTGACATGCAATCCTACGAGTTTCGGTTCACCGAGGGGCGCGTGGGCGCGACGCTCGATCAGGAAAAGCTCATATCGGACATGAAGGCCGCCTTCGAGGCGGGCGGCGGCGCAGTCACCCGCGCGATTGAGACGACCCAGCCGACCGCGACCATCGCGGACATCCAAGGCAAGTACGGGCTCGTCGCCTCGGCGATCACAAACGCGTCGTCCTCCTCCAGCAACCGGCTGACGAACATCCGGCTCTCCGCCGCTGCGATCCACGGGCTCGCGCTCGAACCGGGCGAGGAGTTTTCGTTCAACGGCGTCGTCGGGCAGCGGACCGCCGCGCGCGGCTACCAGATGGCGTCCGCCTACTCCGCGGGCGAGGTGACCGAGGAGATCGGCGGGGGCATCTGTCAGACATCGACGACGCTGTTCAACGCGGCGGTGAAGGCGGGGCTGAAAATCACGGAGCGGCACGCGCACTCCATGCCGGTGTCCTACGTCGATAAAGGGAAGGACGCGACCGTCAACTGGGGCAGCCAGGACCTAAAATTTGTCAACACCACGGATTCGACGCTCTACATCGCGGCGGTCGTGACCGACGAGAAGCGGCTGCGCGTGGGCATCTTCGGCGAGATGATCCCGGACGGGGTGTACATCACCGTCGAGGCGAATGTGACCGAGACCTACAATTACAACACGAACTATCAGGTCAACAGCTTTCTCGCGCCCGGGGAGACGAACGTATTGCAGCCGGGGCGCACGGGCTACAAGGCTGTCGCATATAAAATGACATGGTCGCGCGACGGATCGCTCTTGGACAAGGAGCTGATCTACACAAGCGTATA
This sequence comes from Christensenellales bacterium, assembly GCA_050945995.1. Lineage (GTDB taxonomy): Bacteria > Bacillota > Clostridia > Christensenellales > Aristaeellaceae > RUG11247. Next base: position 2,167 of record JBMNUA010000228.1, read on the forward strand.
CGGGAAGCGCGACGCGATCATCGAAGTGCCGCAGTGATGACCGCGCGTTTCGGCGCGCCCGATTTCGGGTATGTATAATTGTCATACATTGACCGAGAATTTACACGCCATTGTTGCAAAACCCCGCACCGTATGCTAAACTGCAATAATGTGACGACGTATATGAATCGTTATGACCTTATAACGGGCAGGAGGTTTTTCCAATGGCGACGACGTATGAGAAGCTCTCATCCAACAAGGTGCGGCTCGGCTTCGTGGTAGACGCGAAGACGTTTGATGCGGGCATCGTGAAGGCGTATAAGAAGAATGCCAAGAATATCAGCATCCCCGGCTTTCGCAGGGGGCATGTGCCCATGCAGGTGATCGAGAATCACTACGGCGCGGGCGTGTTCTACGAGGATGCGTTCGAGATCCTGTTTCCCGAGCTGTACGATGCAGCGATCAAGGAGCACGACGTAAACCCCGTTGACCGCCCCGAGCTCAACATGGATCAGATCGGAAAAGGGCAGGAGCTCAAGTTCTCGGTGGATGTGTTTGTCCGCCCGGATGTCGAGCTCGGCGCGTACACGAAGATCGGGGTCGAGATGAAGGTCGATGAGGTGACAGACGACGACGTGATGGCGGAGATCGAGCGCGCGCGCGACCGTGCGTCCCGCTTTGTCGAGGTGACCGAGCGCGCCGTGAAATTGGACGACCAGGTCAACATCGACTACGCCGGCTTTGTCGGCGAGGAGCAGTTCGAGGGTGGCACGGCGCAGGGGCACGATCTGGTGATCGGCTCGGGCTCGTTCATCCCCGGGTTTGAAGACCAGCTCGTCGGCGCGCAGGTCGGGCAGGAGCTTGACGTAACCGTCACCTTCCCCGAGGAGTACCACGCCGAGGCGCTCAAGGGCAAGGAAGCGATCTTCAAGGTGAAGGTCAACTCCATCCGCGAGAAGGAAGTGCCGGCGCTGGACGACGAGTTTGTCAAGGAAGCCTCCGAAACCGCGGACACCGTCGCCGATTACAAGGCGGAGATTCGCAATACGCTCGAATCGCAGGCGAAGACGCGCGCGGAGAACGCATTTGAGAACGAGGTGATCGAGAAGGTCGTCGAGAACGCGACGGTGGAGATCCCGGACGCGATGATCGAGGATCAGATCGATTCCATGATCCGCGAGATGGAGATGCAGCTGATGTACCAGGGCATGCGGCTGGACGACTATCTCAAATACACCGGGCAGACGCGCGAGAACATGCGCGGCATGTACCGGCAGGAGGCGGAGCGCCGCGTGCGCACGCAGCTGGTGATCGACCAGGTGCGCAAGGCGGAAAGCGTCGAGGCGGACGAGGCGGAAATCGACGAGGAGATGAAGACCTTCGCCGAGAACAACCGCAAATCCCTCGAGGAATTCAAAGAGACGTTGTCGGAGGG
>JBMNUA010000229.1:0-3567 GCA_050945995.1 Christensenellales bacterium
CGACCCAGGTGCGAGCAGAGGATCACGGCGGCGCCGTTGTCGAGCAGATATTTGATTGTCGGGAGCGCGGCGTTGATCCGCGTCTCGTCTGTGATGTTCATGTCGGCATCCAGCGGCACGTTAAAATCGCAGCGCACGAGTGCCTTTTTGCCGGATACCTCTATATTCTCGATGGTTTTCTTGTTGAGGGCCATATTTTTCACTCCTTGCGATTTGTTCTTCTGGTATTTTATCACATTGTGGCGATAATTAAAAGAAAAGATTTGCGTTTCCGACGGTTTTTAACGCAAAGGTGGTATAATGCGGCAAAACATGCGTGTTTTGTATGCGCTGAGGAGGAAACGATGACCGATCCCATCATTCGCGTGAAGGATGCGTCGTTTAAATATGAGGGCGCGGACGAGGACGCCGTCAGCGGGGTGAGCATCGAGATCGCCCGCGGCGAGTTCGTCGCCGTGCTCGGCAGGAACGGGAGCGGGAAATCGACGCTCGCGAAGATGCTCAACGCGCTGATCCTCCCCGCATCGGGCGAGGTCGTGATCGACGGCATCTCCCCCGACGGCGAGGACAATTGCTATGAAATCCGCACGCGCTGCGGCATGGTGTTTCAAAATCCGGACAATCAGATCGTCTCGACCATCGTCGAGGAGGACTGCGCGTTCGGCTTGGAGAACATGGGCGTTGCGCCCGATGAGATCCGCCGCCGCGTGGACGAAGCGCTTGCCATCGTCGGGATGGCGGATCACGCGCTCGCCGCGCCGCACATGCTCTCGGGCGGGCAGAAGCAGCGCGTGGCGATTGCAGGCGTGGTGGCGATGCGCCCGCGGGTGATCGTATTTGACGAGTCCACCGCGATGCTCGACCCGGTGGGCAGGCGCGACATTTTCGCGCTTGCGCGCAAATTAAACCGCGAGGAGAATATCACGGTCGTCTGGATCACCCACTTTATGGACGAGGCGGCGCGCGCCGACCGCGTGGCGGTGATGGATGAAGGGCAGATCGTGATGGAGGGGCCTCCGCGCGCGGTGTTCGCCCGCGAGGCGCAGGTGCGCGCGCTCGGGCTGGATGTGCCGGAGATGGCGCGGCTGGCGGGCATCCTGCGCGGGCGCGGGGTGGATTTGCCCGAGGGCATTATGACTGTACAGGAAATGGAAGTGGAACTGTGCCGGTCGAAGTAAAAAATTTATCACATGTATATATGCGCGGCACGCCCTTTGAGACGCGTGCGATTGACGATATCAGCTTCACCATTGCGGACGGCGAGTTTTTGGGGATCATCGGGCATACGGGCAGCGGGAAATCGACGCTGATCACACATTTGAACGCGCTGATCAAGCCAAGCGAGGGAACGGTGGTCGTCAACGGCGTAGACCTCGCCGCGAAGGACACCGACCTTGCGAAGATTCGGCGCGAAATTGGGCTGGTGTTCCAATACCCCGAGTATCAGCTGTTTGAGGAGACGGTGGCGAAGGACATCGCATTTGGACCGAAGAACCTCGGCATCGGCGAGGCGGAGATCGAGGAGCGCGTGGCGGAGGCGATCGGCCAGGTGGGGTTGGCAGGCGACATCGCCGAGCGCTCGCCGTTTGAGCTCTCGGGCGGGCAAAAGCGGCGCGTGGCGATTGCGGGCGTGTTGGCGATGCGCCCGTCGGTGCTCGTGCTCGACGAGCCTGCGGCGGGGCTCGACCCCGCGGGCAGGCGCGAGATGCTCGATTTGATCAAGTCCATCCACGCATCCGGGCGAACCGTGGTGATGGTGAGCCATTCGATGGACGATGTGGGCAGGCTCTGCGATCGGCTGATCGTATTAAACAAGGGCAAGGTCGCATTCGAGGGCGCGCCCGCCGAGGTGTTTCAGCACCCGGACGAACTGGACGAAATGGGGCTGGGCGTGCCCGGGAGCGTGCGCCTCGCCATCCGCCTGCGCGCGCGGGGGTTTGACATCCCCGCGGATGTGACGAGCGTCGAGGCGCTCGCGGAGGCGATCATCAACGACATGAACAAAGGAAGTGACGCCCTTGCTTAAAAACATTACGATCGGGCAGTACTTCCCCGGAAATTCGGCGGTTCATCGCATGGACGCGCGCATGAAGATATTGCTCACGGTGGCGCTGCTCGTTGCGGTGTTTGTTTCCCGCGGCTTTGTCGGGTTCGCGGTCATATTCGCGTTCGTGCTTATCATCGCGCGCTCCACGCGCATCGGGTTGAAATTTATTATGCGCGGCTTGAAGCCGATCTTATTTATCGTGATATTTACCTTCGTCCTCAACCTGTTCATGCAGACGGGCGGGGAGACGATTGTTACATGGAAATTCATGCGCATTACAACCGGCGGGCTGCGAACAGCAATCTATATGGCGATTCGGCTGATGCTGCTCGTCGTCGCGTCGCAGCTGCTCACGCTCACGACCTCCTCGCTCTCGCTCACCGACGGCATGGAGGCGCTGATGAAGCCGCTTGCGAAAATCAAGTTTCCCGCGCACGAGATTGCGATGATGATGTCGATCGCGCTGCGATTCATCCCCACCCTGATGGAGGAGACCGACAAAATCATGAACGCGCAGAAGGCGCGCGGCGCGGACTTTGAGAGCGGCAACATCATCAAGCGCGCGAAGGCGATGGTGCCGCTGCTGGTGCCGCTGTTTGTCAGCGCGTTTCGGCGCGCGGACGAGCTTGCGCTGGCGATGGAAGCGCGCTGCTATCGTGGCGGAGTTGGGCGCACGCGTATGAATCGGCTGACGATGACGCGGCTGGACGCGTATGCAGCTTGCGTGGTGGGGCTGATGGTCGTTATGATATTTGTGTTCAACGCGCTGGGCGTGCCGTGATGCGGATTCGGCTGACGATCGAATACGACGGCGCGGGGTACGCGGGTTGGCAGCGGCAGAAGAATGCGCTGGCCGTTCAACAGGTGGTCGAGGAAGCGATTGGCAGGCTCATCGGTTCGCCCGCAACGCTGACCGGTGCGAGCCGCACGGATGCGGGCGTGCATGCGCTTGGGCAGGTTGCGCATTTCGATACGGATGCGCGGATTCCGCCCGATAAGTATGCGTTTGCGCTCAACACCATGCTGCCTACTGACATCCGCGTGCGCCATTCCGAGGAAGCAGCGCCGGATTTTCACGCGCGTTTTTGCGCCGTCGGCAAGACCTATCGGTATTTGATGCGATCCGCGCCGCACGCGGGCGCGCTCACGCGAAACACCCACGCGCATGTCATCTACCCGCTCGACGATGATTGGATGCGCGCGGAGCTTCCATCGTTGATCGGTACGCATGATTTCGGCGCGTTCGCCGCGAGCGGATCGGTCGTCAAGGACACGGTGCGCACGATCTACGCGGCGGGCATCGCGCGCGCGGGCGCGGAGCTTGAGTTTTCGATCACAGGGAACGGATTTTTATACAACATGGTGCGCATCATCGCGGGGACGCTGATCGCGATCGGCGCGGGGAAGCTTTCACCCGGCGCGTTTGCGCGCGCGATAGCGGGCGGGGATCGGCTCGATCTGGGCATCACCGCGCCGGCGCACGGGCTGACGCTCATGAAGGTGTATTACGATGCGGCGGA
>JBMNUA010000230.1:0-3545 GCA_050945995.1 Christensenellales bacterium
AATCGCCTTCCTTCGTTTGTTATGAGATGGCGGGCGGCTCGTCGGCGCGCGCGCCCTCTGTTTTCAGGCGGTCGATGACCGCCTGATCGTTCATCGTCTCCACCCGGCGCACCTTGCGCGCGTCGAGTGAATCGTCAAACAGGCAACTGCGCCTGTAATCGCAGTATTTGCAGGGATCGGCGGTCTGCGTGCGCGCGGGCGACGCTTCGGCGTGCCCGGCGCGTATGCCCGCGACGTGGCGTGCGGCGTTGTGCAGCGCGCGATCGATGATCAGCCGCATCGCCTGCCGATCGACGATCGCGCCGGAGCGCACGATCGTGCCGTCCGACCTGATGCGGATCGATATCACGTCCTGCGGGCGCGGCGACATGGCGGCGATCACCTCCGGCTCGTCGGTGGTCAATCCCTTGAGCTTCATGGCGTCGCGCCGCTTTTTCTCGATCTCTTCGGGGTTTGTGGATTGATCGGTCACAATCCCCTCGTCGATTTTGAAGTAGTACACCCCCGCGCCCTCCTTGCCCCGGCGCGCGGTGGCGGCGGCGAGGTAGGTGATCAGCTGCAATTGCAGCCCGTAATACGCCTCGAATAATTTGAGCTGCGCGCCGCCGCGCTTGTAGTCGATCACCCGCAAAAACCCCTCGTCGGGCTTCGCCCACTCGTCTACGCGGTCGATCCGCCCCTCGAGCGTGCAATCGCCGCCCGGCACGGACAGCCGGATTGCCGACGCGTCGCCCCGCCCGAACTCCAATTCGAGTTCGACAGGCTGAAACGCGCTGCCCGCCAGTTGGCGCACGAGCGCCTCGGCGGCGGCACGCGCGGTCGCCTTCAGGCGGCGGCGTTCGGCGGCCTCGATGGCGGTGGCGAACTTGTCGCCCGCCGCCATGCGCTCGAGGAGGATGTCGCTGACCGCGTCCATCACGACCCCGGCGGCGGTAACGTCCAGATCGGGCAGCTCAAACCGCGCCTCCTCCAGAAAGCCGCGCACCGCGTCGTGAAAGAAGTTGCCCTCGTCGCGCACGGTCAGCTCGAAAGGCTCGGTTTTGATCGGCGACATCGCGTAGCGCATGAAATGCAGCATCGGGCAGCGCGCGAACGCCTCGAGCCGAGTGACGGACGCGTGCGAGAGCGCGCCGTAGATGCGCTGCGCGGTGTCGGGGCGCAGCTGCTCGGCGGCGCGGCGCGCGTCGAACGCGGAGAGCAGCCGCTTGACCGCGCCGCCCGGCTCTTGCGCGATGGTCGAGAGCGCAGCGATGCCCGCGGGCGAGCCGAGCATGCCCCCCACGGCGCGCAGGGCGGCGTTGGGCGACGCGTGCGCGAGGACGGACGCCGCGTCGCGCGCGCTCCCCCGCTCGATGAGCCGGGGAAACAGCCGCTTGAGATCATTGATGAGCGGCGCGGGTCGCTGCGCCGAGCCGTCCGCGGCGGAGAGCGGGTAGGTGAACTCCAGCTGCTCGCGCGCCGCGCCGAGCGCGGATTTGAGGTAGTACCGGCGCATGAGCGCGCGCTCCGAGCCGTCCGGTCCGAGGTATCGCCCGGAGGCGCGCGTGAGCCGCGCGAGCTGATAATCGCCAAACAGCCCGTCGATCTCGGTGTGCGCGCGGTCGGTCAGCCCGATGAGCATCACGAATTTCGCGGATCGCGACACGGCGCGGTCGGCGGATTGCGCGTACACCGCATCGCCCGACTGCGGCAGGGGCTTGATCACCGCCGCGTCGAGGGACTCGCGCAGCATCTCGGCGATCTCGGCAAGCGGCAGCCGCTTTTCGCCCATGAGCGACGCCGCTTGATCGAGCGCGGAGAGGATGCGGTTCCACACCTGCGACTGCTCGCCCGCGAGCCGGTAGAGGTTCGCGTCCATCAGCCGCTGTTGCATCTCCATGCTCTTGTCGTAGGCGGAAATGTCCTCGAGGTAGGAAAACAGCGCGGCGAGCTGGTCTTTGAGCGTTTTTGCCTCGCGCAGCCGCGCGCGCAGCGCGAGCACCGGGGCGATCAGCGCCTCGCGCATGGGCTCGGCAAGCGCCGCCTCCTCGCCGCCGCGAATGAAGGGCGTGGTCAGCGCGCGCCCGCGCGGCGCATATTTTACCATATAATTGGCGAGCAGATCTGCGTCCGCGCCGTCCACCCCCGCATAGCCCGTGCGCAATAGCGCGCGCGCATCCTCCGTGCGAAACCCCTTTGCGACAAGCGAGATCGCGCTCAACAGCGCTTCGGCGAGCGCGTGGCGCGAGGCGGGGCGGCTCGAGGATAGGAAGATGGGGATGCCGTGCGCGCCGAACGCGTCCTCCAGAAAATGCGCGTAGGCGGCGGCGTCCGGGCAGATGAGGAGCATGTCGTTCCAGCGCATGCCCGCCATCGCGAGCGCGCGGCAGCGCCCGGCGGCGTACATCGCCTCCGCCTGCAGATTTTGATGCGCGCTGAGGCGGATGTTCTGCACATCCTCTTCATATGAAACCGCGCGCGCGGCGTACAGATATCGCTCGGCGTGCGCGATGTCGGGCGGCGCGGCGGGGGCGGGCGGCGCGGGTTCGATTTTCCGCTGCGCCCCGGCGAGCTTTGCCTCGCGCGCGAGCCGGTCAAGCGCGCGGTTCACGGGCGCAAACACGTCTGCGTCCGGCGCGTCCGGGTCGGGATCGGCGGATACGAGCATGGTGACATCGCACGCGGCGGCGAGCGCGGCGGCGAGCGCGTGCAGCGGGCGCGGCATCACATCAAAGCCGTAGAAGATGATGCCCGCGCTTTTGACGACATCGGACTGCGCGGCGCGCGCGGCGGCGTCCAAAAATTCCGCCTCGCCGTCGAGCGATCGTCCGGCAAGCGCGTTCTCATACGCCTCCAAGATCGCCGCCATGTCCGAGAGCTTGGCGGAAAACAGCCCCTCCTCGCCGTCGGCGAGCGCGCGCACATCGTCCGGGGTGAGCTGCGCCTGGCGAAACAGCTCCAATTGACGGGCGACGCGCGCCGGAAAACCCCTGCGCCCGCCCGCCCGGCGGTAGGCGCGCAACTCGCCCGCGCAGGCGCGGATGGCGCGCCGGGCGACGAGCACGCGCCCGCGGTCGTCCACGCGCTCAAACGAGGCGCGCCCCGCGGACTCAAAGATGCGCGCGCACAGCCGCTCCGGCGAGAGCACATTCAGGCGCAGCGAGCCCGCGGACTCGAGCGCGCGAATGAGCAATAGCTCCGTCTCGAGCGTGAGCTGCTTGGGCACGACGATGTACACCTGCCCCGCACGCGCCTTCAGCGCGCGCGCCGTTTCGCGGATGAGCCGCTCGCCCGCGCCGCGCGCGCGTCCGGCGGTGATTTGCAGCATGGGTCTGTCCTCCTTTGTCTATATGGATAGTATAAACAATCCGAGGCGCGCTGGCAAGGCGCAATTATTTACGAATCGTTCACCTTGGCGTAAACCTTGTTTATCGGCGCTAATCATTGACTGTACGTTTGGAACATGTTATACTTGATCCGTTTACGCGCGGGATCGGTTTGCCCGCGAACGAACGATCCGGCGAACGACCGAGCGGGCTTTTTCGCGCCCGCCGCAGTCGCATATT
>JBMNUA010000231.1:0-3522 GCA_050945995.1 Christensenellales bacterium
CAGACGACAACCCCGAAATCTTCCCCTTCTCGTATGCACGCTGGGACGCTGCCGAAACCCGCGCGCTCCCCGGCGGCATCCTCCTGGATTTCGGGCGCGAAACCTTCGCCAAGCTATGCATCGAAAACGCCGACCTCGCGCGCCCCATCCGCGTGCAGTTCGGCGAGAGCGAGACGGAAGCGCGCGATCATAACTGCGTCATCTCCGAAACCCTCTCCGGCAGCGATTCCTATACGCTGCCCGCCTACGCCTTCCGCTACGCCGCGCTCATCGCCGATTCCGCGCAAACCCTGCGCGCGCATTGCCTCTACGAATACCTGCCGCTCGAGAGAAAGGCATCGTTTTCCTGCGATGCGCCCGAAGTCGCGCGCGTGTTCGATGTCTGCGCGCACACCTTCCACCTCAACGCGCGCGAATTCTTCTTGGACGGCATCAAGCGCGACCGCTGGGTCTGGGGCGGCGACGCGTATCAGTCCGCCATGGTCAACCGCTACCTGTTTTCCGACCCCGCGATCACCCGGCGCACCATCCGCGCGCTCCTGGGCAAGCCGCCCTACGCGCAGCACATCAACTGCATCAATGATTACTCCGCCTACCTCATCATCATGCTCTGGGATTATTACCTAGAAACCGGCGATTCCGATTTCGTCAAAGCGCTGTTCCCGCGCGTGAACGCGCTGTATGCGTTCATCCGCGACCGGCTCGATGAGAACGGGCTTGTGATCGGGCATCCCGACGACTGGGTGTTCATCGACTGGGCGAAATTCGACCGCGAAGGACCGCTCTGCGCCGAGCAGATTCTCCTCTGGAAGGCGATGGACGCCATGGCGAAGCTCTCCTCGCTCGCCGGCGCGCCCGCGGATGATTTCCCCGCGCAAATCTCTGCACTCAAGGCGCAGATCGACCGCCTGTATTGGGATGAGGATCAGGGCGCGTACATCGACGGCTTCACAAGCGGCAGGCGCAACGTCACCCGCCACGCGAATGTGCTCGCCGTCCTCTACGATTTCGCGCCCGAGAAATCCGCGCGCATCCTGCGCGATGTGCTGTATAACGACGCGATCGAACCCATCACCACGCCCTTTTTCAAGTTCTTTGAGCTCGCCGCGCTCTGCCACATGGGCGATGTCGAGCAGGCGCAGGCGCGCATCCTCAACTATTGGCATCCCATGCTCGCGCTCGGTGCGACCTCCATCTGGGAGCAGTTCGACCCGCGCGAGGAGGGCGCGCAGCACTACGCCATGTACGGCGATCCCTACGGGCGCAGCCTCTGCCACGCCTGGGGCAGCGGGCCGATCTACCTGCTCGGACGCTATGTCGCGGGCGTTTCGTCCACCGATGTCGCCTGCCGCACCTTCGATGTCGCACCCCGCCCCGGCTCGTACCGCCGATTCGAGGCGGAAGTCCCCGTCACGGGCGGACAGGTGCGCATCCAATACGACGCGGACGCGCGCACGCTCACCGCGCAGGCGACGCGCGCGGGCGGCACGCTGAAGTACCGCGGCATCTCGCGCGCCATGCCGGAACATACGCCGATAACCCTAGTTTGGGAGGATTGACATGAAGCACATACCTTTTGATTTCGATTGGACATTCCGGGAGGGCGGCGAGCGGTTCTTCATGTTTGCCGGGCAGGAGGACGGCGCGCCCGTCGATCTGCCGCACGACGCCATCATCACAAAGCCGCGCGACCCGCACGCCGTCAGCGGCGCATCCACGGGCTTCTTCCCCGGCGGCGACGCGTTCTATCGCAAGGCGTTCGATTTGCCCGCCGATTGCGCGGGCAAGACGGTGCTCCTGCTCGTTGACGGCGCGTATATGAACAGCGAGGTGCGCCTAAACGGCGATCTACTGTATCTGCACCCCTACGGCTACACGGCGTATACGGTCGATCTCACGCCCAAAATCGCCGCGCATAACGTGCTCACCATCTCCACCAAGTGCGTCCAGCCCAACTCGCGCTGGTACTCGGGCGGCGGGCTGTACCGCAATGTCAGCCTGCTCGTCGGCGGCGCGTGCTATGTCCACCCGTGGGATGTGTTCGTCACCACGCCCAGCGTCTGCGCCGAGCGCGCGGAGGTGCGCGCGGCGTTTGAGACGACGGGCACCTGCGGCGCGTACCGCATCGACATGGCGGTCGTGGACGCGGCGGGGGAGACGGTCGCCTCCGCCTCCGGCGAATGCTTCGATCCCCGCGCCGCGCTCTCCTGCTTTGTCGAAAAGCCGCGCCTGTGGGATGTGGACAGCCCGCACCTCTACACCCTGCGCTACACCCTCACCGGCGAAAACGGCGTCGATGCGGGCGAGACGCGCTTTGGCATCCGCAAAATCGAGATCGACGCGAAACAGGGCTTTCGTTTGAATGGCAAGCAGATGAAGCTGCGCGGCGGCTGCATCCATCACGACAACGCCATGCTCGGCGCGTGCGCGTTCCCCGCCGCCGAACGCCGCAAGATACAATTGCTCAAGGACGCGGGCTACAACGCCGTCCGCACGGCGCACAACCCGCCGTCCTCCGCGCTGCTCGACGCCTGCGACGAACTCGGCATGCTCGTGCTCGACGAAACCTTCGATGTCTGGCGCACCGGCAAAAACGCCATGGACTACCACCTCTGGTTCGAGGATTGGTGGCGGCGAGACACGTCCAGCATGGTCAAGCGCGACCGCAACCACCCCTCGATCTATGCCTGGTCGATCGGCAACGAAATCCCGGAACTGCTCGGCGCGTCCGACGGCGCGAAATGGGCGAAGGCGCAGGCGGATTTCGTGCGCGCGCTCGATTCCACGCGCCCCGTCTCCGCCTCCGCCAACGGCTTTGTGATGCCCACGCCCGGCAAGCCCCGCCCGTCGCACGATCTGCGGCGCGAGCTGATGGGCAAACCCGTGAGAGGGCTGCCCAAGGACGGCGCGGACGATTGGGGCGATCAGACCCGCGCCGCCGCCGAATCGCTCGATCTGTACGGCTATAACTATCTATACGGTCGCTACGCGCACGACGCGCAGAAATTCCCCGATCGCGCCATCCACGCCACCGAAACCCACGCCTACCATACCTATGATTATTGGAAGGCGTGCGTCGAAAATGAGAATTGCTTCGGCGATTTTATCTGGACGGCGTATGACAACCTCGGCGAAGCGGGCGCGGGGCGCACCGTCGATTCGCCCGATGATTTGCGGGGCGGTCTGCTCGGCGGCTGGCCGTGGCTCTCCTGCTGGCAGGGCGACTTAGACCTCATCGGCGACGCGCGCCCGCAGAATTTCTATCGCCGCGTGATGTGGGGCGTCGATCGCGGCATCCATCTGTTCGCCGCGCACCCCGCGCGCACGGACAAATCCGCATACGGCATGGGCTGGCATTGGGACGATGTGCGCCGCGAATGGACGTTTGAAGACGAGTGGCTCGGCAAAATCGCGCGCGTGCAGGCGTATGCCGATTGCGATCTGGTCGAATTTTTCTTAAACGGCGCGTCCGTTGCAAAAGTTGAGCCCGTTGAATACAAGGCGCATGCGGAGATCCCCTAC
>JBMNUA010000232.1:0-3520 GCA_050945995.1 Christensenellales bacterium
GATGTCCACGATCAGGAAATTCTGGTCGGAGGCGGAGCGCAGGTTGATCCCCGCCTGCGGGAACTCCTCCGCCATCCAGTAATATCTGCCGCCCACCGCGCGCAGAATGTGCTCCTCGCTGAGGTATTCGAGAAGCGCCGCGGTGTCGGGGTTTTGCGCGAACTGCTCGCCCTCGATAAAGGGCAGCTCGTATGCCGCGCACTTGAGATGGTTCATGAATATGTAGAGGTTCTCGGGGTTGATGCGCGCGTTTTCGGGCGATTGTTCAAAGAAATAATCGGGATGCGAGATCATGTATTGGTCGAGCGGGCTGGAGGTCGCAACCACGATCAACAGCGAGGTCGCCCCGCGCCGTCCCGCGCGCCCCGCCTGCTGCCAGGTGCTCGCAATCGTGCCGGGATAGCCGCAGAGCACGCACGCGTCGAGCTCGCCGATGTCGATGCCCAATTCCAGCGCGTTTGTGGACACGATGGATTTGATGCGCCCCGCGCGCAGCTCGCGCTCGATCTCGCGCCGCTGCGTGGGCAGGTAGCCGCCGCGGTAGCCGCGCACCTTGCCGGCGTTGCCGAGCGGATCGCGCACCATGTCCTTGAGGTAGCGAACGAGCACCTCCACTGTGAGCCGCGCGCGCGCGAACACGATGTGCGAGATGTCGTTTTTTAAAAGCGCCGCCGCGATGCGCCGCGTCTCCGGAATCGAGCCCGCGCGGATGCCCAGTTGCGCGTTTACCACCGGCGGGTTGTAGAACACCACATGCCGCTCGCCGGCAGGCGAGCCGTTTTCGTCGATCAGCAGCATCTCGCGCCCCGTCATCACCTCCGCCAGTTCCTTGGGGTTGCGGATCGTCGCGGAGCAGCAGATGAACGTGGGCTTCGCGCCGTAGAACGCGCAGATGCGCAGCAGCCGGCGGATCACGTTTGCGAGGTTCGAGCCGAACACGCCGCGGTAGGCATGGATTTCGTCGATGACCACATATTTTAAGTTTTCAAACAGCTTGACCCACTTGGCGTGGTGGGGGAGGATGCCGGAATGGAGCATGTCCGGGTTCGTCACCACCACATGCCCCGCCTGCCGGATCGCGCTGCGCGCCGAGCCGGGGGTGTCGCCGTCGTAGGTATACGCCTTGATGTCCGCGCCCATCTCGCCGATCATGGTGTACAATTCTGCCACCTGATCGCTCGAGAGCGCCTTTGTGGGAAACAGATACAGCGCGCGCGCCGCCTCGTCTTTCAATATCGCGTCGAGCACCGGTACATTGTAGCACAGCGTCTTTCCCGAGGCGGTCGGCGTGACGACCACCAGATCCCGCCCCGCGCGCGCCGCTTCGATGGCGCGCGCCTGATGGAGGTAGAGTTTCGTGATCCCGCGCGCGGCGAGCGTGTTTTGGATGCGCGGATCGAGCGCGCCCGGGAAATCGGCGTAGCGCGCCTCGCGCGCAGGCACGATGCGCCAGCTTGTGACGTTTTGCATAAACGCCGCGTCACTTTTCAGCTTTTCGATGTACTCCCTCACATCCATGGACAATGTTTCCCGCCTTTTTGTCAATATATCACGGTTTCGGTGTTCGCGATCGCCTCGTCAACAAGCGCGTCGATGTCGAGCTTCTCCTCCGCCTTGGGCATGGTGTGTTTTTTGGGGTGCGTCACCGGGTGGCGCGGCGTGAACACCGTGCAGCAGTCCTCATAGGGCAAAATCGAGGTTTCGTATGTGCCGATGCGCTCCGCCATCTGGGTGATCTCGAGCTTGTCCAGCCCGATCAGCGGGCGGAAGACGGGCATATCGGCGACCTCGTCCGTGCAGGCGATCGCCTCCATCGTCTGGCTTGCAACCTGCCCGAGCGACTCGCCCGTGATCAGCGCCTGCGCGCCGAAATCCTGCGCGAGCTTTTTTGCGATGCGCATCATGAAGCGCCGCCCGATCACCGTGCCCAAATTGTCCGGGCATTTCTCGTGGATTTCAAGCTGCACCTTCGTAAACGGCACGAGGTAGACGCGCATGCCGCCGGAATAGCGCGCGAGCGTCTGCGCGAGTTGCAGCACCTTTTCGCGCGCAAGCTCGCCCGTGTACGGCGGCGAGAGGAAGTGGATGCCGCAGATTTTCACGCCGCGGCGCATGATCTGATAGCCCGCCACCGGGCTGTCGATGCCCCCGGACAGAAGGAGCGCCGCCTTGCCGCCCGTGCCCAGTGGCAGCCCGCCCGCGGCGAGCAGTTCGTCCTTGTAGACATACGCGTTGTCGCGCACCTCGACGGAAATTTTGTGCTGCGGCGTGCGAACATCGACTTTTAGGTTCTCGTTCGCATCGAGGATGCGCCCGCCGATCTCGCGCGCCATCTCCATGGAATCCACGGAGAACTGTTTGTCCGAACGGCGCGCGAGCACCTTGAACGTGCCCGAAAGCCCCGCCGATATCGCCACGCATTGCGCCGCGATCTGCTCAAAGTCCTTTTCCAGCTCCCACGCCGGGCTGACCGAATGGATGCCGAACACGCGGCGCACCCGCTCGGCGCATTCGTCCATGTCCGCGACGTCCGAAACGTAGATGCGCGAATCCGCGAACCAAACGCGCCCGCCGATGTCCTTGACCGCTTTTTTCACGTTGTCTGTCAATATTTTCAGAAAGCTCGACCGGTTCAGCCCCTTGAGGTATACCTCGCCGAATCGCGCCAACAACACCTTGCGCATGTGCTATCTCCTTTGGAAGCGCTTGAGGCGCTCATAGTTTTTTTGTAGGCTCTCCGCCGCAACATCGATCTCCGCGCGCGTGGTATACGGGGAGATGCTGAACCGCAGCGCGCATTCGGCGCGCGATTGCGGGATGCCCATGGCGGTCAGAACCGCGCTCACCTTTTGCTTTTTTGACGAGCAGGCGGCGCCCGTGGACACGTAGATGCCGTCCGCCTCGAGCGCGTGCAGCATCACCTCGCCGCGCACGCCGGGGAAGCTCATGTTCACGATGTGCGGCGCGGCAAATTTGGGGTCGGGCCCGTTGATGCAGGCGCTTGGCACCGCGGTTTGAAACGCGCGGATCAGGTGCATCTTTGTTGCCATCATATCATCCAGATCGATTTCCGCCATCACGCGCATCGCCTCGCGAAAGCCCGCGATGCCCGGCGTGTCCTCCGTGCCGGAGCGCAGCCCGTCCTCCTGCCCGCCGCCGTGCGCGAGCGGCGCGAGCTTCACGCTGCCCCTATAGATGAGCGCGCCGACGCCCTTCGGTCCGAGGATTTTGTGCGCCGAAACGCTGTACAAATCGCAGGATTTCATATCAAACGGCACGCGCAGGAAGCCCTGCACGCCGTCCACATGCAACAGCGCGCGCCCCGCGATGCGCGCGTGGATGGCGGGGATGTCGCTCACCGCGCCGGTCTCGCCGTTGACATGCATCACGCTCACCAGCCGCGCCCCGTCTGCGAGCGCGCGCTCGAGCGATTCCATGTCCATTTCGCCTGTTTCGTTTACGCCGATCACCCGCACATCCGCGCCGCGCGCGCGTAGAGATTCGTAGGTTTGGCGCGCGG
>JBMNUA010000233.1:0-3502 GCA_050945995.1 Christensenellales bacterium
CCCTGACCCCGAATACGCTGGCAGAGTTGTCGCTTGGATCGATCAAACCAGAAGGCTGGCTGCTGGATCAGCTCCGCACGCAGGCGGAGGGGCTGACCGGGCAACTGTTTGAGGTGTGGGACGATGTGGGCGAAAACTGCGGCTGGCTGGGCGGCGACGGCGACGGTTGGGAGCGCGCGCCGTACTACCTCGACGGGCTGATCCCGCTCGCGTGGCAGTTGGAGGACGAGCGGCTCAAGGGCATCTGCATGCGCTTTATTGAGTGGATCCTCGAAAGCCAGCGCGAGGACGGCTGGTTCGGGCCTGCGGACAACGACGATTATTGGCCGCGCATGGTCGCGCTGAAGGCGCTCAAGCAGTATTTTACCGCAACGAAGGACAAGCGCGTGCTGCTTTTGATGGATCAATTCTTCCGGTATCAGTATTTCAACCTATCGAAGCATCCGCTGCGCGATTGGGCGGTGGCGCGCGGCGGCGAGAATATGCACCTCGCGCTCTGGTTTTACAACGTCACGGGGCAGAAATACCTGCTCGAATTGTGCAAGCGGCTGCGCGCGCAGACGCTCGATTGGCCCAACTTCTTCCACACGTTCCCCGTCACCCAGCCCATGAGCCGATCGCTGCGCTGGGAGCGGCTGTCGGAGGCGCTCGAGGAGGAGAAGGAAGAGGCGCTCGAGGGCGAGCAGCGCCCGTATTTTCGTACGCAGTACCATTTTTCGCATGTGGTGAACGTCGCGATGGGGCTGAAAACCCCGGGCGTGATCAACATGTTCCGCTCAGGCTTCAAGGAGCAGGGCGGGTTCGGGTTTGGCTGGCAGAAGCTGATGAAGCACCACGGCGTGAGCTACGGCATGTTCACGGGCGACGAGCACTTAAACGGCACGAGCCCGACGCAGGGCACGGAATTGTGCGCGGTGGTCGAGCTCATGCACACGCTCGAGACGCTGATCGGCGTCGGCGATTTCGGCAGCGAGCTGCCCGATATCTTGGAAAAACTTGCCTACAACGCGCTGCCCGCGGCGTTCAACGCGGACATGACCGCGCACCAATACGACCAGCAGGCGAACCAGATCAAGGTTTCGCGCGACCGGCGCAACTGGTACAACAACGGCGAGGACGCGAACCTCTTCGGGTTTTCGCCGAACTTCGGCTGCTGCACCGCGAACTACCATCAGGGATGGCCCAAGTTCGTGTCCTCGCTTTGGTATGCGACAAACGACGGCGGGCTCTCCGCGGTCAGCTACGCGCCGTGCTCGGTGCGCACGCGGCTGCAGGGTGTGCCGACGCGGCTTCACGTTTCGGGCAACTACCCGTTCTCGCACAATGTATCCATCGAAGTGACGACGAAGCAGCCCGTGGAATTCCCGCTGTATCTGCGCGTGCCGCCGTGGGTGACCCAGCCGATGATCTTCTTGCCCGACGGCGAGATCATGCAAGTGCGCGCGGGCGAAACCGCGTGCATCCGGCGCAAGTGGCGCACGGGCGACGTGCTGCGGCTGGAATTGCCCACGCAGCCGCGCATCGTAAAAAAGCCGTGGCATCATCAGTCCGTCACGGTGGAATATGGGCCGCTTCTGATGGCGTATCAGCCGGAGGAGAAGTGGGAGAAGCTCAACGAGGGCGCGTTCCCCGACTGGCAGGTGACGACCGATTCCGAATGGGGCTTTGCGATCATGCCGGACGAGCCGCAAAAGGGCGTGCTCGAGCCGGAGAAGGCGGGCGCGCTTGGCAAGGGCGAACCCGCGGCGCATGTGCTGGCGAAGGCGGCGAAGATCGTTTGGGCGATGGACGGCGCGAGCTGCGCGAATGTGCCGATCCTGCCAGGCGTGACCGAGGAGGATGTGCAGACGATCAAGCTCGTGCCATACGGCGGGACGGGTCTTCGGATTTCGCAGTTCCCGCTGGGGTCTATCAAGCAAAAGCCGGAGCCGGGCGGCGCATCGTAGCGCAGGAATTTGATACAAAAAAAGCGGGCGAACCCTGCTTTGTTTGCGGACGATACGCGCCCGGTTACACCGGGCGGTGTCGATTTTCATGGAAGGTGAAACAATGGAATGGTACGTCATATTGATCCGGATCGTGCTGTCGATCGTCGTCGGACTCGGCATCGGCATCGAGCGCGAATATAAGAACCGTCCCGCGGGCATGCGTACGCATGTGCTGGTTTCCATGGGCGCGTGCATCGTCGCGCTCATGGAATGCCTGTTTTTGGAGTCGATGATGTGGAGCAGCGATTCGCAGGTGACATACAGCTTCGGGCGGCTCGCCGCGCAGGTGATCACCGGCGTCGGCTTCTTGGGCGCGGGCACGATCTTTACCGCTAGTAAAAAGATCGTGGGGCTCACGACCGCGGCGTCCCTGTGGAACGCTGCGTGCCTCGGCATCGCGGTCGGGTACGGATATTACTTTATTGCAATTGCGGGCGGCGGGCTGGTGCTGATTGTTTTGATGGCGATGCAGAAGATCGTGCATGTGAACGCGGCGAAGAAGATCGAGATCAAATTCGTGCACCGCGTGGAGACGATTGATTTCATCAACGCGTATTTCGACCGGCACGGCATCCGCACGCTCGATCTGGACTTTTCGGTCGATGTCGGCGAGGAGCGCAACATCTACAAAAACACCTATACGCTGAATTTGCCCCAGCATGTCAACTATACCGACATCGTCAACGACCTATCCGAGTATGTCAATGTGCTCGGCATCCGCACGACCCATGCGTAAGGACAAGAAGTTTGGCGTGATCGACGTGGGCGGCGGGTTGCGCGGCATCTACGGCAGCGGCGTGTTCGATTACTGCTTGGACAACGGCATATGCTTTGATTATTGCATCGGCGTTTCGGCGGGCAGCGCGAACATCAGCTCCTATCTCTCCGGGCAGCGGGGGCGCAACTACACTTTTTACATGGAGTACGCGTTTCGCAAGCGCTACATGAGCGCGCGCAATTTCGTGCGCACGGGCTCGTACATCGACATGGATTATATTTATGGCGAGCTTTCCAACTCGCGCGGCGAAAACCCGCTCGATTACGAGGCGCTCATGCGCTCGCGCGCTGCGTTCAAGGTCGTTGCGCTCAACGCGCATACGGGGGAGACGGTGTACTTCGACAAGAGCGATCTGATGCGCGACGATTACGGGATCATGAAGGCGTCCTCCAGCATCCCGATCATCTGCAAGCCCTATGAGGTGGGCGGCGTGCCGTTTTACGACGGCGGGATCGCCGACCCCGTGCCGCTTGCGCGCGCGCTTGCGGACGGCTGCGAGCGAATCGTGCTGATCCTCACGCGCCCGGTGGACGTACTGCGCACGCCGAACCGCGACGCGGCGTTCACGCGGATCTTAAGGCGCAAGTATCCCATGGCGGCAAAGCATCTCGCGCTGCGCCACGAGAAATACAACGAGGCGGTCGCGCACGCGCGCGCGCTCGAACAGGCGGGGGTTGTGACGATCCTCGCGCCCGACGACATCGCCGGGCTGGGCACGCTCACGAAAAACAAGGAG
>JBMNUA010000234.1:0-3494 GCA_050945995.1 Christensenellales bacterium
GGTGTGGGGCGGGTGGGGGGGGCGCGCCCGCCCCCCCCCCCCCCCGTAACTCCCCGTCTCCCCCCCGCACATCCTACATCCCCCCGGAGGTAATCCAGATGTCAAAGCAAAACCTTCTCATCCTGATGGCAGATCAGTTCCGGCACGACTGCGCGGGCTATCGCGGCATGCGCGCGGTCAAAACACCGAACATCGACCGCTTGGCGAACGCGGGCGCGGTCTACACGCGCGCGTACACGCCGCTGCCGGTCTGCGCGCCGATCCGCCAATCGCTGGTCAACGGACTGCACCCGAACTCGTTCGGCGCGCAATGGAACTACGATTTTTTCATGACGCCGACGGCAGCGCCGACGGGTATGACTTGGATAGAACAGCTCCGCGTGCGGGGCTACCGCGGCGCATATGTGGGCAAATGGCATATCTCGCCGAAATACGGGGCGAAAGATTTCGGGTACACCGATGTCGTGCCGCTTGGAGAACATCAGGCGTTTCAGAAACAGAAATACCCGGATGCAGCGTTTGAGGGCGGCTGGCTCGGCTGCACAAGCCCGATCCCGGTGGAGGATAGCCTGACGCACTATATGGCGGATCGCGCCTGCGATCTGCTGGAGGAATACGCGCAGACAGGGGAGAACTGGCATATGTGGTTCGATCTGGGCGTGCCGCACCTCCCCTGCCGCCCGTCGGAGCCGTTCGCGTCGATGTACGATCCAAAGTCGATCGCCCCGTGGGACGGCTTCGGCGATGAATTCGTGGATAAACCCTACTGCCAGCGCCAGCAGATGCTCAACTGGCGGCAGGAGGAAATGACGTGGGCGGACTACCAGCCGATGGTCGCGCGCTATTTTGCGATGATCTCCCAATTCGACGACGCGCTCGGCAGAATCCTCGGCGCGCTGGAGCGCACGGGGCAGGCGGAGAATACCATCGTGGTGTTCACATCCGACCATGGTGATATGTGCGGCAGCCATCAGATGCTCGATAAACATTATGTGCTGTTTGAGGATAACACGCGCATCCCGCTGTGCGTGAAAGCGCCGGGTCGCGCGCCGTATCAGACGGATTCGTTCGTCTCGGGCAGCATCGACATCGCGTATACGATCCATGATTTGATGGGGCTTGAGATGCCGGACGGACTGCACGGGCGCAGGCTGCCGCTCTCGCAGGCGGAGAATGTTTCGCCGCGCGGCTATATCACCTCCTCGTCAAACGGGCAGCAGTTCGGACTGTATACAAACCGCATGATCCGGGGCGAGCGGTACAAATATATCTGGAATTTGACGGACATCGACGAGCTGTACGACCTAGATAGCGACCCGGGCGAGAAGGTGAATTTGATCCGGGAAGATGCGCTCGCGGACATACTTTCCGAATTGCGCAAGGCGCTGTATGAGGAGCTGCGCGCGCAGGGCGACCCGTTTGTGCGCGGCGATTGGGTGACGGCGCAGCTGCTGGAGGGCAGAAAGCACGCGCGACTTTGAGAAACATACGATATATAGACTGTTCTCGACAGCATATTCGGCGTTCGCGGGCGCATGCTTTACACCCGAACGTCGAATATGCTATAATTGGGGACGATTGATTGTATCGATAGTATGTTTGGAGGCTGGCAGATGAATTTGGAACGCATGACGACCGAGCAGATCAAGGCGTCGATCATCGAGAAGCTCGGCGACAATTTCGGCTGCGGCTTGTCCGACGCAACCGAACAGCAGCTGTACATGGCGCTCGCGCTCACGGTGCGCGACGAGGTGATGCAGCGGCGCAAGGCATCGCGCGGCGTTCGCAAACGCCAGCGCGCAAAAAAGGTGTATTATCTGAGCGCGGAGTTCCTCGTGGGGCGCGCGCTTCACAACAATATGGTAAACCTCGTCAACGAGAACAACTACCTCAAGGCGCTGAAGGACTTGGGCATCGACCGCGACGTCGTCTTCGAGCTCGAACCCGAGCCGGGGCTCGGCAACGGCGGGCTGGGTCGGCTCGCCGCGTGCTTTTTAGACTCGCTCACCACGCTCCAACTCCCGGCGATGGGCTGCACCATCCGCTACGAGTACGGGCTGTTCCGCCAGAAGCTGGTGGACGGCTATCAGGTGGAAGTGCCCGATAACTGGCTCGAGGCGGGCAATATCTGGGAGATTCCGCGCCCGGATCAGATGGAGAAGATCGAGTTCGGCGGGCATCTCGAGGAGTATCGCGAGGACGGCAGGCTGAAATTCCGGCTCCTCGACAGCACCATGATCGAGGCGATGCCCTACGACATCCCGGTCGTCGGCTATGACAACAAAATGGTGAACATGCTGCGCGTGTGGTCGGCGCGCTCGCCCAAGCGCATCGACATGGAGTCGTTCAACTCCGGGCAGTATGTCAAGGCGATGGCGGAGCGCGAGCTGGCGGAGGTCGTCTCGAAGGTGCTGTACCCGAACGACAACTCCGCTGAGGGGCGCGAATTGCGGCTCAAGCAGCAGTATTTCTTCGCGGCGGCGTCCGTGCGCTACGCGGTGAAGGATTTCGTGAAGGTGCACGGCGAACATTGGGATATATTTTCCGATAAGGTCGCCATCCACATCAACGACACGCACCCCGCGATTGCGATCCCGGAGCTGATGCGCGTGCTGATGGACGATTACGCGCTCAGTTGGGATGCGGCGGAGGCGATCTGCCGCGGCACGTTCGCCTACACCAACCACACCGTGATGGCGGAGGCGCTCGAAAAATGGCCGGAGGATCTGCTCCGCCGACAGCTGCCGCGCATCTATATGATTCTGGAAGAGATGAACCGCCGGCTGTGCGCGCAGCTGTGGGAGGTCTACCCCGGGCAGTGGGAGCGCATCGGGCACATGGCGGTGCTCGCCTACGGGCAGGCGCACATGGCGAACCTCGCGGTCGCATATTCGGCGAGCGTCAACGGCGTGTCGAAAATCCACACCGACATCATCAAAAAACAGACCTTCCGCGATTTTTATGTGATGAAGCCCGCGCGGTTTCAGTCGATCACAAACGGCATCACGCACAGGCGCTGGCTGATCCAGTCAAACCCCGCGCTCTCCGGGCTGATCGACGAGGCGATCGGCGACGCGTGGCGCAAAGAGCCCGCGCGGCTTTCGACCCTCGCGCCGTTTGCGGACGACGCGGCGTTTCGCGAGCAGTTTGACCGCGTGAAGCGCACCAACAAGCTGCTGCTTGTTGAGCGCATGCAGCGGCTGCAGGGGATCGCGCTCGACCCGGACAGCATCTTCGACACGCAGGCGAAGCGGCTTCATGAGTACAAGCGGCAGCTGATGAACGCGCTGCGCATCCTGATGCTCTACAACCGCATCGACGACAACCCGGATTTCAGCATACCGCCCGTCACATTCCTGTTCGGCGCTAAGGCGTCGCCGGGCTACTACCGCGCGAAGCTGATCATCAAACTGATCAACGCCATCGGCGAGTTGGTGAAAAAGCACCCGCGCGCGTCAAAACTGATCAAAATCGCGTTCATCGAGAACTACTCC
>JBMNUA010000235.1:0-3444 GCA_050945995.1 Christensenellales bacterium
TTGGTTTTTCCAGGGCCGCCACCCGTTGACGGGGCCGGGGGCCCGCCCCCCCACGTTCCCCCCGACGTTCCCCCGACGTTCCCCCGACGCCCTCACAACATAGCCGGAGGTACCATGGATAAACTGGATCGCATTTTCGATATGCAGGCAGCGCTGAACGCGGAGATCACGCAGCTGCGCCATCTTTCGGACATCACGGCGGACGAATGGCAGCAGAAGCTGACGCTCGCAATGCTCTCGGAACTCGCGGAGGCGCTGGACGGCACGAACTTCAAATGGTGGAAAAACCCGAAACCGCGCGACCCGGACTATGTGAAGGACGAGATCGTGGACATGCTGCACTTTTTGGTGAGCATGGCGCAGCGCGCGGGCATGGACGCGGAGGAGATGTACCGGCGGTACATGGACAAAAACCGCGAGAACTTCGACCGCCAGCACGGGAAATCCGAGAAGGCGGGTTACGACGCGGGCGAGCGAGAGGGCGTATGATACCGAAGCGGGACGAGGCGTGGGCAATCCTTACGAAGTATAATGAGAGCGAGGCGCTGCTCGCGCACGCGCTGGCGGTGGAGGGCGTGATGCGCCATTTCGCCAGGAGACTCGGCGGCGACACGGATGTTTGGGGCGTCGCGGGGCTCTTGCACGATTTGGATTATGAGCGCTGGCCCGAGGCGCATTGCGTCAAAACGCTGGAGCTGTTGGCGGCGCACGGCGTGGACGAAGGCTTTGCGCGGGAATTGGCGAGCCACGGTTGGGGCATCTGCATCGACATCGAGCCGGAGACGATGATGGCGAAGACGCTGTACGCGGTGGACGAATTGACAGGGCTGATCCACGCGGCGGCGCGCATGCGCCCGTCCAAGAGCGTGATGGACTTGGAATGCGCGTCGGTCAAAAAGAAGTATAAGACAAAGTCGTTCGCGGCGGGCGTTGACCGCGCGGTCATCGAACAGGGCTGCGAGATGATCGGCATGCCGCTGGACGAGGTGATCACCGAGACGATCCTCGGGATGCGCGCGGTCGCGGGCGAGATCGGTCTGCTCGGCAGTTTCGGCTGATGGGCTTTGCGATTGCGATCGCGGCGCTGCTCATACTATCCGCCGCGTGGCTCAGCGCGCGCGCGGGCGCGAACAAGCGCTATGCGAAAGGGCAGTTGCAAAACAGGCGCGCGCCCGACGCGCCGGATGCTGAGTTCGCGGCGCAGATGGAAGTGCGGCTCGCGTATTATCATCAGGTGCGCAAACATCCGCCCGAGGTGCGGCGGATCGGCGAGACGATTGTCTGCGCGGACGATTTTGACGCGGCGCGCCCGATGATTGACGAATATGAGCGGCTGCTGATCGAACACCCGCCCGCGAAGCCGCTCGGCGCGCTCGCGATCCTTCAGACCTTTGATTACCGCAGCGTATGGTTTTTGGACGGGCTTTCGGACATCGTCAAATCCGCGATCTACGACCAATCGCGCGGTCATTCGATGTATCTCGCGGAGTACGGCGTGATCGTCGCCATCGCGGGCGACCACGCGGGCTTTCAGCGTGCATACGGCGCGTATGCGGCGCATTCCAATTCTTAACTTGCAAAACGCGCGCGGTTTGCATATAATTGGTGCATATAAGCATGGCGCGATGAAGGGAAAAGCGCCGCGGGTCGCCCCAAAGAGAGCGCGCAGCAGCTGAAACGCGCGCGGGCGGGCACGCGGACGACTCCGGCTCCCCGAGCGCGCGGGCGAAGCGCAACACGCATAAGCCCGCCGGAACGCCCCCGTTACCGGGCGCAGAGATGCGCGGATCACACGCGCAAGCTTGGTGGTACCGCGAAGCGCCGCTTCGTCCATGCATGGACGGGGCGTTTTTTTATTCAGCGACGCATTCGGGAGGAAGTAACATGGCAAAGAAGAACAAACAGGAGTTCGTCACGCAGATCACGCCCCGCAGCGAGGATTTTTCCAAGTGGTACACGGACGTGATCCTCAGAACCGACCTGGTGGACTACGCGCCCGTGCGCGGCTGCATGGTGGTGAAGCCGTATGGGTACGCGATTTGGGAGCTGATCCAAGCAGCGTTTGACAAGCGGTTCAAGGAGACCGGGCATCAAAACGTGTACATGCCGATGCTGATCCCCGAGAGCCTGCTGCTCAAGGAAGCCGAGCATGTCGAGGGTTTTGCGCCCGAGGTCGCGTGGGTGACGCACGGCGGCAACGAGAAGCTCGAGGAGCGGCTCGCAATCCGCCCCACATCCGAGACGATGTTTTGCACGATGTACGCGAAATGGGTGCAATCGTGGCGCGATCTGCCCATGAAATACAACCAATGGTGCTCCGTGATGCGCTGGGAGAAGACGACGCGCCCGTTCTTGCGCACGAGCGAGTTCCTCTGGCAGGAGGGGCACACGATCCACGAGACCGCCGAGGAGGCGCAGGAAGAGACGCTTTTGATGCTCGATGTGTACCGCGAGGTCGTCTCCGAGGTGCTCGCCGTGCCCGTGATCTGCGGGCTCAAGACCGAGAAGGAGAAGTTCGCCGGCGCGCGCGCCACCTATTCCATTGAGGCGATGATGCACGACGGCAAGGCGCTGCAGGCGGGCACGTCGCACAACTTCGGCACGAATTTCTCCGAGCCGTTCGAGATTCAGTTCCTCTCGCGCGACGGGAAGCTCGAATATGTGCACGAGACCTCCTGGGGCGTGTCCTCCAGGCTCATCGGCGCGATCATCATGACCCACGGCGACGACCGCGGGCTGCAGCTGCCGCCGCGCGTCGCGCCCATACAGGTTGTGATACTGCCCATCGCCCAGCACAAGGAGGGCGTGCTCGAAAGGGCGCGCGCGCTCAAAGACGAGTTGGTCGCCGCCGGGCTGCGCGTCGAGCTCGACGACCGGGACACCTATTCCGCGGGCTGGAAGTTCAACGAATGGGAGATGAAGGGCGTGCCCGTGCGCCTTGAGCTCGGTCCGCGCGACATCGAGGGCGGCGTGGTCACCTGCGTTCGCCGCGATACGCTCGAGAAAAGCGCGATGCCGCTCGACGGCGTCGCGGGCAGCGTCTCATCGCTGCTCGGTGAGATACAGGCGAGCATGTATCAGCGCGCCGATGCGTTTATGAAGGCGCACACCTACACCGCCGTGAACATGACCGAGCTCGAAGCCGGCGTGCAAAAAGGGTTTGTCAAAACCGCGTGGTGCGGCGCGCGCGCGTGCGAGGAAGCTGTCAAGGAAAAGTTCAACGCATCGTCGCGGAACATGCCCTTTGATCAGTCCGATATGCCCGCCGATACCTGTGTCGTCTGCGGAGAGCCCGCGCAGAAGCTGATCTATTTCGCGAAGGCGTACTGACGCGGGACGCGAGGGAGACGGGGAGAACGCCGGGGCGCGAAGAGGCGAGGGGGGAACGTCGGGGCGCTGCCCCGAACCCCGCTCAAGGGCTATCGCCCTTGAGAATCCCATGCG
>JBMNUA010000236.1:0-3315 GCA_050945995.1 Christensenellales bacterium
CGGTCACATTTCTTTGGAACGTCGCGGCGAACCTGCCGGGGGCGTATTTTACGGTATATCTGCTGCGCGATTTGGGCGTGAGCTATTCCTATATCACGATCATCTCCATGCTCAACATTCCGGTGACGCTGTTTCTCACGCCGATCTGGCGAAAAGCGCTTGCGAAAAACGGCTGGTTCAAGACGCTGTACCGCTCCATCGCCGTATATCTCGTTCACTACCTCGTGCTCGCGTTCGTGACGGGGCGCACGCTGTTTTTGTACCCGGTTTCGCAGATCCTCGCGTATGTGTTCGCCGTCGGCATCAACCTAAGTTTCACGGGCATTCCGTATGTGAACATGCCGGAGAAGCGGCAGACGGTGTTCATCGGCTTTTATTCGTCGGCGTCGAACTTTGCGGCGCTTTTGGGCGTGACGCTCGGGCGGTATTTTGTGGTATCGACAGACGCGTTCCGCTTTGAACTGTTCGGCATGACGTTTGTCAACAAGCAGGTGCTCGTGGCGATCGCGGCCGTACTGCTCGGCGGCGCGGCGCTTGGGATACGCGCCATCGACAAGCGCACGCCGTCGGACTGGTAGTTTTTCATCCATCGTTCGGATTTTCTAATTTCATATCGAGGTGCAATATGATCAAGCGATCGGACATAGCAATGGCGCTGGGCGAAGCGCTTCGGACCGGCGGCGATTTCTCCGAGCTGTTTTTCCAGGACTGCGTGCGAAATACGCTGCAACTCGTGGACGGCACGATTGACAACGCGGTCACCGGCAGAATCCACGGCGCGGGCATCCGGGTGTACAAGGGCTTGAGCAGCGTGTATGTGTACACAAATGATGTTTCGCGCGCGGGGCTGACCGCCTGCGCGCGCAAGGCGGCGGACGCGGTGGGCGAGGGGGATATCCCGCGCGACATCCGACTGGGCGGGCGCATCGCCCGAAACATCCACGCCGTCGAGGAGCTGCCGATGCGCGTGGAGGGCGCGCGCAGGGCGCAGATATTGACCGATGTGCACCGTGCGGCGGTTGCGCATTCGAGCGAGATCAAGCAGCTGCGCGCAAGTCTGGTCGATTGGGACAGCGCGGTCACCATCGCAAACAGCGAGGGGCTGCATGTCTCCGACCGCAGGGTGTACACGCGGCTGATGGCGTTCGCCGTCGCGGCGGGCGGGGGCGAGAACCAGACCGGGCATGTGAGCCCGGGCGCGATGATGGGCTTTGAGCTGTTCAAAACGCGCGTGGATCCCGAGCGCGCGGGGGTGCAGGCGGCGGAGCAGGCGGTGAAGATGCTGCACGCGGACGAGTGCCCTGCCGGGGTGATGCCGGTGGTGATCGACGGCGGCTTCGGCGGCGTGATCTTCCACGAGGCGTGCGGGCATTCGCTCGAGGCGACGCAGGTGGCGTTTGGCAGCTCCGAATTCTCAGGAAAGTTGGGACAGCAGATCGCCGCGCCGATCGTCACCGCCATCGACGACGGCACGATCCCCAACGAGTGGGGCTCTTTGAACATCGACGACGAGGGCACGCCCGCGACGCGGCTGGTGCTGATCGAAAACGGAATCCTCAAAAACTATATGGTCGATCGGCTGAACGGCAGGCGGATGGACGCGCCCTCCACGGGCAGCGCGCGCCGGCAGGACTACACGTTCGCGCCGACCTCGCGCATGCGAAACACCTACATCGCGCCGGGCGAGCACGACGAGCGCGAGATCATCGCGAGCTGCGGCGACGGGCTGTACGCGAAATCCATGGGCGGCGGCTCGGTCAACCCGGTGACGGGCGAGTTCAACTTCGCGGTGGACGAGGGCTATCTCATCAAAGGCGGCAAGATCGACAAGCCCGTGCGCGGCGCGACCTTGATCGGGCGCGGCGCGGAGGTTTTGATGAAGATCGACCGCGTGGGGAAGAAGATGTGGCTGGCGCAGGGCATGTGCGGCTCGCGCAGCGGCTCGATCCCCGCGGGGGTCGGGCAGCCGATGATTCGCCTGACGAGCATGACGGTGGGGGGCAGATGATATGGAACTGCGAGAATTTATCGAAAAGCTGTTTCAGCGCGCCGCGGAAAAGGGATTGACGGAGTGCGAGGTTTATTATGAAGCGGGCGCGAGCTTCTCGGCGTCGATCTTCAAGGGCGAATTGACCGATTATAATGTTTCGGACGCGCAGGGGCTCGGCTTTCGCGCGCTCTACCGCGGGAAGATGGGGTATGCGAGCACACAGGCGTTTGACGAGGCGGCGATTGAGATGCTCGCGGACGCCGCGCGCACGAACGCGGAGCTGATCGGCAGCGAGGATCAGCAGTTTCTGCACGACGGCGCGGGCGAGTATCAGAAGATCGAGCTGTACAACCCTGCGATTGAGGATTTGAGCGCGGCGGAGAAGATCGCGCTTGCGCGCAGCATCGAGGACAAGACGGTGGCGGCGGATGCGCGCGTCGAGCAGATCAAGGGCTGCGCGGTGTTCACGGAATCGCAGGAGGTGCGCATCGTCAACACGAAGGGGCTGGACGCCGGGTATCGGGCGAATGTGATCGGCGGGTATGTCACGCCGATTGCGCGCGCGGGCGACGAGGTGAATAGCGCGACGAAGCTGTTTTTGACCGCCGACCCCGAAAATATGGGGATCGACGATATGATCGCGGACGCGGTGAAGGAAGCGGTGGACGGGCTTGTGTGGGAGCAGCCGCCCTCGGGCGCGTACCGGGTGGTAATCCACGCCGAGGCGATGCGCGATCTGCTGCGCGTGTTTTCGGGCATCTTCTCCGCGGACAGCGCGCAGCGGGGGATGTCGCTTTTCAACGGGCGCGAGGGCGCGGTCGTTGCGGCGGACTGCGTCACCATCGTGGACGATCCGCACATCGCGGGCAGCATCGGCTCCGCGCCGTTTGACGGGGAGGGCGTGCCCACCTACCGCAAGGAGGTCATAAAAGCCGGCGTGTTGACGACGCTGATGCACAACCTGCGCACGGCGCACAAACAGGGCGTGCGAACGACCGCGAACGCCTCGCGCCCGTCATACGCGGCGACGATCGGCGTTTCGCCGACGAACTTTTTCATCGAGCCGGGCGCGGACGACCTGCAGGCGCTCATTGGCGAATTGGGCGACGGGCTGTTGATCGCCGGGCTTCAGGGGCTGCACGCGGGCGCGAACGAGATCAGCGGCGATTTTTCCCTGAGCGCGCACGGGTACCGCGTGATGGGCGGCGAGGTGCGGGGCTGCGTGCGGCAGATCACGGTCGCGGGGAACTTCTATCAGCTGCTCAAGGACATCGAGCGCGTGGGGAACGATCTGGCATTCGGGTTCCCGGGCGGGGGCAGGTACG
>JBMNUA010000237.1:0-3265 GCA_050945995.1 Christensenellales bacterium
GCGCGTCCACGAGATTGCACAGATACCGCTCCTTGATCCACAGCGCGAGCGCCATCTGCTCGGGCAATATCACCGGATACGCGCGCATCCGCCGCGCAATCGGCTTGATCTTCTCGGGCGGCAGCGCACATTCGTCGGAGAGCGACACCACAAACCCCTCGATCGTGCGCGCGCCGAAGGGCACCGCCACCTGATCGCCCGGCACGAGCGCCATCTCCGCGGGCACGGCGTAGGTAAACAGCCGATCCACCTCGCTCGCGGAGATATCGACGATGACATTCGCGTAGCGCATCAGAATTGCCGCGCCACCCGGTCGAGGATCGCGTCCGCCGCGTCCCGCTTCGACATGATCGCAAGCGCGTCCGCCGCATCCCCCGTGAGGATGGTGATGCGGTTCGTGTCCGCATCAAAGCCCGCGCCCGGCTCGGTCACATCGTTTGCGACGACCATGTCCGCGTTCTTTTTCACCATCTTCGCGCGCGCGTTTTCGATGAGATTCTCGGTCTCCGCGGCGAAAACGACAAACACCTGCCCCGCGCGCTTTGTTTTGCCGAGCGCGGCGGCGATGTCCGGCGTCTGCTTGAGCGAAAGCGCGATCCCGCCGTCGCCCTGTTTTTTGATCTTGCTCTGCGAAAACTGCGCGGGCGTAAAATCCGACGGCGCGGCGGCTTGGATCACGACATCGGCTTGCGCGCCCAAGGCGAGCACCTGCTCGTGAAGCTGCGACGTGCTCTCGATCAAAACAAGCTCCACCCCCGCGGGCGCGGGTAGTTTCACAGGCCCGGATACGAGCGTCACCGCCGCGCCCCGGTCGCGCGCCGCCTCCGCGAGGGCGTAGCCCATCTTGCCGGAGGATCGGTTCGTCAGATAGCGCACGGGGTCGATCCGCTCGATGGTCGGACCTGCGGTCACGAGCACCCGCTTGTTCTCAAAATCCTGCGCGCGCCCGAGGATGCGCGCAATCTCCTCGACGATCTCGGCGGGCTCCGCCATGCGCCCCACATCGTCGTCGCCGCAGGCGAGCATCCCGCACCCGGGCCCCACGGTTTTCACCCCGCGCGCAATTAGCGTCGCCACATTTTCCTGGCACGCGGCGCTTTTCCACATGTTGTTGTTCATCGCCGGCGCAAGCAGCGTCGGGCAGGTCACCGTGATCGCAGTCGTCGTGATCAGATCATCCGCGATCCCGCCGGCGACTTTCCCGATAAAATTCGCCGTCGCGGGCGCAACGACGAACAAATCCGCCCATTTCGCCAGCGCGATGTGCTCCATCTCAAACTCGCGGCTGAATTGATCGACATATGCGCGGTTGCCGCTGAGCGTTTCAATCGTCAAGGGCGATATAAACTTTGTCGCGTTCACGCTCATGATCGCGCGCACCTGCACGCCGCGCTTGACAAGCCGGCTCACCAAATCCGCCGCCTTGTACGCCGCGATGCCGCCGGTGATGCCGACGACGATCTTCTTTCCATTCAGCATATCATTTCCTCCGCATCGCCTGTATCGAAAAAAGCGAAAATCCATCGATGATTCGGATGCCAATCACCCATTTCCGGCGATTGCTCCGCAGCATATTGCGCAATCAATCTGTAACGAGCGATATACGCTGATCGTTACGATAGAAATGGGTGCTTGTCTCCCTCAACATCGATTTTCGCTCGTCCGCCAACTGCGCCGCCGCTCACCGTGCGAGCGGATCGTCGATCTCCTCGGGCTTTGTGTATGTGATCAGCCCGCGCCGTATCTCCTCAATGGCGATGGACAGGGGCTTTGTTTCCTTGGTTTCAATCAGGGGCATCGCGCCTGCGATCAATTCGCGCGCGCGCTTGGACGCCACAACACTCAGCGTGTACCGGCAGTCCACCTTCTCCAAAAGTTCGCCGATGGGCGGGTCTATCATCATAAAACTGCTCCTCCTTGTTTTGTCAATGCCTCGACCAGTTCGTCCAAAAACGCCACGTTCCGCTTGACCTCCAGACGCTTCGCGCGGATGATGGCATATACCTCCTCCGCGGCGATTTCCAGCGCGCGCGGCTCGACGCTCCAATCCTGATGGATGATGAGGTAATCGTAGCGGTACGCCTTTTGCATCTCCCCGGCGGCGTTCCCGAGCCGAATGCGGATCGCGTCCTCGGATTCCGTGCGCCGGTCGCGCAGCCGTTTTTCGATGTTCTCGGCGCTCGGCGGGCTCACGAAGATGCAGGTCACAAGCTCCGGATTGTTCTGCATCGCCTGCGCGCAGCCCTGCACGTCGATCTCGAGGATCAAATCGCGCCCCTTGGCGAGCTCCTCCGCCACCACGGATTTGAGCGTCCCATAGCGATCCTGATGCACGCGCGCCCATTCAAAAAACGCGCCCTGCGCGATCAACTCGTCAAACCGCGCATCGTCGATGAAGTGGTAGTCCACGCCGTCTTGTTCCATGCCGCGCCGTTTGCGCGTGGTGCAGCTGACGGAAATCCCCACATCGGGGTGCATTTCCAACAGCTTTTTGACGATCTGCGATTTCCCCGCACCCGCCGGTCCCGATATGACGAACAGCGACCCGTTTGCCACTTGACAGTCCTCCAAATCATTCTATGTTCTGCACCTGCTCGCGCAATTTCTCGATCAGCGCTTTGCCTTCGACGACGAGGTTCGTGATCGCGATGTCCTGCGATTTGGACGAGATGGTGTTGACCTCGCGGTTTAGCTCCTGCACGATAAAATCGATCCGCCTGCCGACGGGCTCGTCGCGCTCGAAGCATTCGCACAACAGTTTGATGTGGCTTTTCAGGCGCACCGTCTCCTCGTCAATCGCACTTTTGTCGGCGATGACCGCAACTTCCGTGAGCACCCGCGCCTCGTCCGCTTCTTGACCGATCAATTCGCGGATCGACGCGCGCAGCCGCCGCGCGTGCTCGTCCACCGTCGCGGGGTATCGCGCCTCGATCGCGCAGGTGACGCGCTCGAGTTCGCCCGCCAGCCGCATGAGTTCGCGCCCAAGCTCGCTGCCCTCGCGCGCGCGCATGTCCGCCAGCGCGTCGAGCGCGCCCGACATCGCGTCCGCCATCAGAAGGCGCAGCGCGTCCTGATCCTCCTCCGCCTCGGTCAACACAAGCACGTCCGGAAACCGCGCCATGCCCATGCGCGTGCGGTCGTCGGGCAGCCCCTCCGCGCCGTCCAGCGCGCGCATATACGCGTCCAGCAGCGCCTGGTCCAATTCAACGGTCTTCGCGTCGCTCCTGCGGTTTTTGTAGGTGATGTAGATCTCCACATGCCCGCG
>JBMNUA010000238.1:0-3250 GCA_050945995.1 Christensenellales bacterium
AAAACGGTACGGTCGCGTACTTCGACGGCGAGAGCGGCACGATTCGCGCGGGCGAAATCAGCGATTTGGATTTTGTGAGCGCGTATCTGTGGGATTTTCATAGGTAGCCGCCGTGGATCAAAATCAGTTGAGCGCATCCCTCAAACCGGGGGAGCGGATTGATGATTTGCAGCGCGCGGGCTTTTGCATCATCCAACACCCCGCGCACTTCCGCTTCGGCACGGACTCCGTGCTGCTTGCGGATTTTGCGCGCCCCAAGCCGGACGATCGTGCGATCGATCTGTGCTGCGGCGCGGGCGCGGTGGCGCTTCTCATGCTCGCGCGCTGCCCGCGCCTTCGCGTAACGGGCGTCGAGTTGCAGGCGGAGGTCGCGGACATGGCGCGCAGGAGCGCGCACCTCAACGGCGTATCGGAAGCGTTTGAAGTGCTCGAGGGCGACATCCGCGCCGCGCACTGCGCGCTCGGGCACGGGCGGTTCACCCTCGCGGTCTGCAACCCGCCGTATTACCAGGCGGGCGGCGCGCTGTTGAGCGAGGACGCACGGCTGCGCATCGCGCGCCACGCAGGCGAGCTCGCGCCGGCGGAGATCGCGAAATCCGCCGCGCGGCTGCTCCGAAACGGCGGCAGGTTCGCGGTCGTATACCCCGCGCCGCGCGCGCTCGAGATGCTGCGCGCGATGGAGGACGCGGGCATCGCGCCCAAGCGCATCCGCACGGTTCACGGCATCGCGGGCAAACCGCCCAAGCACATCCTCATCGACGGCATCAAGGGCGCGCGCGCCGGGCTTCATTGGCTCACGCCGCTGATCCTGCGCGACGGCGCGGGGGATGTGACCGACCAATGGCGAGAAATTTACTCAGAATAAAGGGGGACAATCCGATGCAGCATTCATCCCGGCGGTGGACGCATTATGTGTTCGGCGACCGGATTTTTTACGGTGCGCTTCTGGCAATCGTGCTGCCCATGATCGTGCAGAACAGCATTTCGTCCTTTGTCAATCTGCTCGACAACATCATGGTCGGTCAGATCGGCACGGAGGAGATGGCGGGCGTGTCGATCGCCAACAACCTCATCTTCATCTATAACATCTGCATCTTCGGCGGCATCTCGGGCGCGAGCATCTTCGGCGCGCAGTTCTACGGCGCGCAGGATTATAAGGGCGTGCGCGATGCGCTGCGCTTTAAGTTTATCATCGCGGTGGTCATCTTCCTCATCGCTGCCGCGGTGTTTTATCTGTTCGCCGAGCCGCTTTTGTCGCTGTTTTTGTCAAAGGACGAAGACCCCGTCGCGGTGGCTGCGACGCTGCGCGCGGGCAAGAGCTATTTGCTAATCATGATCGCGGGGCATTTGCCGTTCGCGCTCGCGCAGGCATACGCATCCACCCTGCGCGAGGCGGGGGAGACGATGCTTGCGATGACCGCGAGCATCGCCGCGGTGCTCACAAACCTTGTGGGCAATTACATCCTCATCTTCGGGCACTTCGGCGCGCCCCGGCTCGGCGTAAGCGGCGCGGCGATCGCCACCGTGCTCTCGCGGTTTGTGGAGATCGGCATCATCATGATCTTCGCGCACAAAAATCATACGCGCTACTTCTTTCTAGACGGGCTGTATCGAACCCTGCGCGTGCCCGCCGCGCTCGTCAAGCGCATCGCAACGCGCGGGCTGCCCCTTCTCGCAAACGAGGCGGCGTGGGCGTTTGGCATGTCCGCGCTCATGAAGTTCTACGCCATGCGCGGGCTGAACGTGGTCGCGGGCATGAACGTTTCGAGCGTGGTTTCCAACCTGTTTAATACGGTGGTATTCGCGATGGGCGGCGCGGCGGCGATCCTCGTCGGTCAGGCGCTCGGCGCGGACGACGTGCCGCGCGCAAAGACGACGGCGTGGCGGCTGATCTCCTTTAGCGTGATGTGCTCGGTGGTGATCGGCGCGCTGCTCCTGCTCGCCGCGCCCTATGTGCCGCAGATCTATAAGGTCAACGCCGAATCGCGCGCGCTTGCGACGGATTTCATGGTCATTCTCGCGCTCACCATGCCGCTGATGGCGTTTGCGCACTGCTGCTATTTCACGCTGCGCGCGGGCGGCAAAACGGTGTTGACGTTTTTGTTCGACTGCGTGTCGCTCTGGCTGTTCAGCGTGCCGCTTGTGTACATCCTCGTCTACCACACCGGCATGTCCATCCAATGGGTGTACGCAATCGCCCAATTGACCAACCTCATCAAGTGCGTGATCGGCTTCATCCTCGTAAAAAAGGGCGTATGGATCGACAACATCGCGCGCGTCAACGCCTGATCGGAATCCGACCGCACAATTTTAACC
Source organism: Christensenellales bacterium (assembly GCA_050945995.1). Classification (GTDB taxonomy): domain Bacteria; phylum Bacillota; class Clostridia; order Christensenellales; family Aristaeellaceae; genus RUG11247. The sequence continues at coordinate 2,317 of JBMNUA010000238.1, forward strand.
AAACCTCGTTTCCGCTGGCGGGAATGTATGAAGGGGCTTTGCAGCCCCTTCATTGTTCTATCCGCATGGTTGTGGCTATCGCGTGATCAATCCTGCTCGACGCGGTAGAACATCTGATCCATGGCGAAGTTCCAGCTGATGCCGATGCCGCCGGTGGGTACGTTGCCGATATCGGAATTGATGATGACGCATTGTTTCAGGTCGGTGAACGGCTCGATCAGATAGGCGTTGTCGCCCATGAACTGCGCCAGCCACGGAACGATCTCATTGACGGCTTCTTCCGGCGAGCCGATCATCTGCGATTCCAGTTTGCGGTAAAATTCCTTCACGTCCTCGGGCGGCTCGATGCCGGTCACAGAAGCGGGATCCTCCGCCTTCAACCCGCCGCTTGCATACCAATCATACCAGTACGGACCCCAGTTCCCCTGTCCCCAGCTGATGTAATGCCAAAGCTGCGTGGTATGCGGCCAGCCGACCTCGGTTTGAATTTCGTTGGCTTCGCGCATGGTCGCCATCAGCGTGGATTCCACCGTGGAAACGCTCGCGTTCAACCCGATTTCGCGCCAGAATTCGCACATGAGTTCGCACATGGGGATATGGTCGTTCGATCCGCCGTAGTTGACGATCTGCCAGCTCAACTTCAACCCGGAAGGTGTCTCGCGGTAGCCGTCGTCGTCGATGTCAAACATGCCCATCTCATCGAGCAGCGCGTTCGCCTGTTCGATGTCATGCGTGCATTCCTGATAGGGGTTGGGCACGGCAAAGCCCTTGTAGATGGCATCGATGATCTCATCGACGTCCAAGGACACCATCAGCGCGCGGCGGAAGCGCACGTCGGTGGCGACTTCCTGCCATGCGCGGCTGGTGTCGTCGTCCTTTATGTTGCCCTGCGTATCCAGACCGAAGTTTACGTTGATGGAGAGCAGGCAGGAGT
>JBMNUA010000239.1:0-3211 GCA_050945995.1 Christensenellales bacterium
TCGGTGACCTTGTATGCAAACTCCGCGGTGTCCGACAGCACGAGAAAGCCGTGCGCGAAGCCCTCGGGCACATAGAACTGGAGCATGTTCTCATCCGTCAACAGCGCGCCGTGCCATTGTCCGAAGGTGGGGCTGTGTTTGCGCAGATCGACCGCGACATCGTACACCGCGCCGGAGAGCACGCGCACGAGCTTGCCCTGCGGGTGCGTTTTCTGATAGTGAAGCCCGCGCAGCACGCCTTTTTGGGACATGCTCTGGTTGTCCTGCACGAACCGCATGGTAAGCCCCGCCGCCTCAAGATCGCGCTTGTTATAGCTCTCCATGAAATACCCGCGCGCGTCCCGGTGGACGGCGGGCCTAATGAGATACAGCCCCTCGATGGGGCATGCCTGAATGTCAATGCCTGCCATGTTCCCTCATTCCAATCGATTGCAGATAGCGCGCGAGCGCGTCGCGCCAATGGGGCAGCGGCGCAAACCCCGACGCCGCGAGTTTGGACAGATCGAGCCGCCCGTTGTTCGGGCGCGCCGCCTTTGCGGGGAACGCATCGCTGGAGACGGGCAGCACGCGCACGGGCAGATTCGCCAGCCGGAAGATTTCGCGCGCGAACTCATATCTGCTGACAAAGCCGCCGGCGTTCGCGGCGTGGTAGATGCCGTATCGCTCGCCCGCGAGCATCTCGCACAACAGCCGCGCGAGGTCGGGCGCATAGGTGGGCGTGCCGAACTGATCGTCAACGACGGAAACTTCCGCGCGCGTTTTGCCGAGCGCGAGCATCGCATCCACAAAGTGGCGACCGCCCGCGCCGTACAGCCACGCGATGCGCACGATGAAGCTGCGCTCCCATTGCTCGATCACCGCGCGCTCGCCCGCGCGTTTGGACGCGCCGTAGACATTGAGCGGGCGATCCGCCGGATCGTCGGGCGACCAAGGCTTGTCCCCGCTGCCGTCGAACACATAATCGGTGGAGGTGTACAACAGTTTCGCGCCGATTTCGCGGCAGGCGCGGGCGACATAGGATGTACCCATTTCGTTGACCGCGCGCACCGCAGGGATGTTCCCCAAATCCTCCGCGTCATCGACCGCCGTCCACGCGGCGAGGTGGAGCACGCAATCGGGCCTATGCGCAAAGAGCGCCTCGCGCACCGCTTCCTCATTTGCGACATCGAGCGCAGCGCGATCCATGGCGATCACCTGCGCGCCGCGCGCGCGCAATTCCCGCACGCAATGCCCGCCGAGCAGCCCGCCCGCGCCTGTGACGAGCGCCTTCATGCGCCCGACGCTTCGAGGAGCGGTTCCCACCAGCCGCGGTTGCCCAAATACCAATCGATGGTGTGCGCGATGCCCTCGGCAAAGCGCGTTTCGGGCAGCCAGCCGAGCGCGGCGTGGATCTTGCTCGGGTCGATGGCGTAGCGTAAATCGTGCCCCTTGCGATCCTCCACGAAGGTGATCAGATGTTCGGGCTTGTTCAAATGCGAGCAGATGAGCCGCACGATGTCGATGTTGCGCATCTCGTTGTGTCCGCCGACGTTGTACACCTCGCCCGCCTTGCCGCGCCGCAGGATCATATCGATCGCGTGGCAATGGTCGTCCACATACAGCCAATCGCGCACATTGCGCCCATCGCCGTACACGGGGACGGGCTGATCGGCGAGCAATCTCAAAATGGTCAGCGGGATCAGCTTTTCGGGGAACTGGCGCGCGCCATAGTTATTGGAACAGCGCGAGATGGTGGCGTGCATGCCGTAGGTGCGGTGGTAGGCGAGAACCAGCAGATCCGCGCCCGCCTTCGAGGCGGAATAGGGGCTGCTGGTGCGAATCGGCGTGTCCTCGGTGAACAGAAGATCCGGGCGGTCGAGCGGCAGATCGCCGTAGACTTCGTCGGTGGACACCTGATGGAAGCGCGAAACGCCGAACGCACGGCAGGCGTCGAGCAGCGTCTGCGTGCCGAGCACATTGGTTTTGACAAAGACCGCGGGGTCGTCGATCGAGCGATCGACATGCGTCTGCGCGGCGAAGTTGACGACGGCGTCGGGGCGCGCTTGTTCAAACGCCTCGCGCATCGCCGAACCGTCGCAGATGTCCGCGCGCACGAATTGGAAGCGCGGGTGTTCGCGCATGGCATCGACGGTGGCGGGGTTGGCCGCGTAGGTGAGCGCATCGACGCAGACGACGCGGTCGTCCGGGTACTGCTCCAAGATGTGCCAAAGAAAGCTCGAGCCGATGAAGCCGGCGCCGCCGGTCACGAGAATCGTCATATCAAACCCTCATTGATCGATATATTTTCCACCGAGCACGTCCATGAGATAGCCCGCATACGAGCTATGGGCGTGGGGCTGAATGTCCCGCAAAATCTGCTCTTTGGTGATCCAGCCGTTGCGGTAGGCGATCTCCTCCGGGCAGCCGATTTTTCGGTGCTGGCGGGTTTCGATGGTGCGCACAAAATCGGTCGCCTCGCCGAGGGAGGCGTGGGTGCCGCAGTCGAGCCAGGTGAAGCCCTGCCCGAGCACGTCCACCGTGAGCGCGCCCGCCTCGAGGTACATGCGGTTGATGTCGGTGATTTCAAGCTGCCCGCGCGCGGACGGGGTGAGCGCGGACGCGAAGTCCACCACGCGGTTGTCGTAAAAATACAGCCCGGTGACGCAGTAATTGGATTTGGGATTTTCGGGCTTTTCCTCGATGCCGCAGGGCTGACCGTTTTCATCAAAGGAGACGATGCCGAAGCGCTCCGGATCGTCCACATAGTAGGTGAAGATGGTCGATTCGCCCTTGGCGGCGCGACCGCGCGCGCGCGCGAGCTTCTCATTCAGCCCGTGCCCGAAGAAGATGTTGTCGCCCAGCACCATGGCGACGGGGTCTGCGCCGATGAAATCCCTGCCCAGCAAAAACGCCTGCGCGAGCCCGTCGGGCGAGGGCTGCACCGCGTAGGAGAGCCGCACGCCGAGGCGCGCGCCGTCCCCGAGCAGCGTCTCGAACCGGGGCGCGTCCGCGGGCGTGGAGATGATCAAAATATCGCGAATGCCCGCCGACATAAGTACGCTCAGCGGGTAGTAGATCATGGGTTTGTCGTATATGGGCAAAAGCTGCTTGTTTGTGACCAAGGTGAGCGGGTAGAGCCGGGTGCCCGAGCCGCCCGCCAGTAGGATCCCCTTCATGCATCGACCTCGCGTTTCTGCGCCGGAGCGGTGATTCGTACAAAGTCGCCTTCTAT
>JBMNUA010000240.1:0-3175 GCA_050945995.1 Christensenellales bacterium
CCCTCACCGACCCGGTCGATCTGAAGATCGACGGCGAGCGCGCCAAGCATTGGCTCGGCAACGGCGCTCAGCCCACGGACACGGTGCGGGCGCTTCTCAAGAAGGGCGGCATCCTGTAAATGGTTGAACTCGTCAGATTCATCGCCCGTTCGCTGGTCGAAAAGCCCGATGCCGTTGATGTCCGCGAGGTGGTCGAAGCCGAGCGCATCACCATCGAGCTGCGCGTTGACCCGGACGATATGGGGAAGGTGATCGGTCGCCAGGGGCGCATTGCGAAGGCGATTCGCACCGTCGTGAAAGCGGCGTCCGCCCGGAGCGAAAAACCGGTCTTTGTCGAAATCGTATAACGCACACCATGCCCCGCGGATGCATTGCGCACCCGCCGGGCATTTCGATGGTACGGTGGTCAAACGTCCATTCCCATGACGGAGATGGGCGTTTGCCGCGCCAACCGTCCGATCGCGAGGAACATATGAAATTCGTTACTTTTAATATACGCTATGATACGCCGTCCGACGGGATCAACGCCTTTTCGCACAGAAGCGGCATGATCTTAGGTAAAATCGAAGCCGAGCGCCCGGATGTCATCGGCTTTCAGGAGTGCCGCCCGCATGTGTTCGATTTTCTCCGGCGGCATCTTGTGGATTACACCGTCGTCGGCTGCGGGCGCGGCGCGGATTACGAGGACGAGCACAACCCCGTCGCCTTCCGCACCGAACAATACGAGTTGATCGGGCTTCAGACGAGCTGGCTCTCCCCCACGCCCGACATCCCCGGCTCGCGCCATGCCGAGCAGTCGCCCTGCCCGCGCATCATGACGGTGGCGACGCTGCGCATCATCGGCACGCCGCGGGCGTTTGATGTATACAATATACACCTCGATCATGAGTTCGAGCGCGCGCGCATCCTCGGCGCAAACCAGTTGATCGAGGCCATGCGCGCAAAACTCGCTCGCCGCGAAATGCCGCTTGTGCTCCTGGGCGATTTCAACGCCTATCCGACCGACGCGCCCGTGCGCGCGCTCCTTGGCGATGCGCAGCTCGCATTGACCGACCACACGCGCGCCATCCCCCACAGCTTCCACGCCTACGGCGCGCAGACGAACCCGCGCATCGATTATATCATGAGCCGCGGGTTTCGCGCGCTCGGCGACGCGCACATCTGGGACGATTGCCAAAATGGCGTCTATCTCTCGGATCATTACCCAATCGCAATCAATCTCGAAATGGAGTAGCCTATGAATCCGCAATACTTCGTGATCGGCGAAATCGCAAAACCACAGGGGCTGCGCGGGGAGATCAAAATCCGCCCGCACACCTCTGATCCGATGCGCTTCGAGGGCATGACGCAGGCGTATTTCAAGCGCGACGGCGCGTACGTCCCCGTGAAACTGCGCGTCACCCGCGTGACCCGCGACGCGGCGTATCTCTATATCGACGGCGTTTCGACCCGCGAGCAGATTGATCAGATGCGCGGCGAGTTGCTGTACATCGACCGCGCAAACGCCATCGTGCTTGGCGAGGACGAGAATTTCATCACCGACCTCGTCGGGCTAATGGGCGTGGACGATCAAGGCGCGGAGATCGGCACATTGACGGATGTGCTCCAGCCCGGCGGCAACGATGTGTATGTGTTTCGCGGGTCGCGCGGCGAGGTGCTCGTGCCCGCGCTCAAAAGCGTGGTGCTCTCTGTCGATCTCGAAGCCGGGCGCGTCACGCTCGCCGCCGCGCGCATGGCGGAAGTCGCGGTGTACGAAGATGAAGATTAAGGTCTTTACCATCTTCCCCGATATGCTGCGCCCCATGCTCGGCGAATCGATCCTCGGGCGCGCGCAGGAGGCGGGGCATCTCGCGGTGGAACTGATCGACATCCGCGCCTACGCCGAAAACAAGCACAAAAATACGGATGATTATCCCTTCGGCGGCGGCGCGGGCATGGTGATGCTCGCCCAGCCCATCGTGGACGCATTCGCCGCGCACCCGCCCGAAAAGGCGCGCGCGCGCCGCATCTATCTATCGCCGCGCGGGCGCAGGCTCGACCAGCGAATTGTCGAGGAACTCGCACAGTACGAAGAATTGATGCTCCTCTGCGGGCACTATGAGGGCGTCGATCAGCGCGCGCTCGATCTGTGCATCGATGAGGAGCTCTCCATCGGCGATTATGTGCTCACCGGCGGCGAGCTCGCCGCGCTCGTCGTGATCGACGCGGTGTCCCGGCTGATCCCCGGCGTGCTCGGCGACAGCGACTCCGCGTGCGACGATAGCTTCACCACCGGGCTACTCGAATACCCGCAGTACACCCGCCCGCGCTCGTTCCGAGGGCTCGACGCGCCGGAGGTGCTTTTGAGCGGGCATCATGCCAACATCCTAAAATGGCAGCGCGAACAGGCGCTTGCAATCACAAAACAAAACCGCCCGGATTTGCTGAACGCCGCGCCGCTGACCGATGCCGACCGCGCGTATCTAAGCGCCCTCGACCAAAAAGACAATGAGCCGTGACATAAAATCACGGCTCATTCTTTTTTTCTATCGTACCGTCTCGATCTCAAACGCCGTCCACGGGATATTGACCGCCGCGCCGTTTGTGATGATCTCGTCGATGTGCAGCATCAGCGGAAAATCCTCCGCCCGCGCTTTCCCCGCCGCGATCAGCCTGCGCACGGCGCGCGCGGTGCGCGTCGCAATCACCACCGATTCAAGCGTCACACCCTTTAATTCCTCCATCGCCTCGTCAAACGACAGCCCGCGCCCGAGCAGCGTCCCGATGAACCGTGTGCGCCCGCCAAACACCGTCACATACAAATCGCCCGCGCCCAGCACGATGTTGTCGTCCAGCCCGCCCACAAGCGCGAGCAACCGGCGCATCTCGCGCACGCTCTGCCCGAACAGCGCCGCCTGCGAATTGTAGTGCTGCGTGCCGCCCACGCCCTCGATCCGCTCCGACAGCCCGATCGCCAGCGTCACGCCCAGCGCATACGCGTTTTTCATCGCCACCGCGCATTCAACGCCCACCACATCCGTCGAGAGCGAGATGTGATAAAAATCCGTCTCAAACAGCGCCTTGATCCGGCGCAATTGCTCGATGTTCGCCCCGCAGAAGGTGACATGCGTCGGGTCGCGGTCGGCGAGCTCGTAGCTCGTGCACGGACCGCCCACCGCGTTGATCGAGAACCCCG
>JBMNUA010000241.1:0-3134 GCA_050945995.1 Christensenellales bacterium
GTCCTGCCACCCGATGGGGGCGGCGCTAATAGCGGCCCCCCGCCTCATTTGTTACCGCTCGTTCCCCCAGAACACGAGCGCGAGGATGCCGGGACCCGTGTGCGCGCCGATGACGGGGTTGATCTCATACACATGGATGTCCGCGTCCGGAAACCGCTCCGCCACGAGCCCGCGCAGCTTCTCCGCCTCCGCCGGCGCATCGCCGTGCCCGACCGCAACCATGGGGCTGATCGAGCGATCCCAGCCCTTTTTCATGCGCGCAAGCTGCGCCTCGACCGCCTGCTTTTTGCCGCGCGGCTTCTCCGCCGCCTTGAGCGCGCCCGTCTCGTCCACATGCAACAGCGGCTTGATTTGAAGAAGCGTGCCCATCGCGGCGACCGCCGCCGACACGCGCCCGCCGCGGCGCAGATGCTCAAACGTATCGACCGTGAACCAATGGCAGACCGAAAACCGATTGGCGATCACCCATTGCGCAAGCGCGTCGATCGTCTCGCCCTGCGCCATCCGCCGCGCCGCCTCGCACACGAGAAACCCTTCCCCGGCGGACGCCGCGCGCGTATCAACCAGCATGATCTTGCGATCCGGGTATTCCTGGCGCAGCTCGCCCATACACACGGAAGCCGTCTCGATGGTGCTTGACAGCGCGGACGAGAAACACAAATACAGCACGTCCCTGCCCGCGCGCAAATGCGGCTCAAACGCCGCGCGGTACACCGCAGGGTTGATCTGCGAGGTGCTCGCATACTTCCCGCCGCGCAGCGCGGCATAGAAATCGCGCGCCTCCAAATCGCCGCCCGGTCCGTAGCGGCGGATTTCGCCGTCCAACTCGATCTCCATGGGAATGATCTCAACCGCGGGCAAGCCGCGCATCATGCCCGGCGTCAAATCCGCCGTGGCATCGGTAAATAACTGATAGCTCATGAAAATCGTATCTCCTTTGTGTTCCGCGCCGTCAATCGGGCGTGATGTCCATATAGCGCGCGACGAGCGACGGGTAGTAATGCGCATCGTACATCTTCCTGCCGCTCACATCGGCGTAGGCGGTGTACGCGCCGCCGCGCGCGGGCGTTCCGAGGCTGGATCGGTTCTCGAGTACGAGCAATTGCCGCACATCCTCGGGCCCGACATCCATCACCACGAACTGGTTGTCTTCCTCATAAAACACGTCAACCACAATGCCGACGCACTTGAAAATCCGCTTGCCCTTCCATTGCTCGAACATCAAAACGAGCTCGTCGTAGTCAAGCGCCCATGCGCGGCGCGAGTAGGTGTCGATATCGGGCAAATAATCGATGGTCAGGCTGATGACGCTGTCCGCCTTCCCCTCCGCCGTGGCGCGAAAGCGCACGGTGTTCTCGCCGATCGCGGTCATCTGCGCAATGAACGAGTACGAGCCCGTCGCCGCGTCCTGCAGGATGCTGCCGGGCAGAAATTCCGTGTCTACGACGATCGCCGCGGACGGATCGCACTTGCCCGTGATGGTCACCACATCGGAACTCGTGGTCATCTCCACCGACGAGTCGATCTCGATCGGGATTTCCATCTCCGCGCGATGGATCTTCACATCGCGCCGCGCCTCCTTGTGGCTGGGCGTGTTGACGATGATCGAATAGTTGTTCTCGCCCACGGGGAACACGTTCACGTTCACGGAGAGCAGCCCCGTGCGATCGACGATGTCGGTCACGTCTTTTCCGTTTACCGTGACGGCGCTGCCGGGCACCACGCGCACCTCGAGCTTGTAGATCGAGGTGTTGATCGCGAGGTCGTCGCTTTTGGGGTTGATCACCTGGATCGGCGATTGCGGCGCGGGGATTTCAAAGTTGAGCGCGGGCAGCCGGCGCTTGTCGCCGGTTTCGTGGATGAGCATCGCCGAAACCGTCACCTCCGCGGATTCGACTTCCTCGATTCCCCTGCCGAACCAATCGCTGTCGGCAATTTGAAGGCGCGCCACGCCGCCGGAAAATTCGATGGTTTGGTTCAGCGCCTCAAAAAATACCTTGTCGCCGTCCTCGCCGAAATAGGCGATCGCGTGCCCCGCGCGCCCGTCCGCAAGCGTGATCTGGGTGATCGAGGGGCGCAGCGCGCCGCGCGTATACAGCCGCGTCAGGCGGTATTCATCGATCCAATAATATAGCTTATATACGCCCACGCCGAATACGGCGAGCGCGATTACCCAGGATAATGCAATCACGAGGGCGCGCCATGGGCGAAACGCCTTTGGGGCGATCGCTTCCCCGCAGAACGGGCAGATCGCCGCCCCGCGATCGATCCTTTGCGCGCAATTGGGACAATTCAATCGGATGTCCTCCTTTTTACCATCATAGATAGTTCAACTTTGGGTACATGAAATCCTGCCGCCGCACACATGTTTACAAAAATGCCCGTTTTCGCGCAGTCCGCGCGCGGGTAGATTTTACCAATGGCTTGCGCAAGAACGCACCTCATGCGCAAGCCGTGAGATTTTACCGCCTGTTTGCTCGACAGCGCGCGGGATTATGTTATAATACGATGGAGAAAGATACGCAAAGCCCGAATCAAATGTTTTTGGAGATGTTTCATGACGGTATATTTGGACAATTGCGCCACCACCAGACCCCATGATCGCGTGATCGAAAAAATGGTCGAAACCATGCGCACGGGGTATCACAACCCCTCCGCGCTGTATGCGCCGGCAGTCGATGCGATGCGCGCGGTGCGCGCCTGCCGCGAGGAGTTGCTCGCGCGCGTGAAAGGCGACGGCGCGATATTTACCTCCGGGGGCACGGAGGCGAACAACCTCGCGATCCTTGGCGCGTCCCAGCGGCTGCGCGGGGATTTGATCGCGGCGGTTTCGGCGGTCGAGCACTCCTCCGCGCGCCAAACCTACGAATCTCTGCGCGCGCGCGGCGCGGATGTGCGGGTGATCGGCGTAAACGAAACAGGCGAAATGGACATGGAATCGCTCGAGCGCGCGCTCGCGGACGGAGCGCGGCTGGTGAGCGTGATGCATGTCAACGGCGAAACCGGCGCGGTGAGCGACATCCCCGCCATCCACGCGCACATCGCGGGGCGCGCGCTGTTGCATGTGGACGGCGTGCAGGGCTTCCTGCGCGTGCCGTTTGATATGAAATCCTGCGATTTGTACAGCGTTTCGG
>JBMNUA010000242.1:0-3099 GCA_050945995.1 Christensenellales bacterium
CCATCCTCGACACCTCGATTGCTTTGTTCTTGCAACCTCATTGTAATCGCTTCGTCAGGTTGGGTCTTCCTTTTTCTCCTAACTGCGGCAATTTATTTTACAACTTCCCCGCCACCGGCTATGATTTCTACGCAGCCGATGGCGATGTTTTTTACCGGCGATCCTACATTTGGAACGCGCGATGGATGGCGGGGTGGTTGTCGCCCGTGATCCAATCGACATCGTCGGTCAGCCAGTCCATGATTTCAAGCTGGCGGGTTTCCCAGGCGATGGTCGTCTCCTTTTCCTCGTCCGTCATCTCGCGGTCGAAGGATTTCACGAGCTCGCAATAGCCGAAGATATAGGTATCATTCGCGCACCAGATGGTGAAGTTGCTCTCCGGTCCTTCGCTGACGCGGTCGCCGCGCGCATCGATGAGCGCCTTATGGCGATCATAATATTTCTGCGCGCAGCCGGGCTTGAGGATCGTGCCGAACACGCGGTGGCGGATGAGCGATTTGTCTTCGCGCACGATGCCGATGTCATGGTACATCCGGCGCATCTCGCCGGGCTTCGCGATGGTCTTCGTGACATCCTCCATGTAGGTGTCCCAGCGCGCGAGCGTCGCCTTGTCCGCGTCGGAGGGCGCCGCGCCGTCCGCGATTTCGTAGTAGCCGAAGGCGAAATCATCCACCGTCCAGACCGACAGATTCCCGTATCCGTGCGCCAGCCAAGCGGCGCGCACTTCGTCCCACGGGCTTTCCCAGCGGCGCAGGAACTCATCCTTCATGCCGGGCAGTATTTTTTTGAGCCAGGTTTCGCGTTTCATGGTTTGTCCTCCCATAGTTGTGATATCTACGCGCCAGGTTCGGCGTGTATGGTTTGTTTCATCATCGAAAGCCGGAGCAGATTCAGCGCGTTTGCTACGCTGAGCGTGCGCACCCATTGCCGATCGCCCATGATCTGGAAGCGCTGCGCCTGCGCCGTGCCCTTGTGCGCCACGGCGATCCACACCGTGCCCACCGGTTTTTCTGCGCTGCCGCCGCCGGGACCCGCAACGCCCGTCACCGCGACCGCCCAATCCGCGCCCGACGCATCAAGCGCGCCGCGCGCCATCTCGCACGCGCACGCTTCGCTGACCGCGCCGTCCTGTGCGAGCGTCTGCGCGGACACGCCGAGCAGGCGCATCTTTGATTCGTTGGCGTATGTCACGAAACTTTCGCGAAACGCGTCGCTCGCGCCGGGACAGCCGACGAACTCGCCCGCGAGCAGCCCGCCCGTACAGGATTCGGCGAACGTCACCGTCTCGCCGCGCGCGACGAGCATCGCAAGCGCCGTCTGTGCAAGGCTTGTCTCGATGCCCTCGCCATACACGGCGTCGCCCGCGCGCGCGCGGATTTCGCGCTCGACGGGCGCGATCAAACGATCCGCTTCTTCGCCGCGCTCGGCGCGCGCGCTCACCCGCGCCATGACCTCGCCCGCGCCGCAGTAGAGCGCGAGCGTGGGGTTGTCCGAATGGAACAGATCGAGGAGCAGCGTCTCCACGGCAGACTCGCCCAGCCCGAAAATTTTAAGAAACCGGGAGCGGATCGTGCGCCCCGAGCGCTTCTCCAGATAGGGGGCGAGCTCGCGCTCAAACATATCGATCAATTCGCGCGGCGGTCCGGGCAGCACCGCCACGGTTTTTTCGCCCGCCTCGACGATGCAGCCGGGCGCGGTGCCGCGCAAATTCGGCATGATGATCGCGCCCTCCGGGAAATACGCCTGCTTGAAATTATTTTGGGTCATGCTGCGCCCGTGGCGGCGCATCCGCTCGGTGAGCGCGTCGAGCGAGGGCTTGTGCAATTTCATCTCCAGCCCGAAGGACTCGGCGACCATCTCCTTGGTGAGATCGTCCTCGGTTGGCCCAAGCCCGCCGGTTGTGATCACAATATCGCTGCGCGAAAGCGATTCGGCGAGCGCCTCGCGCACGCGCCCGGGGTTGTCGCCCACGGTCGATTGGCGATACAGCGAAATGCCCAGCTCCCCCAGCCTGCGCGAGAGGAACTGCGCGTCGGTATTGGCGATCTGCCCCATGAGCAGCTCCGTGCCGATCGAAAGGATTTCCGCGACCAATGGCATGCGCCTCCGTCAAAAAAACTCGTATGGGTATTATAGCACAAAGATAGACGGCATGAAATCCATATGGTATGATATTTTGCGAAAAGGGGGGGATGGCGCATGAAGGTGGTCAAGGGATTGATCGGTTTATTGAAGCGGGCGCTTGCGCGGATCGAGTACGATTCGCCCGTGACGCTCACATTCGCGCTCATCTGTCTGATCGCGCTGATTTTGGGCGCGGCGGCGAGCGAATTTGCGGCGAAGGTGTTCAGCGTGTACCGCGCGCCCTTCTCCGATCCGATGAGCTGGGTGCGGCTGTTTACGCATGTGTTCGGGCACGCGGACTACCGCCATTTCATCGGCAACATCGCGCTGTTTCTGGTGCTCGCCCCCGTCGTCGAGGAGAAGTACGGCGCGTGGCGGTTTGCGGCGATGATCCTCATCACCGCGCTTGTTTCGGGGCTGTTTCACATGCTCGTCTCGCCCGCGACCCGCCTGATGGGCGCAAGCGGCGTGGTGTTTATGCTGATCTTCGCCGCGGCGTTTCCGGGCAGGCGCACGCGTAAGATACCGCTCACCATCGTGCTCGTGGCGACAATCTATTTTGGCGGCGAGCTGGTGGATGGGATTTTCACAAAAGACGGGGTTTCGCAGCTCGCGCACATCATGGGCGGGCTGTGCGGCATCGGCGCGGGCGCGCTGTTTCGAGGGCGGCGGCTCACCGATCTGTCATAGCAAAGTCACAGGTTGATCCCGATTTCGCGCATATTGGGATGCTATACTGTACGCGTGTTTCTATACCCATTTTCGGATGGCGAATCGTCGGAGGGCGGCTATGCAATCATTCATTACGATGCTGGGGATCGACGACAGCGTGAACGTGCTGATCTATCTTGCGATCTTCATCCTATTCGTGTTCGGCTTTTTCAAGTGTATTGTGCCTGTGATCCGCACGCGCACGCTTTTGGCAAAGGCGACCCGGAACATCAAGCGGGGCGACAAGAAGCGCTCGTGGCAGGA
>JBMNUA010000243.1:0-3058 GCA_050945995.1 Christensenellales bacterium
GTGCGCGCTGCGGGCATTGCGCGAGACGCCGTATGACCGGCTGCTTCTGCACATCATGGGTGTGACGAGCATCCTATGCGGCGACGAGCAGAAGAGTGCTGCGCGGTATTGGCAGCGGATTGTGCGCATCGACCCCGAGGACACGGTCGCCGGCTACTTCAACCGGCAGGCGGAGGCGGGGGAATTGGACGCGGGCGAGCTGAGCTGCGAATATCAGGTGCCGCGCGGCGAGATGCTCGAGCGGTTCAAGTATATCACAGACAAATTGGACGGGGACATCGCGCAATTGGGCGAGGACTGGAAACAGGACGCAAAATTCCGCGCGATGCTGACCTGGTGCTTGACATCGGCGGATCGGCGGTTTCGCGAGGCGGCGGTGACGCTGCTCTCCTCGATTGACGATCCCGCGGCGGAGAGCCAACTGCGCGAGTACATGCTGCGGGGGGACACAGGCTTTGACATGACGCTGCGCGCGGCGACGATGTACCGCATGCGCGGGCTGGACATCGGGCGCATCCTGCCGCCCTACATGGCGAGCGATGAGGGCTTGATGCCCGACGGCGAGCGGGTGCTGGACTTGATGAGCGTCGGGCACAGGCAGTTGGTGCGGCTGGCGAGTGATGTGCTCGAGCGCAGATACGATGTGTACGCGTTTGACCAACTGGCGGTGATGTGGGATTTATATCGGCGGCAAACGCCCGTGCGCACCGATCCGCTCGTGAAAACGCACACGGCGGCGGCGGCGCTCGCCTACTGCTATCTCGCGCTTGCGGGCAAGAGCCCCAGCTTTTATAAGCTGAGCGCGCAGTTTGAATGCCCCATTCGGCAGCTGATGTTCTTCGCGCGGCGGATGGCGACGGTGCTCGAAAGGGGTGGCGAGGAATGGCGGATTTGATCGACTTTGATCGGAAGTTTATGGAATACGCAGCCCCGATGATCCGCGGCATGGGCGAATTGCCCGACGGCGCGCTCGAGGAGCGAATGAACGAGGCGGCGAAGGCGTGGTCTGCCGCCGCCGCGGACTGGCTGGGCGGGCTGTCGCCGGACGAATATTTTGCGAAGATGCCGCCGGAGGATTTGGCGGAGCAGCTGCGCGCGTATGCGCAGGGCGGCATGCAAGTGCCCGAGCCCTTGTATCGGCGGATTGCGCAGACGCCCGAATGCGCGGATGCGCTTGCGCGCATGGCGCGGGACGCGGATTTGCGGTGCGAGGCACGGGCGAGTGCGCTTCGGCTGTTGTGCGATCGAAACGCGAGGGGATTGCCGGAGCTTTGCGCGGACATGCTTCCGGAAGGCGGGGATTTGGCGGAGATCGCCGCGGATTGGCTGGGGCGCGCGGGCAAAGACGCGGTTGAGCCGCTGTTTGACCGATATGACGCTGCGGATGCGCAGGTGCGCGCTACGATATTGGACGTGTTGAGCCGGTATCCGGGGGACGCGCGGGTGACGGAGTTGATCGCCGAGCGGCTGCGCAACGACCACGAGCGGCGCGCGCTGTACGCCGCGCTGGCGGAGCGATTGGGCGATGCGTCGCTGATCGGCGTTTTGACGCAGCTTGCGGGGCTGAGTGAGCTATCGTATTTTGATTATATGGAGATTGCGAACGCCATCGAAGCGTTGGGCGGGGAGATCGGCGAGGCGCGCGCGTTTTATGGCGATCCCGACTATGAGACGCTGTGGCGGCAGGACGCGTGATGGGACGAGAGAGTTCGGAGGCTGATGTTGGCATGAGATGCCCGAATTGCGGACGGGAGAACCCGGGGATTCGGCTTTTTTGCTCGAGATGCGGGGAGCTTTTGCCCGAGCCGGGCGCGCCGCGCGCCGCAAAGGCGCCGGACGCCGGCGGGGCGCCGGACTCCGGCAGGGCGCCGGACTCCGGCAGGGCGCCGGACTCCGGCAGGGCGCGCGGGGCGGATGCCGCGGATGCGGACGACGATATCAAAATATACAGGCGAGCGGGCGCGAATCCGGATTCAAAGCCCGATTTAGACGCGCCCGAAGCGCCGGAGGAGACGGGCGATGTGGACGCGCCGATGGACGCGGGCGAGGAGACGGATTTTTTTACGCGCCGCGAGCGGGTGCGCCGGCTGTACGAGGAGGATTGGCCCGAGCTGAGCGCGCGCGAGATGCCGCGGGCGCGGCGCGTGCGCGAGCCCGCGCGCCGGGAGCGCGAGACGGGCGATTTCGCGCGCCCGAGCCGCGACGGCGCGCGCAGACCGCCGACGTTATCGCGCGATATGGGCGCGGAGACGGGGCGCGCGAGCACGCTGATCCCCCGGCGGGACGATGTGCCCGATCCGGATCGGCTGTTTACGGTGCGCGGGGAGATGCCCTTTGACGAGGATGATTTTTACAGACCGGCGCGCGCGCCGCGCGGGCGGACGAACCGCCGCGTGAGCGCATACGAGGAGCCGGAGAGCCACAGTTTTTTCGTGCGGCATGTGCGGGGGATCGTGGCGCTGATCCTTTTATTGATTACGGTGACGATCGTGGCGGCGTGGGCGATCACGCCGAGCGCGCAGATCGTGCTGGCGCGGCTGGATCTCGCGTGGTCGGGCGCGGCGTATGCGACGCTTGGCTACGAGGCGTATGAGGCGCGCAATTACGACTCGGCGGGGCGGTACTACGACGCGGCGCGCGAGCGCGATCCGGACAACTACGGGTACGCCGTTGCGGCGGCGAACGCATACATCGAGAGCGGGGACGACAAGCGGGCGATTGCTGCGATACGCGCCTGCATCGCGCTCGAGCCGGGGAACGCGCAGTTGTATGTGAATCTGATGAATCTTTATAAAGGCTACGAGAATATGCCGGAGGACGCGCGGCGGATCATCGACGAGGGATACGAGCGCACGGGCGATCAACGGCTGAAGCAATAAGGGGGCATACGGATGAAGAAGGCGAGGATGGCGCTCGATCGGGATTATGTGATCGGGCGGATCGATCCGCGGATTTACGGGTCGTTCATCGAGCATTTGGGGCGGGCGGTGTACGGCGGCATTTACGAGCCGGGGCATCCCGCGGCGGACGCGCAGGGGTTTCGCACGGACGTGATCGA
>JBMNUA010000244.1:0-3056 GCA_050945995.1 Christensenellales bacterium
ACAAGCCGCTTGAGGATGTAATCATGCAGTCCGTACGCGTCGAAACGAGCGGCGCATCCTATCGCTTCAATAAAATAGAGAATTGAGGAAACCAACCATGAAAAACCCGATCGTAACCTTTGAGATGGAAAACGGCGACCGGTTCACAGCGGAGCTCTACCCCGAAATCGCGCCCAACACGGTGGCGAACTTTGTCTCGCTCGCAAGCGCGGGCTTCTACAACGGGCTGATCTTCCACCGCGTGATCCCCGGCTTCATGATCCAGGGCGGCGACCCGACGGGCAGCGGCATGGGCGGACCGGGCTATCAGATCAAGGGTGAATTCACCAAAAACGGCTTCAAACAGAACAACCTGAAGCATGCGCGCGGCGTGCTCTCCATGGCGCGCAGCATGATGATGGACTCCGCCGGCAGCCAGTTTTTCGTGATGCACGCCGATTCTCCGCATCTCGACGGTCAATACGCCGCGTTCGGCAAAGTGACCGAGGGCATGGACGCGGTCGATCGCATCGCAAACACCGAAACGGGCGCGCAGGATCGACCCAAGAGCGAACAGAAGATCAAGACGGTTTCCGTGGAGACATTCGGTGCGGCATATACAGTTCAGAAAGTCTAACCGGCAGGCGATTTTTCGCTTCGCCCTGCTTGCGTTTGTGTGCGCGATGTTCCTCGCGCACGGCATCGCCATGTCCGAATCGGCGTCCACCACCCCGCCGCTTCGCCACATCCTCGAGATCAAGCTCGCGGTCAAGCCCGTGGAGCTCGTCGCGCCGGGCGATGTCACGCTGACCTTCTCGATCACCAACGCCTCCGAATACGACGCCAGCAACCTCTACATCACCTCCTCCCCCGACGGTCTGTACACCGAACCCCTCGGGCAGATCGCGGCGGGGGATACGAAGGTCTTCCCGCGCCCCTACGCCATCTCGCAGGAGCAGCTCGACGCGGGGCAGATCAACTTCATCGTCAGCCACGACGACATCGCCTCCGACGACACGCAGGTCAACTACAACGTCAGCGTGCCGATCATCAAAAGCGAGGCCGCGCCGAATATCGAATTCACGCGCCAAATCTCCTCGCGCGCCGCGGTCGCGGGCGACACCGTCATCGTGACCTACCGCGTGAAAAACACCGGCAACGTCGCGCTCTCGCAAATCCGCGTGCGCGACTCCCTCGGCGATTTCACCGGGCGCGTCGAATCGCTCGAACCGGGCGCGTCGAAGATCCTCCCCAGCCGCGTCACGCTCGACGCAAGCGCGGTTTCCGAACCGAGCGTCAGCTACGTCGCCGCCACCGTCAGCGATCATGTGCATACGATCGAGCTGTCCGAGGCGCCGATCGATGTCGTCTCAGAATCGCTCTCGGCGTCGCTCGCGCTCGACCGCAATTCCGCCGCGACGGGCGACACCGTCAACGGCGTTTTAACGATCGCCGCCCACGGCGTCGGCGTCACCGGGGTTTCGGTTACCGACGATGTCTACGGCACGATCATCGCCGATGCGCTCGAGATCAAAGCGGGCGCGACGATCACATTGACGTACAGTTGGCCCGTGCGCGCATCGTCCGACTACCGCATCCGCGTCTCCGGCATCTCCGAGACGAAAAACAGGATCGAAGCGCACTCAAACACCGCGCATGTGGAACTCGCGGACGCGCCCGCGCAGCCGCGGCTCTCCGTCGCCGCGCACACCGAAACACCGGAAATCTCGCGCGCCGGCGGCGTGAAGCTGACCGTCGCAATTGAAAACGCAGGAAACACCCCCGCGCGTGACATCACATTGTCCGAGCTCGCATACGGCGACATCCACACCTTCGCGTTCATCCCGCCGGGCGAGCCCACCATCCGCTCGGTGATCCTCGATGTCGAAGACGACGCGCAGTTCACCTTTGAAATCCGCGGCACGGACGCAAGCGGCGAACCCGTGCTCGCGCAGAGCGCGCCCGTCGATGTGCACATCAGCCAAGGCGGCGTGCTGCCGGAGGTCGTCGCGGAATCCGGCGGACGCTTTGCCGATTGGATCACCCATAACGTTGACGACGCCATGACCTATGTCTGGATGCTCGCCATCGCGGGCGCGGCGCTGATCGCGCTCTGCGTGGTGCTCATCGCCACGCATTTCCGCGAACGCCGGCAGCGCCGCCAGCGGCTCGAGATCGAAAAACAGCGCAGGCGCGAGGAGATCGGCAGAACCACGAAATTTGAACCGATCAAGCGCATCCCAAAATCAAAAAAACGCGGAGGCGGCGATGTTTAACGGATTTACGGACGAGACATTTGAATTTTTTATGGCGATCCGCTTCAACAACAACCGCGCGTTCTTCTTAGATAACCGCGATTGGTATCTGCGCGCCGTGCGCGAACCCGCGCTCGCGCTCGCCGATGCGCTCGCGCCCGCGGTGGAGCAATTGGACGACACGCTTGAGCGCAGGGCGCACAAGGTCGTCTCGCGCATCAACCGCGATCTCCGCTTCACGCGCGACAAATCGCCCTACCGCGATTACATCTGGCTCGCGTTTCGCCGCCCCGGGGTCGAGCGCGCCACCACCCTCGGCGTGTATTTCGACATCTCCGCCACCGGCGGCGCATACGGCATGGGCTTTTATAACGAACACCGCCCGATGATGCAGGCGCTCCGCCAATCGCTGCTAGACGACCCCGTGCCCTTCCTCGATGCGTGGCGGCAGGCGCGCGGGCAGTTCACGCTGCACCCCAAGGCGTATAAGCGCATGAACATCCCGGACGATTTGCACCCCGACGCGCGCGAATGGTACGCCCTCAAAGGCTTCTACGTCGAAAAGGAACTGACCGACTTCTCGCTGCTCAAATCGCCCGCGCTCGTGCATGAGATCGCCGACGGTTACGCGCAGCTTCAACCCATGTACCGATTTTTCCAAAACCTCGCGCCCATCGATTGACGCGCAACCCCGAAGTAAGGAGGATATTTTATGATCTCCGATTGGCGGAAGCTCCTGAGTGGAACCGACATACGAGGAGAAGAACACGACCTGACGGACGAATTCGCCGCGCGGTTCGGCTACGCGTTCGCGCTCTGGCT
>JBMNUA010000245.1:0-3015 GCA_050945995.1 Christensenellales bacterium
GCGCGGACGGATGCATTTCCGCCATCTCGTGCCTGCAAAACCCTTGACGTAGCACGACTACGCCTGCGGATTTTGCAAGCTCAATCTGACGAAAATTCACCTCGTCGGCGCACGTCCCCTTTATGCGGCATCGCCATAGGAGATCATCATGAACATCTGCCACATCATGGGCGCGGGCGACCCCGCCGGCGCGCGGATCGACGCGCAGCCCGGCGATATCATCATCGCCGCCGACGCCGGATATTTAGAGCTCGCGCGCCGCGGCATACGCCCCGACCTCGTCGTCGGCGATTTCGATTCGCTTGGTGATCCGCCCGCGGATGTCGAAATCCTGCGCTACCCCCCGATGAAGGACGACACCGACATGCTCATTGCCGTCAGAGCCGGGCTCGCGCGCGGCTTTGCGCGCTTTCTGCTCTACGGCGCGCTCGGCGGTCGGATTGACCATACGCTCGCCAACCTCCAAACCCTGCTGTTCATTGCGGAACAGGGCGCGCGCGGCGCGCTCGTCGGCGCGGATGAATCGGTCGCCGCCGTGCGCAATGGCGAAATCGCGTTCCCCGCCCACGCGCGCGGTACCATCTCCGTGTTCTGTATGGGCGAAGCGGCGAAAGGTGTGACGCTCGAAGGGCTCCTCTTCCCGCTTGAAAACCATACGCTCAACCCGTCCTACCCGATCGGCGTGAGCAACGCGTTCACAGACGCCCCCGCCCGCGTCCGCGTGCGCGAAGGCGCGCTCCTCGTGGTGTTCCCAACCGCCGCCATGCCGTCCATTCGATGAATGTCGGATGCGCCGCCACGCAATCGCAAACATTCCTTCCGATCAATTTCATCGGAAGGAATGTTTGCTTGCCGCGCCCGGGCAATCTGTAAATTTGGTCGCCATCGCCGAACGCGCGGCGCGTTTTCCGTCACCCGTGCCGATCGACCAGCATTTCCGCAGTCGCCGCGATGCGCACGCCCGCGTCCATGCTCCGCTTTTGCAAATATCGGTGCGCCTCGCCCTCCGTCATGCCATACTTTCGCTGAAGCAGCGCTTTCGCCTGCATTACGAGCATCTCCTCCTGCGCAGACCGGCGCACCCCGCCCCGGGGCGCAGCCCCCGCCTGCCCGATCAGCTCCTCCACCGCCGCCGCCAACAGCGACCGGCTCACGGGCAGCGCGAGCTTGCGAAGCTTCGGCTCTGTACACATCGCCAGCTGCGCGGCGTTGCCGATCACCAGCATTCGCGCCGTTCCCTCGAGATCGCGCCAAATCTGATCCGCCGTCATGTCCGGAAACCGCGCCCCGCACACCACCGCGCCCCCGCCCATGTCCCGCACCGCGCGCACCACATCCGCGCCCGTTCGGTGCGTCGCGCGCGGCGCAAAGGAGGAGGAGGCGAGCATCTCCCGCACGCGCGCAATCGTTTTTTCGTTTTCAAACGCGACGATGAGCCTGTCCACAGCCCCCTCCCTCCGTTTCTAGTAGTTGATGATGTACTTCTCAATCTCCCACGCGCTCACATGGTTGCTGTATTCCTTCCACTCGCGCATCTTCCCCTTGACGTACTGCTCCACCACATGCTCGCCCAGCGTCTCGCAGATCAGCGCGTCCGCGCGCATCGCGTCGATCGCCTCCTTCAGCGTGCTCGGCAGCGAGTTGATCCCCCGCGCCGCGCGCTCCTCGGCGGTCATCTTGAAGATGTTCTCCGAAATCTCCTCCGGCGGCAAAAGCTTCCGCTCGATCCCGTCCAGCCCCGCCGCCAGGCACACCGCAAACGTCAAATACGGGTTGCACGACGGATCGGGCGAGCGTAGTTCCACCCGCGTCGTCTGTCCGCGCGACGCGGGGATGCGGATCAACGCGGATCGGTTCGACGCCGACCACGCGGTATAGCACGGCGCCTCAAACCCCGGCACCAACCGCTTGTAGGAGTTCACCAAGGGATTCGCAACCGCCGTCATGCCCTGCACATGTTCCAGCAGCCCCGCGATAAAATGATACGCGTCCTGCGATAGCTGCTTCTCGCCCGCCTCGTCGTGAAACACATTTCTGCCGTCCTTGAACAGCGACATGTTCGTGTGCATCCCCGAGCCGTTGATCCCAAAAATCGGCTTCGGCATGAACGTCGCATGCAGCCCGTTCTTCTGCGCAATCGCCTTCACCGCCAATTTGAAGGTCATGATGTTGTCCGCCGCCCGCAGCGCGTGCGCGTACTTAAACCCAATCTCGTGCTGCCCTACGGCCCCCTCGTGGTGCGAGGACTCGATCTCAAACCCCATCTGCTCGAGCGTCAGGCAGATCTCGCGGCGTGTCCCGTCCCCGTGGTCGAGCGGGCCTAGATCAAAATACCCCGCATCGTCGTTGGTTTTCGTGGTCGGCTTCCCCTCGTCGTCTGTCTGAAACAGGAAAAACTCGCACTCCGGGCCTGCGTTGAATTGGTACCCCATCCGCTCCGCCCGCGCGATTGTCCGGCGCAGCACCCCCCGCGGGTCGCCCACAAATGGCGTGCCGTCCGGGTTGTACACATCGCAGATCAGCCGCGCCACCTTGCCCTGCTGCGGGCGCCAAGGGTAGATCGTATAGGTATCCAAATCCGGGTAGAGATATTGATCCGACTCGTGGATGCGCACAAACCCCGCGATGGAGCCGCCGTCGATCATGATCTCGTTCGACACCGCTTTTTTGATCTGCGACGCCGTGATCGTCACATTTTTGAGTTGCCCGAAGATGTCGGTAAACTGCATCCGTATAAAATCAACGCCCTCGTCTACCACCCTGCGGATGATGTCCTCCCCGGTCACCTTGCCCATGTCACAGCCTCCTGCCATTTTTATGAAATAAGAAAAGGCAAACAGCGCCCATAAGAAGCGCCTTTGCCCTTTCAACCATTATAGCGCGCCCGCCCGCGGCTGTCAATCCATTTTCATGTAAAGTAACGCAAACGCGCGTTGACACGCGCCCCCGCGCGTGCTAAAATTCTGCCAAACCCGCCCGCGCGTGACATCCCGCCCATTTCGTGGTATAATGATG
>JBMNUA010000246.1:0-2992 GCA_050945995.1 Christensenellales bacterium
GCGCGCGAGAAGCGCAGAAAGCGGCTGCTCGCCGAGGGCGAGCGGCGCGTGCAGGAGCAACTGCGCGCGCTCGAGCAGGCGATTGCGGACGCGGAGGCGCGTACGGCGCATTTGACCGCGCGCATGGGCGAGCCGGAGGTGTACCGCGACGGCGAGCGGGCGGCGCGCGTGGCGCGCGAGCATCGCGAAATCGAACAGGACTTGGAGGCGCTCTACCTCGAGTGGGCGGAGTTGACCCAGGCGGCGGAGGCGGGATATGAATCTGTTTGAGATCATTGGGCCTGTGATGATCGGGCCGAGCAGCTCGCACACGGCGGGCGCGGTGCGCATCGGGCTGGTGGGCAGAAAACTGCTCGGCGAGGAGGTATTGCGTGCGCGGATCGAATTGCACGGGTCGTTCGCCGAGACGTACCGCGGGCACGGCACGGATCGCGCGCTCGTTGCGGGGCTGATGGGCATGGCGGTGGACGACGCGCGGATTCGCGACGCGCTCACCATCGCGCGCGAGCGGGGCATGGAATACGCCTTCGAGCCCGTCGAGTTTGAGGACGCGCACCCCAACACCGCGCAATTGACCTTGACCGGCGCGTCCGGCGCGCGTGCCTGCGTGCGCGCGAGCTCCGTCGGGGGCGGCGCGATCCGCGTGGACAGGATCGATGCGCTCGCGGTGTCGTTTCGCGTGTCCGGGGATACCATCGTGGTGCGGCACACCGACCGACCCGGTGCGATCGCGCGCGTGAGCGGCATCATCGCCGGCCATCGGGTGAACATCGCGACGATGCAGGTGTTCCGCGCGAGCGAGGGCGGCGACGCGGTGATGGCGATTGAGGTGGACGGGGATGTGCCCAAGGCGCTGCGCGAGGCGTTGCGCGAGGTCGAGGATGTCTCGAAGGTGGCGTACATCGAGGGGTTTTGAGGCTTGCGGGGATGCAGGGGGGAGAGACGGGGGAACGGGGAACGGCGAGGGCGCTGCCCTCGCGCTCCAGCCAAAGGGCACAGCCCTTTGGAAACCCATGCGCCGCCGCTACGCGGCGGCAGGGGGAGGATTATAGGATAACCATATTGACAAGCATAAAGAAGCTGTGAATTCATAACGAATCCACAGCTTTGATCTTTTTCCGTTCCCCGCCGCGATAGCGGCGGTTATCGGGATTCCAAAGGGGCATTGTCCCTTTGGCAGGGGTGCGGGGACGGAGTCCCCGCGCGTTCTTCCCCGCCGTTCCTCCCCGCGCGTTCTCCTAGCACGCATATGCAGTTTATACAAACATATACGAGAAACCTTGGGGCGCAGCGCCTATATTTTTTATGGGCGCACCAAACCGATTGCGTTTTGCGGGGAGCTTTGCTATGCTTTTTTTAAATGTGTGAAAGAGAGTGAGGTGCGCGCATGATCGCGACCCGCGACATGACCAAGGGGAACATCCCGCGGCTGATGATCCGCTTCTCGATCCCGATCCTTCTGGGCAGCACGATCGACATCCTCTACACGATGGGCGATTCGATGGTGCTCGGCAGGATCGCGGGCTTGGGCGCGTTCGCCGCGGTCGGCGCGACCGGGTTCTATCTGTGGCTGATCATCTGCCTATCCGCCGGTTTCACATCCGGATTTGACGGCGTGTTCGGTCGGAAGTTCGGCGCGGGCGACAAGGACGGCTTGAACCGCGCGATCGCGACGGCGATCGTCCTGTCCGCGGCCACCGGGCTTGCGCTCACGGCGGCGGGCATCCTGCTTGCGCCGCATGCGCTGCGCCAAATGCACACGCCGCCGGAGCTGATCGCGGACGCGCTGTTGTACGCGCGCATCCGGCTGTTCGCGCTGCCCGTCGCCGCCGTCGGGCGCACGCTGTGCGCGGCATTCTACGCGCTGGGGAACAGCCGGCTGCCCTTTGTGGCGGGGCTGATTTCGATGGCGATCAACCTCGTTCTCGACATCACACTGCTGCTGTTTACGCCGCTGGGCGTCGCCGCCGTTGCGATCGGGACGGTCGCGGGGCAAGTATTTTCATGCATCTATGTCGCGCTTTCGATGCGCAGGCTGGGCGCGGTCGATCTATCGCGCGCGCATTGGCGGGCGGACGCGCGGACGATCAAGGAGCTTATCAAGGTCGGCGCGCCGCTGAGCGTGCGGGATTTTCCGAGCGCGATTGTCGCGCTGCTCATCCAGAGCAAAGTCAATGCGCTCGGGATGGCGTATGTGGCGGGCGTCGCCGCGGCGAAGGGGCTATACAGCGTGGTGTTCGCGCTGGGCGATGCGTTCTCGGGCTCGGTCGCGCCGTTCATCTCACAAAACCACGGCGCGCAGCGTTTCGATCGGATATCCAGGGGCATGCGCGCGGCGCACGCCATACTGCTCGTCTGCGTGGGCGCGACGATTGCCGTCGTTCTGCCGTTGATGCCGCAGTTTCTGTCGCTCTTTATCGAAGCGGACGATCCGAGCGCGCCGCGCGCTATCGCCGCCGGAGTGCGCCAGCTGCGGTTGATCCTCTATTTTCTGCCCTTCCACTATATATCCACGCTTTACCGCTGCGCTTTGCGTGGGCTCGGCGACGGGCTGATGCCCATGCTCTCCGGGTTCGCCGAGGCGGGCGCACGCGTCGCCTGTCTCGCGTTCATGCCCGCGCTCATCGGCGGCGAAACTGCTGCCTATCTCGCCGAGGTGATCGGCTGGCCGTGCATGGTGCTGCTCCTCGTGTTCGCCTACCGCGCAGTATACCGACGCGCGCGGCGCGCGGCGTGAAGGGCGGGGGAGGCGAGGGGAGGACGGCGAGGGCGCTGCCCTCGCGCTCCCGCTTAAGGGCTGACGCCCTTAAGAATCCCATGCGCCGCCGCTACGCGGCAGCAGGGGGAGGATTATAGGATAACCATATCGACAAGTATAAAGAAGCTGTGAATTCATAACGAATCCACAGCTTTGATCTTTTTCCGTTCCCCGCCGCGATAGCGGCGGTTATCGGGATTCTAAAGGGACAATGTCCTTTGGCAGGGGTGCGGG
>JBMNUA010000247.1:0-2981 GCA_050945995.1 Christensenellales bacterium
CGATCTTGTTTCCGTCTTCGTCCTTCACTTCGATGCCGGTCAGCTCGACAAACGCGCCGCGCGTGCCCGAGCCGTCCTCGCGGGAGATCACGTTGATCATGCCGGAAATGCCCTCCGCGCCCGCGCAAGCGGTCGTCAGGATCATGGCAAGCGCGATCATCATCGTCATCAGCTTTTTCATTCTCTCATCTCCTCAATATTTCTTTTTGTTCCGTGTGTATCATACAAATCAATCATTCGCGTGGATTACCGAAATGATCAAATCCCCGTAAACCGTGCGCGCCAAGCGATTTTGCCGCCGGGCGGGCTTTCGGTCGCCTTCTATCATCCCGCGGATGAGCCGCCGCCATTCGATGTTTCTGCCATGCGCGAGCGGATACTCCGCTCCTGTAATCTTTCCGCAAACCCATCTTTACGCCGTCGCCGCTTCGTGTTATTATGGTGACATATTATGATGCGAAAGAGGCAACGCCAATGCAAAGACTTGCGCGTGAGAAGCGTCCCGAGATGGTTCTGTTTTTCCTGCTCATCGCCTTCGCCGCCCTCGGCAACGGGCTGTCGGACTCAATCTACGGCAACTACTTCAACGAGGTGTACCATGTGACCGCCGCGCAGCGCGGGTTCATTGAGTTCCCGCGCGAGCTGCCGGGCTTCCTCTGCGTGATACTGATCACCGCGCTCGGCGCGTTCGGCGATCTGCGCGCGGCGGTGGTGGCGCAGATCCTCGCGTGCGCGGGGCTGACGGCGCTGGGGCTTCTGACCCCGCCGTTTGGCGTGATGCTGCTGTTTCTGTTCATCAACTCCACCGGGATGCACCTGTTCATGCCGCTGCGCGATTCGATCGGCATGTCGCTGGCGGAACCGGGGCGCATGGGTCAGCGCATGGGGCAATACGCCTCCGCGCAGGCGTTCATCGGCATGGCAGCGGGGCTTCTCGTGTTCTTCGGGTTTCGTTTTGGGTTTTTCACCTTCCAAGCGGATGTCAAATGGGTGTTCCTCGCCGGCGCGATGGCGTTCGCGGGCGCGGCGCTGATCGCCGTTTTGCTCGTCGCGCGGCGCGGCAGCGGCACGGTGATGAAGCGCAAATTCAAAATCACCTTCCGGAAACAGTATAAATACTACTACTTTCTGACGATCCTCAAGGGCGTTCAAAAGCAGATCGCCTATGTCTACGGCTCGTGGGTGATCATACAGCTGCTTTTCAAGGGCGCGGACACCATGTCGATGCTGCTAATCGTCGGCAGCTTTCTGAGCATCTTCTTTATGCGCTATGTCGGGCATTGGATGGATCGATACGGCATCAAGAAGATGATGTATGTTGAAGCGTTCGCGTTCATCATCATCTACGCCCTCTACGGCGTGGTGGTGTACTTCATCTTCGCGCGCGGTGCGGCGAGCCTCGCGTGGGCGGCGATCAGCGTATATGCGCTGTTCATCCTCGACCGGCTCTCCATGCAAATCTCCATCGTCAACTCGATCTACCTGCGCTCGATTTCATGGAGCGACGACGAGGTGACCCAGACGCTCTCCACCGGGACGAGCCTTGACCACATCGTGTCCATCGTCGCGGCGTCGGTCTGCGGGCTGATCTGGGTGAAATGGGGGCCGCAATGGGTGTTCTTCACCGCGTCGATCTTCTCTCTGGGCAATCTGATCGTAGCGCGCATGGTAAAGCCCGAGGAGGAGGCCGCGCTCGCGAAGCAGATGCGCGCGGAGATGGGGGCAAAGGCGGCATGAGCGGGGTTGCGATTGTCGATTATACAAGTGTCTACGAAGGCGCATGGCGCGAGCTGTTCACGACATATTTCATCGACGATTTGAAGACAGGGTTATCTGAGGAGATCATACAAACGAAGATTTGCAACTTCATCATAGATGCCATACAGAGTGGTACGATTTCGATGAAAATCGCATTGTCAGGCGAGCGTCCGATCGGCTTTGGCATCTACCAGATCGATACGCCCAAGAGCGATTGGTGCAAGCGCGAGGGATGGGGCTTCATCCGCGAGTTCTACATCGATCGCGCACATCGCGGGCTCGGCTGCGGCAGACGTTTGTGCGAATCGGTCGAACAGGCGCTTCGGCAGATGGGCGCGGCGCAAATCTATCTGACGAGCGACGATGCGGTGGGGTTCTGGCTGCGATGCGGGTACGCCGACTCGGGGGAAAAGACCGAGGAAGGTTTGTGCTATCTGACAAAGTCGTATGCCGATGGTTGAGAAAAGCGCGCGAAAAATCAAGCGCTCCTCGCTTGAGCCATGCTGCCGATTGCATTATGATACAGGCAGGAGGCGATGGACATGGATATGCGAGAAACGGGCGCTTTTTTGAAAAAGCTGCGCATGGAGAAGGCGATGACGCAGGCGGATATGGCGGAGCGATTGGGCGTAACGCCGCAATCCGTATCGAATTGGGAGCGGGGCGAATCGTTGCCTGACGCGGGACTGCTGATTGACATCGCAATGATGCTCGAAACATCGGTGGATGCCATCCTCGGCGGCGGACGGGAGGCGTGGCGGTTTCGGCGGCGCGTGACAGTTTCGCAGCTGCGCGAGGCAATGGTTTGCCTGCGCAGAATCGGGGACATCTTGGGGCGCGATCACTTCATCTATGATACCATGCGCGGTGCGCTTGACACGCGGATGAACAGCGATGTGACCGCGGCGTTCTCAGAGGAGCGGATCATGGACGCCTACATCGGGGAATGCGCGATCGCATGCGTGCGAAACGGCGACTATATCGATCCGGGTGATTTGAAAGCGAATCTAACGTCAAACCCACGCGCGCTTGAAGCCACGCTCGAGGTTCTGCGGGCGCATGGGATCAAATAGTAAAATTTCGGCTGCGGATTTTTCTCCGCAGCCGCCGTTTAGTGCGCTCGGCATGGGTGCAATCTAACGGGTGAAAGTCCCGAACACGCCCGGTAGTGGGAAGTGTATAGCCGAACAGCAAGGGTGTCCATCGCGAGGTGGAATCTGAAG
>JBMNUA010000248.1:0-2976 GCA_050945995.1 Christensenellales bacterium
AAGTCCGACAAAAAGCGCTTGACGCCCGCCATGTAATCGGGCACGGACTGGTTTTGCAAAGACAGTTGTACATCGCCCGACTGAAACGAATAGATCGCGTCGGCCTTACTGCCCACGCGCTCGATTTTGCACACGGCGCGCACATTTTTTTCCGGGAACGCGTAGAGTTTGAACTTGAGCGACGTGCTCCCGGCATTGGATACCAACAGATTCATCCGCACACCTCCACCAAATGATTATAGCAAACGCCCGCGCGCATGTCCATATTCCGGAAGAAAAACGCCGTGTTGCAAAATGATACCAATCATATTATAATGGCAAAAAGGAGCTGTTGGAGAGATGAATCAAGCGAGGCTTGCGCGGGTGATCGCGAACATGGCGCGGGCGAACCTGCCCTGCATCATCGTCAGCGACCCGCATTCGATATACTATCTGACGGGCAAATTCATACGCCCCGGCGAGCGGATGCTCGCGCTTGTGGTGCGCGAGAACGGCGATGTGCGGCTGTTTGTGAACAAGCTGTTCGCGCTGACCGAGGAGGCGGGGCTTCCCCTGACCGAGTTTGACGACACCGAGGATGCGATTCAGATACTCGCGGCGCAGCTGCCCGCGGGGCGCGTGGGGATCGACAAGAACTGGGCGGGCGGGTTTCTGATCCGGCTGATGGAGGCGCGCGGGGACATCGCGCCCGCGCTGGGCTCCGCGCCCGTGGACGACGCGCGGATGATCAAGGACTTAGAAGAGATCGCGATCATGCGCGAGAGCTCGCAGATGAACGACCGCGCGCTTGAGAAACTGATCCCGACGATCCGCCTGGGCGACACGGAGACGGACGTGGGCGAGCGGTATGTGAAGATCGCGCGCGGGCTCGGCGGCGAGGGGGCGAGCTTTCCCCCGCTTGTGTGCTTTGGCAAACATTGCGCCGAGCCGCACCACGCGTCCGACGACACGCGGCTTTTGCAGGATCAGGCGGTGATCCTCGATTTGGGGCTGTACCACAGGCGGATGGCGAGCGACATGACGCGCACGATCGTGTTCGGGCGCGCGACGGGCGAGATGCGGCGCGTCTACGAGATCGTCAAGCGCGCGAACCGCGCGGCGCGCGACGCGGCGCGACCGGGCATCGAAATGCGCGAGATCGACCGCGCGGCGCGCAGCGTGATCGAGGAGGCGGGCTACGGCAAGTATTTCATCCACAGAACCGGGCACGGGATCGGGCTTGAGGTGCACGAGCCGACGGACGCGAGCGCGAACAACCGAACCGTCGCGCAGGCGGGGATGGTGTTCTCCGTCGAGCCGGGGATCTACCTGCCCGGAAAATTCGGGGTGCGGATTGAGGACTTGGTCGCGCTGACGGAGGACGGCGCGCTGACACTCAATGCGCTCGACCGGGAATTGATCGAGATTGTATGAACACACGCAAGATCGGGGACGCGGGCGAGGCGGCGGCGCATGATTTCCTCATCGGGATCGGCGCGCAGATCGTCGCCCGCAATGTGCGGATCGCCGGGGCGGAGATCGATCTGATCGCGCGCTTTGGCGATCTGCACGCGTTTATCGAGGTCAAAAGCAGGCGCAGCGCGCGGTATGGACAGCCTGCGGAGGCGGTGACGCCGGCGAAGCAACGGGCGATTGTGCGCGCGGCGCAGGCGTGGGCGGCGGAGCACGCGCTGACGGACGCGCCGCTGCGGTTTGACGTGATCGAGGTGCTGCCGGGGGTGATTCGGCACATACCCGGGGCGTTTGACGCGAGCGGGTGAGAGCGGCAGCATGCGTGCCGACGGGCGTGCCGCTGCGATTTTATGTGATCGAGGTGCCGACGGGCGCGATCCGGCACATACCGGGGGCATTTTACGCGAGCGGGTGAGGGCAGCAGTATGCGTGCCGACGGGCGCGATCCGGCATATGGCAGGGCTGTTTGACGCGATCGGATGAAAGAGGCAAAATGCGCGCAGGCGGGCGTGATCCGGCATATGTCGGGGGCGTTTGACGCAGGCGGATGGGAGCGGCAGCACGCGCGCCGACGGGCGCGATCCGCACATGCCGGGGGTGTTTGACACGGGCGGGTGAGGGCGGCAGAATGTGCGCCGACGGACGCGATCCGGCAATATGCCGGGGGTGTTAACGCGAACGGATAAGGGCGACAGAATGCGCGCAGGCGGGCGCGATCCGGCACATGCCGGGGCGTTTGACGCGGGCGGATCAAAGGGGCGATGAACCATTCGGCGCGGCATCTCGTCCCATACAAAGGAATTCATGCGCCGAATATGGAAATGCTATTGGGCGAAATCACCGAGGAGATATGACATGCGAAGAGCGCTGGCAACCCTATGGGTCGTATGCCTGCTGTTGACCGCATCGGCGGCGGCGCAGGCGGAAAACCTGATCGACAACCCCGGTTTTGAACAAACCGGCGCAAACGACATGCCGCAGGGCTGGTACCGCGACATGTGGTTTGCGCAGGACGGCATATCGCGCCTTATTTTGGACGAAGACGGCTACGCGGGCATGGGCGCGCGCGTCGAGAACATCGCGGAGAACGACGCGCGGTTCGCGCAGGACATCGCGGTCGAGCCGGGCGGCTACTACGAGATCGGCTGCATGGTGCGCGCGGAGGGGATCGGCGATGGCGCGATCGGCGCGAACATCTCCGTGCGCGACACGTTCGCCTACTCCGAATCCGTATTTGACACGGGCGGCGCATGGGTGCCGCTTCAGTTATACGGGCAAGCGGGCGCGGATCAGACGTCGATTACCGTGATGGCGCGCGTGGGCGGCTACGGCGCGCTGAACACGGGGACGGCGTGGTTTGACGATTTCTACATGCGAAAGATCGACGAAATCCCCGCGGGCGCGGCATCGTATGATTTTACGATCCTTTCCGCGTCCTCCGGCGAGGAGCAGGCGCAGGCGAGCGACATGCCCGAGCGGCACACGCAGGCGTGGCTGCTGGCGGGGTTCGGGATCGCGCTTTTA
>JBMNUA010000249.1:0-2944 GCA_050945995.1 Christensenellales bacterium
TGATGTCAACAAGGTCTTTGTACATCCGCCCGTCCAAGTTGACCGTGAGCGGGACGACCTGTATGCCGTATCGCGCAACCAGCTCCGGCGATAAGTCGTTTGTGCTGTCCACCGTCACCTTGATCCTCATATATTCTCATCCTCCTGATTGGCTTTGTGATGGGACATGCCCATCTCCAGGGTCATTCCACCGCGATAAGGCGCACGTTCTCCGCCTCCCGCTGCCGCATGAGCTCCATGACGAGCGCGTCGATCGATTTTGTCATATTCTGCAAATCCAGCGACACCGTGACCGACGCCTTACCGCTGATCGGCAGGCTCTGGGTGATGGTGAGCACGCTCGCGCCGTAGGTCGAAATCGTGCCAAGCACCTTGGACAGCGCGCCCGGCTCGTGCGTGAGCAGCATCGAGAGCACCGCTTTGCGCCCCACGGTAAGCTGCGCGGGCTCGAGTATCCGGTCTTTGTATTTATAGTAGGTGCTGCGGGATATGCCCGCCTGCTTGACCGCCTCGCTCACCTGCGAGCAAGCGCCGCTTTCAATGAGCTTGCGCGCCGCCACGACCTTGAGAAAGAAATCGGGCAGCGCGTCTTTATCGACAATCAGATATCCCTTGAGCATAGAACCACCTCGTCAGCCGAGCTTTTTTAATATTCCGGACGCGAGCAGCCCCACCAGCGCGCCGGTGAGCACCCCCGCGACGGCGAGGGTGGGCAGATAATACAAAAGTCCCGGCGTTTTTGCGATGACCGCGGCGGCGATCAACTGCCCCATGTTGTGCATCAGCCCGCCCGCGGCGGACACGCCCGCCGGGGAGAATAGCCCCAACCGCTTGAACACCGCCATCACGATCAGCGCGAGGAAGCCGCCGGAGAGCGCGTAGATCGCCGCGGAGATCGAGCCGAACATGAAGTTCGACAACAGCACCCGCGCGAGCAGCACCGCGCTTGCGCGCCGCGTGCCGTAGAGGTAGAGTGCGATCAATGTCGCGATGTTCGCGAGCCCGAGCTTCACGCCCGGCACTTGGATGGGCAGGGGGATCAGGTACTCGAGGTAGGAGATGATCAGCCCCGCCGCGGTGAGCATGGCAAGCCGCGCCACATGCGACTTTCTCATTCGAGCACCGCGTCGAGCGCGTCCTCGCCCGTGAGCACCACAGACAGCTTATTGGGCAAACACACGACCGACTGCCCCGCGCGCGAAATCCAGCCCATGTTGACGCAGGTTTGATCGCGGCAATCCGAGTGGGCGATGCGCGCCCTGCCGCCCGCGACCTCCACCAGCACATTGCCCGCCCGGTATTCGCCCGCGCTGTCGAGCGGGCAGCTCCATATGGATTCGCCCGCGACATATAGCTCCGCCATGGCGGCGTCCCCGCGCGGCTGCATGATCACGATTGCCGCCGCGCCGATCGCGACAAGCGCGAGTATGAGTATGAGATCGGATTTTTTCATTCCATATCCTCCGATCACCATTTTACAGCATTGCCGGACATATTTCAATTGTATATTTTTTGGCGTATGATATAATGGTTCAAGGAAATGCTAGGATTTACCTATTGAATGCTTGTTATCGCGGGAGGACGACCAATTTTGCGGAAAATGATCTGCCTGATGGCGATAGTTGCGCTGATTGCGCTTGCGGGCTGCACACCAAAGAATGCCGAGCCCGTGAAATTTTCATCCTTTGATTATTTTGACACGGTGACGGATGTGACCGTCTACGGCGCGGACGAGGCGGAGATCGCGCGCATCTACCACGCGGTATACGGGCGGCTGCACCATGTGTTCGACGCGTTTTACCCGCACACGGGCGTAAACGGCGTCTACCAGCTCAACCGCGCGGGCGGGGAATGGGCGGCGGTCGAGCCGGAGCTTCTTGATCTGCTCCTCCTGTGCCGCGATTGGCAGGAGGTCGCCGATGCGACGGACGTGACCCAGGGCGCGCTGTTTCGGCTGTGGCACGCGTTTCGCAGCGAGGGCGGGGATTTGCCGACGGACGCCGCGCTCGAGGAAGCGGCGCGCCACGGCGGCTGGGCGCTTGTGGAGATCGACGAAGAAAACGCGCGCGTGAGATTAAACGATCCAAACGCCGCGCTCGATTTGGGCGCGGTGGCGAAGGGCTATGCCGCGGGCAAGCTCGGCGAGGCGATTGAGGGCGCAGGCTATCAAACATACATCATCGACGCGGGCGGCAACGTGGTCGCCGGTTATCGCGAGCGCCCGTTCGTGGTGGGCGTGACCGACCCGATCAACGGCGGCATGCTGATGCGGCTTTCGATGAACAACCTCGCCGCCGTCACAAGCGGCGATTACCAGAGGTACCGCGAATACGAGGGCGTGCGCTACCATCACATCGTCGATACGAAAACCCTGCGCCCCGCGGACACGGGGATACGGCAGGTGACGGTGATCCACGCAGACTCCGGGTTTGCGGATTACCTGTCCACCTCGCTGTTTTTGATGGACTACGAAAGCGGGCGCGCGTTTTGCGAAGATCAGGGCATCGACGCGATCTGGCTGCTCGAGGGCGGCGCGGTCGAAATGACAGAGGGCGCGCGCGGATTGGCGGTGGACTGAATTGCAATTTGAGGAGGGGCGCAAACCGCGCGCGCGCAGGCGCGGCGGCTGCGGCGGATTGATCCTGCGGTTTTTCATCAAGCTCGCGCTCTTTGGCGCGGCGATTGCGCTGTTGTGCGCGCTGATACTATACGCGATCCCGGTCAGTCTGTTCATGGTCGAGCCGAAGGCGGATTTCTCGCCGACGGGCGGGCTGCCGCAAAGCGGCATCAACGTTTTGATATTGGGTGTCGATCGGCTAAACGAGGGCGCGCAGCGCGCGGACACCATCCTCATCGCGACGGTGGGCTACAACAAGCTGCGGCTGACCTCCGTGATGCGCGACACGCTGGTGGACATCCCGGGGCACGGCAAGCAGAAGCTGAA
>JBMNUA010000250.1:0-2910 GCA_050945995.1 Christensenellales bacterium
ACCCGCGACAAGAGCATTTTTTGACCGTCGCCGATGGCGGCGCGCACCTCCTCCCGCGTGCGCGGGGCGGCGCCGGCGTTGGCGAGCGCGTGGTTTGCGGCGTTTCGCAAATCGCCCAGCGTGTCAAGCAGCGTGCCGTCGAGATCGAAGATGACGAGATCGTATCGCATGTCAAATCCTCCGCATCATTTTCTACCATTTTAGCATGTCCATATACAACGAAAGTTGTGCGATTGTTTGCGCCGCGTTAACCGGCGTGCGTTTGCATTGGCGCATGCGCTATGCTATAATGAGCATGGGAAAATGCGTACTCGAGGGACAAATGGAAATGTATGGCGGGTTTGCCGGCGTGTACGACCGGCTGATGGATGATTTTGATTACGCGCGTTGGGCAGACTACTATTTGGAGCTGATCGCGCGCGCGGGCGCGGAGGCGGCGCACATATGCGACTGCGGTTGCGGGACGGGATCGATGTCGATCGCGCTCGCCAAGCGCGGGGCGCGCATCACGGGCGTGGACGATTCGGTGGAGATGCTCGAGGTCGCATCGCGCAAGGCGCGGGCGCAGGCGCAGAAAATAACATTTGTGAAACAGGACATGTGCGCGCTGACTTTGGCGCGCGGGGTGGACGCGGTGATCGCGGCGTGCGACGGGGTGAACTATTTATTATCGCGCGAGCGGGTGCGCGCGTTTTTTACATCGGCGTACCGCGCGCTCAAGCCGGGCGGCTGCATCGCGTTTGACATCTCCTCGCGGGACAAGCTCGAGCGCGTGGGGCGCGGATTTTTCGGTGAGGAGCGCGAGGACGTCGCCTATCTATGGGCGAACGCGTATGATCCGGGTACGCGGATCGTGGAGATGGACTTGACGTTTTTCATCCGCGAGGCGGACGGGCGCTACCGTCGCGTGCGCGAGCGGCACAGGCAGCGGGCGCACGATGCAGAAGAACTTGCGAATGCGCTTCAAGAATGCGGGTTTGTGGGTATCCATATCTATGGGAGTATGACATTTGACGCGCCGGGCGAGGGCGAGGAGCGCATCCATTTTGCCGCCGTCCGACCGCGCGAGGAGTTATGAATGGCGAAGATGAACAGGGACGGACTGTACAACATAACATTGCTTGAGGGGCAGGCGCGCGCGCTGCTCATCGAATCGACGGCGCTGGTCGAGCGCGCGCGGCGCGTGCATTCGCTCTCGCGCATCGCGACCGCCGCGCTCGGGCGCACATTGACGGCGACGGCGATGATGGGCTCGATGCTCAAGGGCGCGGGCGAGTCGATCTCGGCGACGATCAAGGGCGGCGGGCCGATCGGCTCGATCGTGACGGTGGGATACCCGAACGGCGTGGTGAAGGGATATGTGGACAATCCGGCGGTCGATCTGCCGCGCGCGGGCAAGAAGCTGCCCGTGGGCGAGGCGGTCGGCAACAACGGGAAGCTGACCGTCGTCAAAGATTTGGGGTTAAAAGAGCCGTATGTCGGGCAGACGAACCTCGTATCCGGCGAGATCGCGGAGGATTTCGCGATGTATTTCACCGCGTCCGAGCAGACGCCCTCGCTCGTTTCGCTGGGCGTGCTTGTGGGCGACGCTGTCGTCAGCGCGGGCGGGCTGATCATACAGATGCTGCCGGGCGCGAGCGAGGCGGCGATCCAATCGGTGGAACTGAGTGCGAATATGTATGGGGACATTTCCGGCACGATGCGCGATTACGGCGCGCAGGGCGCGATTGCGCAGCTATTGGGGCATTTGCAGCCGGAGGTACTCTCGCACAAAGAGCCGGAGTTTCGATGCGACTGCTCCAAGGGCAAAATTGAGCGCGTGCTGATTACGCTGGGCGCGCAGGAACTAAATGAGATGATCGACGAGCAAGGCGGGGCGGAGGTGGACTGCCACTTCTGCAACAAGCGATATGCGTTTTCCGAGGACGATCTGCGCGCGCTCATCGCGCATGCGACGGGAGGGCAGCATGGTATTTGATCCGAAGATCGTGCCGTTCGACAGGGGCGCGGATTTTGTGCACCAGCGCGCGATGAAGAACCGGCGCGACAACAATGTATTGGATGCGCTGGAGCTGATGCGAAAGGCGGTCGAGGTGTCGCCCGAGAACGAGGGCTACCGCATGGATTTGGCGGAGCTGTTGACGGAGCTGGGCTGCTTGACGCAATCGAATCAGGTGCTGCTTGACATGCTCACCAAGGGCGAGCGCAAGGACGAGTGCCTGTATTCTTTGGCGATCAATCAATTGAATATGAACAACCCGGACGCGGCGAAGAAATTGCTGCGCATGTGCCTGGAGGACGCGACGCGCGGCGAGATTCGCGACCAGGCGCGCGCGCTTTCCGGCGAGATCGAGATGTTTGAGGCGCTGAACCGCCCGGTTTCGCGCAGGCTCGAGCGCATGCTGACGATCTCGGACGCGGCGTGCGACAAGCTGCGGCGCGAGGATTACCCGGGCGCGCGCACGTTGTTTGAGCGCGCGCTGCGCATGGATCGGGGGCAGCGGGATGTGCGCGCGCTGCTCGCAATGACACATATATTGATGGACAATGTGGAGGACGCGGTGGCGCACGCCGAGGCGGCGATCCTCGAACCGGGGGCGACGCTGCGCGCGCTGTGCGTTTCCGGGCAGGTATTTCACTTGGCGGGCGACGAGGCGCGGGCGCGGCAGACGCTGGTGCGCGCGATGGACTACGACCCCGACGGGCTTGAAATGCGCATGCTCATATTCTCGCTGTTTGAGCTTACAATGTATCAGGAGGCGCGTGAGTGCGCGCTGCGGGCGCTGCGCGAGACGCCGTATGACCGGCTGCTTCTGCACATCATGGGTGTGACGAGCATCCTATGCGGCGACGAGCAGAAGAGTGCTGCGCGGTATTGGCAGCGGATTGTGCGCATCGACCCCGAGGACA
>JBMNUA010000251.1:0-2906 GCA_050945995.1 Christensenellales bacterium
ACCGTCACCTTGATCAGCTCGCGCGCCTCCAGCGCGTCCCACGCCTGTTTGGCGAGGTTGTCGTTGATGCCATCTTTTCCGATATGCAATACGGGCTCGAGCGTCGTGCCCATCGCGCGCAGTTTGGCGCGCTGTTTCGTCGTCATCATATCCATATGCCCCTTTATCAATCGATAAAATCAAATTCCATGTCGCCGATATGGACCTGGTCGCCCTCCTGCGCGCCCTGTTCGCGCAAAAGATCGATCACGCCGCGGCGGCGAAGCGTGCGATGGAAGTAGTTGAGCGAATCCTCGTCGGAGAAATTGACCGAGCGTATGAGCTGCTCCATCGCGCGCCCCGTGACATGGTATGCGCCGTCCACCCGTTCCACGGCGAAGGAATCGTCCAAATCCGCCTCCGGGTCGTACCAATCCTCCTCGCGGAAGGGCTCGACGGGCGGGAGCGTCGAAAGCGTTTCGAGGATCGCGTACACCAAGGGCTTCATATCGCCGCCCGCGGCGGCGGTGAGCGGGAACACGCGGATGCCCGTGCCGGCGAGCTTGTCTAACAGCCGCTTGAGGTTTTCATCCGATCCGGGCAAGTCCATCTTGTTTGCCGCGACGAGCATGGGGCGATCCTTCAAATCGCCGTACTCCGCAAGCTCGCGGTTGATCTTCTCATAGTCCTCCAAGGGGTCGCGCCCCTCGAAGCCCGAGATGTCGAGCACATGCACGAGCATGCGCGTGCGCTCGATGTGGCGCAAAAACGCGTGCCCGAGCCCCAGCCCCTCGCTCGCGCCCTCGACGAGCCCCGGAATATCGGCGAGCACGAAGCTGTCGTCGCCCTGTTTGACGATGCCGAGGTTCGGCTGCAGCGTCGTAAAATGGTAGTTTGCGATCTTCGGGCGCGCCGCGGTGAGCACGGAGAGTATGGTCGATTTTCCGACGTTGGGAAACCCGACGAGCCCCACATCCGCGATGGATTTCAGTTCCAGTTGCAGCTCCAGCGGCTCTTTTTTCTCCCCGGGCTTGGCAAACTGCGGCGCTTGGCGCGTGGGCGTTGCGAAGCGGTGGTTGCCGTGACCGCCCCTGCCGCCCTTGAGCAGCGCGCGCGTCTCGCCGGGCTCGTACATGTCGAGCAGGACCCGCCCGCTCTCCTTCTCGCGGATCACCGTGCCCGGCGGCACGGCGATGACGATGTCCGCGCCGGACTTGCCCGTCTTTTTTCGCGCCGAGCCGTCCGCGCCGTTCTCCGCCTCGAAATGGCGCTTGAACCGGAAGTCCATCAGCGTGTGCATCCGTTCGGACGCGAGAAACACCACGTCCCCGCCGCGCCCACCGTCGCCGCCGTCCGGACCGCCCGCCTGCACAAATTTTTCGCGGTGGAACGAAACGCAGCCGTTCCCCCCGTTGCCCGCCTTCACGCGGATGTTCACGATATCGACAAATAACGCCATCGATGTTCCTTTCAACTGCCTAAATTGGCAAAATAATCGCAGAGCTTGTCCGCGAGCGGGCAAATCTCGCACGCGGGCTTTCGCGCGTGGCAGACGCGCCGCCCGTGCCAGATGAGCAGATGGTGCGCATGCGCGCGCGAGCCGCCCGGGATCCGCTCGCGCAGCTGATCCTCCACCTTTTCCGGGGTCTTCGCGTCCGCGAGCCCGATCCTGCACGAAACGCGGAACACATGCGTGTCCACGGGAATCTCGTCGCCGCCGAACGCCGCGAGCAGCACGACGCCCGCGGTTTTCTGACCCACGCCCGGAAGCGCCATCAGCTGATCGCGGTCGGCGGGCACTTCGCCGTCGTACTGGTCGATGAGCGCGCGGCTCGCGGCGACGATGTGCCTTGCCTTGTTGCGATACAGCCCGCATTCGCGGATCATGGGTTCGAGCTGCTCCGGTTCGAGCGCCGCCATCGCCCGCGCATCCGGATATCGTTTGAACAGCCGCTCGGTGACGAGGTTGACGCGCCGATCCGTGCACTGCGCGGAGAGTATCGTCGCCACCAGCGTCTCATAGGGATTTGTAAAATTCAGTTCCGCGCGCGCCTCGGGATACAGCGCCGCGAGCGCGTCGAGCGTCCTTTGTATGCGTTCGTATTCCATTGTCTCCTCCGTATGCCCCGGCAATTCAATCTATTATACGAAACGCACCGCGCGCAAGTCAAGCGCGGTAAAGTTTTTGGGCGTCCTCAGCGGTAGATCGCCACCGGGCTCAGCCGCGGTCTGCCGCCGATGCGATCCACGCGGTAAATGCCCACAAGATGCGTGGGCTTTTGTGCGGCAATCACGCGCTCCACCCGGTCAAGATCCTCCATTGAAAACCGAACCGACAGCCCGCAGCCGAGCGCCACGTCGCGCGGCGTAGTGATCACGCTGACCGGCAGCCCCTCGCGTCTGAGCGCCGCTTCGAGCAGCAGCACCTGCTGCCGCGAGCGGAACGCGGCGATCCCGAACGTCTCCTGCATGGTTCTTTCCTCCCCCTCGCGCAAGTAATATATACTACGCCGCCCCGTGCGGGCGCGTGAAGTCGCGCCTCGTATCCGATTCGCGAAGGAGGCTACCAGATGGCGATCTACCTAGACAACGCGGCGACCAGCAGCCCCAAGCCCGATTGCGTGATTCGGGCGGTTGCGCGCGCGCTGACCGAAGGAAACGCGAACCCCGGGCGATCCGGGCACGCGCGCTCGCTGCAGGCGGGGCGCGAGACATTGATGTGCCGCGAGACCATCGCAAATTTATTGGGCGCGGAGGACGCGCTGTGCGTCATATTTGCATTTAACTGCACCGACGCGCTCAACCTTGCGATCAAGGGCTCGCTGCGGCGCGGCGATCATGTGATTTCGAGCATGATCGAGCACAACTCGGTGCTGCGCGTATTAAAGGGGCTTGAGCGCGGCGGGCAGATCGAGCTGACGCTCGTG
>JBMNUA010000252.1:0-2897 GCA_050945995.1 Christensenellales bacterium
GCGCGTTGCCCTGCTGCGACAGGGTCATCGTGATCGCCGCCGTCAGCGTGGTCTTGCCGTGATCGACGTGACCGATCGTGCCGATGTTTACATGCGGCTTATTGCGCTCGAATTTTGCCTTCGCCATTGTTGATGTTCCTCCCTAAATCATAAATGGATGTGGATCGTATGGAGCGGGTGATGGGAATCGAACCCACGTGATCAGCTTGGGAAGCTGGGGCTCTGCCATTGAGCTACACCCGCGCGTTTATTACCCCGCCATCATACAGAAGATATTGTACCCCTGCGCGCCCCGTTTGTCAACACTCTGCCCTCACATTTTACTATTTTTCCTCGAGGTAACGGGTGAGTTTGCGTTTGATGCGCTGCAGCGCGTTGTCGATGGACTTGACATGCCTGCCCATGTGCTCGGCGATCTCGACATAGCTTTTGCCGTCCATGTACTCCTCGAGCACTGCCTTTTCCAGGTCGGAGAGCATGTTCGCGATCCTGCCCTCGATGGAGGTGTAGTTCTCGCGGTCGATCAGCATCTCCTCGGGGTTGGTGGGCGCGTCCTCTGTGATCACGTCCAGCAGCGTGCGGTCGCTGTCCTCGTCGTAGAGCGGGCGGTTGAGCGAGATGTAGCTGTTGAGCGGTATGTGCTTTTGGCGCGTGGCGGTCTTGATCGCGGTGATGATCTGGCGGGTGACGCATAGCTCCGCGAACCCGCGAAAGGAGGATAGCTTGTCCGCGCGGTAGTCGCGGATCGCCTTGTACAGCCCGATCATGCCCTCCTGCACGATGTCCTCGTGATCCGCGCCGATCAGAAAATAGCTCCGCGCCTTCGTGCGCACGAAGTTCTTGTATTTGATGAGCAGGTAATCGAGCGCCGCGTCGGTCGCGGGCCCGCCAGAATGCTGGGCGAGCATGACCACCTGCTCGTCGGTCATCAACTCAAAATTGTGTTCCAAAGGTCTGCGCCTCCTATCGGCCCTTGCGCATTTCGTCGAGCCGCTCTCGTATCTCGTCGGGAAGCCGGTCCAATATCGTCGCCTTGCGCGGCGTCTGCGCGCGGGCGATCTGCCCGCCCTCGGTGCGCACCCGCGCCATCTCGCCGATCAATTCGCGCGCCGAAAGCCGCGTCGCCCCGCGCCCGAGGATCACCGTCTGCTCGACGTTGTCGCTGGTTGCGACCCGAATTTCGAGCCGCCCGAACTCGACCTCGCGGGCGAGCCGGTCGCACAATCGCTCGATGTAGTGATCCGCCGTCTCGTTTTTCTGGGTGTAGACGATGGTCAACAACCCCGCGCGCTCCTCGGTGCGCACGGCGCGCGCCTGCATCCACGCGTCGAATACCACGACGACCTCCTGCCCCGTAAACCCCGCGTAGTCGTGCAGTTTCGCCGTGAACGCGTCGCGCGCGTCGGCGAGCGCGCCCGTCTGCGCGCCGCGCCCCCACGCGTTCATCACATTGTAGCCGTCAACGATGAGCAGCTTCTTGGGCGGCTTTCTCATGCCCGCGCGCGCATCACTTCATATAATAGGATGCCCGCCGCGACGGACGCGTTGTACGATTCGATCCGCCCCTTGATCGGGATCGACACCCTGCGGTCGCACTTGGACAGCGTCAGATGCGAGATGCCCTCGCCCTCCGAGCCGATCACAAGCGCGATCGCCCCGGAGAAGTCCGCGCGCGTCGCGTCCTCGCCGTCAAGCGCCGCCGCCACGATCCATAGCCCCGCTTGTTTTAATTCGTCGATCGTGCGGTTTAGGTTTTTGACCCGCGCGACCTTGATGTGCGACAGCGCGCCCGCTGCCGCCTTCGCCGCCGCGGGGGTCAGCCCGGAGGCGCGCCGCTCGGGGATGATCACCCCGTGCGCGCCGGTGCACTCCGCCGAGCGGATCACCGCGCCTAAGTTGTGCGGGTCGGTCACGCCGTCTAAAACGACGAGAAAGGGCGCTTCGCCCCGCGCGCGCGCAACCTCGATCAGTTCGTCCACCGTGGCATACGCCGCCGCGGCGACGTAGGCGACCATCCCCTGGTGCGCGGGCGCGATGGCGTCGAGCCGCTGGCGGTCGATCTTCTGAACGACGATGCCGGCATCGCGCGCTAGCTGTATGATCTCGCGCGCTGCGCCGGAAAGATCGCCGTTTGAGACGATCAACTTCTCGACGCTCGCGCCGGATTTGATCGCCTCGCGGATCGGGTTTCGCCCGATCAGTAGATTTTCAGGCAACTCCGCCTCGCCCCGCCGCGCATCCGCGCCTACCCGTACTTCCGCATCCAGCTGGACTGCGGGAGGTACCTGCACGCGCCGCGAGAACCGCGGCGGTCGCCGTTTGTCATCCTTCATCCAAATCCCCCGTCGCCGCGCCTAGGATCTCGCGCATGCGCGCCGTGCGGCCCGTTACATATAAATATCCGATCAGCGCCTCGAGCGCGGTCGCGCGGTGGTACTGCGCGCGGTCTGCGTTTGACGGCGGCGTCTGGTGGGCGTTGCGGGCGCGGCGCACCACGCCCGCTTCCTCCTCGGTCAGCATACCCTCCACGCGCCCGAGCGCCTCGGACTGCGCACGCGCGCACACCTGCTTTACCGCGCACTTGTGCATTTCGCCCACGCGTCCGCCGCGCCGGATCAGCGCCTCGCGCACCGAAAGATCGTAGATCGCATCCCCCAGGTACGCAAGCTCGAGCGAGCCCGGCAGCGCGCCGTGCGCAAACTCCATCTCCGCCACGCGCTATTTCATGAGCGCGAGCAGCCGCGCGTATGCGTCGTCCCACGCGGCGGTATCGCCCGCGGGCAGGTAGGTCTGCGTCGGGAAGGAGTTGGCGACCACGCGCCTGAGATCCTTCAGATCGCGAATGTCCGCGACCGCCATCGCCTGAACGAGCAGGTTGCCGATCACCGTGCCCTCGG
>JBMNUA010000253.1:0-2880 GCA_050945995.1 Christensenellales bacterium
CGC
Source organism: Christensenellales bacterium (assembly GCA_050945995.1). GTDB lineage: Bacteria > Bacillota > Clostridia > Christensenellales > Aristaeellaceae > RUG11247. The sequence goes on from JBMNUA010000253.1 coordinate 4, forward strand.
GATGACAACCGCGGAGTTCGACGCATGGTCGCATCATACGAATTATGTGTGCGTGCTCGCCACCAACGGAAGCTGCTGCCACGCGTTTCTAGAAAAGGCGCAGGCGCTCAATCCGGACATGAGGTTTTTGGCGGAAGTGAGCCGCCTGTACAAACGGACTGCCGAAATGTGGAACAACGACAACGGCACGGATTTGGAGGCCCTCGGCGGCGGATTCAACGTGACGCTTGAGGTACTGCAAGATCAGGAGAAGCGCAGCAAAATCGCCGCCAAGCTCCGCGCGTGTGCCGATGTGACTGATGAGATCGCACGGCTGCTCAACGAAAATCTGTGATCGGACATAAAATTTTGCGCACCCCTTGACAGATTCAAAATTGATGGTATACTCTATCACAAGAAACCTGTGATGCGGAGGAGTACGCACGACATCCGATTCTCAGAGAGCCGCCGTTGGTGCGAGCGCGGCATGAGGATGTGCGCGGAATGGACCGCTGAGGGCGGAGCGAGCGGCGCAGCCGTTAGTATCCGACGGGAGCTTCATCCGTTATCAACGAAGCGCATATGCTGGTATGCGAAAGCGAGCGGCCGAACTTTCGGCAATACGGGTGGCACCGCAGACGATATGTCTGTCCCATAGAAGAATGGGACAGACTATTTTTTATCGCCCGCAACCGGCGCATCACAACGAAGGAGGATACCAAGATGAAACGCATTCCCTATCGCTATTATCTGCCGGAGGAGCGGATGCCCAAGCATTGGTACAACCTGCGCGCCGCGATGCCCGATAAGCCCGCGCCGCTGATCAACCCCGGCACGAAAAAGCCCATGACCTTTGAGGAGCTGCGCCCGGTGTTTTGCGACGAGTTGATCCGTCAGGAATTGGACGATCACACCGCGGAGTACGAAATTCCGCAGCCGATCCTCGACATGTACCGGATCTACCGCCCCGCGCCCCTCGTGCGCGCCTACCGACTGGAGGAAGCGCTGAAAACCCCCGCGCGCATCTACTACAAATTCGAGGGCAACAACACCTCCGGCAGCCACAAGCTCAACTCCGCGCTCGCGCAGGCGTATTACGCGAAGGCGCAGGGCATGAAATCGCTCACCACCGAGACGGGCGCGGGGCAATGGGGCACGGCGCTTGCGGAGGCGTGCGCGGCGTTCGGGCTCGATCTGACGGTCTATATGGTGAAAGGCTCGTACAACCAAAAGCCCTACCGCAAGGAGGTCATGCGCACCTTCGGCGCGCAGGTGATCGCGAGCCCCAGCGACACGACAAACGCCGGGCGGGCGATCCTCGCACGCGATCCGGAGACGACGGGCAGCCTCGGCTGCGCGATCTCCGAGGCGGTCGAGCGCGCGACGCAGACGCCCGATTGCCGCTATGTGCTGGGCTCGGTGCTCAATCAGGTGCTGCTGCACCAGTCCGTGATCGGGCTGGAGAGCTATGCCGCGCTCGAGGATTTCGGTGAATATCCGGATGTCGTGATCGGCTGCGCGGGCGGCGGCTCGAGCCTCGGCGGCTTGATCGCGCCCTTCATGCGCGACAAACTGGACGGCACGCGCGCGGACACCCGCTTCATCGCCGTCGAGCCGGTGTCCTGCCCCTCGTTCACGCGCGGAACCTACACCTACGATTTCTGCGATACGGGCAAAATCACGCCCATGGCGAAGATGTACACCGTCGGCGCGGAGTTCATCCCTTCCCCCAATCACGCGGGCGGGCTGCGGTATCACGGCATGTCGCCGATCCTCTCGAAGCTCTATCACGACGGGCATATGGAGGCGGTCGCCTACGAGCAAACGCAGGTGTTCGCCGCCGCCGTGGAGTTCGCGCGTTTGGAAACCATACTCCCCGCGCCCGAATCGGCGCACGCCATCCGCTGCGCGATGGACGAAGCCATCAAATGCCGCGAGAGCGGCGAGGAGAAGACCATCCTCTTCGCGCTCACCGGCACGGGCTACTTCGATATGTCCGCATACGCGAGCTACTTTGACCGCACCATGACCGACCATGTGCCGAGCGACGCGGAGATCTGCGCGCGGTAACATCAATCAACCGAGCCCCGCTTGTTTGGAAGCGGGGCTCGCTCTTTACGAAAGCACCGCCATGCGCTATACTGATACAAACAATGGAAGCGTCTGTTTGTAGGAGATCGCCATGGATCAAATCAGCATATACGAAGACATTTGCCGGAAGATTGAAATAGAACCCGGCACGCCCTATCGGTTTCAGAACATCATGATGGACGGGTGGCAAGACACCGCATACTTGGTGCAACATCACCGTCCGGAACATCTCAATATCGCGCGGTACGCACGCGCAGTTGCCGATGCATTGCTTCCGAGCGTGGAGGCTGGTGAGCCGCTCGTTGAATTGACCCACATGCTTGGGTATGCGCCGCTTCTCTACCTCGCAAAATCGCTGCAAGAACGGCTCAATGCGCTCCTTGCGCAGGACATGTGCGGGGAAGACGCACTCTACCGCTTCGGGTTGATGCTCGCCAAAGAGCGCGCGGTCAAATGCGAGGTTCAATGCGGGATGCTCATCCTCGGGTTGTATGAGAACGACATGGCGCGCGCCGTCCTGCGCACGCTCGGGCTGCACAGTACCTTTACAGCCACCGCCGTCCTCGCCATCGCCGATTGGCGGAGCGCCAATCCCTTTCTCTTCGACCTTGCCCAACACACAGACGGCTACGGCAGTCTCGCCGCCATTTGCCGCCTGCATCCCGTCGCGGATCATCAAAGAACATGGCTGTTCGAGCACGGCATGGACTGCGCCGTAGCGCGCCATCCGCGATCCATCGAGCTGATGAGGAAGCCCGATATGCTGCCAAAGTATACAAGCGCGCCCGACGCGGATCTGCAACGGCT
>JBMNUA010000254.1:0-2855 GCA_050945995.1 Christensenellales bacterium
CTCGCCGTTCTCCCGTTCTCTTCGCCTCTCCCGTTTTCCCGTTCCATCACCTCCCCGTCCCCCGCCGCGCAGCGGCGCAAAGGTTTTCAAAGGACTTGTCCTTTGGCGGGAGCGCGAGGGCAGCGCCCTCGCCGTATCCCATCCCTCGCCGTCCCCCGTCCCCCTCGCCTTTCCCGTCCCCGCCGCGAACTTAACTGTGCGCGCGTTGACAGCGCCCCGCGCGTCGTATAAAATAAAGGATGGTATTTTTTCGGGAGGACAAAAGCCGATGGTGCATCCGGAACTAAAAACAGAGACAGCGCGGCGGCGGACATTCGCGATCATATCGCATCCGGACGCGGGCAAAACGACCTTGACGGAAAAACTGCTCCTGTACGGGGGCGCGATCCGTCAGGCAGGCTCGGTGAAAGCGCGCAAAGCGGCGCGCCACGCGACGAGCGACTGGATGGAGATCGAGAAACAGCGCGGCATTTCGGTGACCTCATCGGCGATGCAGTTCGATTTTAACGGCTACCGGATCAACATCCTGGACACGCCGGGTCACCAGGACTTCTCGGAGGACACCTACCGCACGCTGGTCGCGGCGGATAGCGCGGTGATGCTCATCGACAACGCGAAAGGCGTGGAGGAGCAGACGATCAAGCTGTTCAAGGTCTGCAGGATGCGCTCGATCCCGATTTTCACGTTTATTAATAAGCTGGACCGCGCGGGTCAAGACCCGTTCGCGCTGATCGAGGAGTTGGAACAGGTGCTCGGCATCCGCTGCTGCCCGGTCAACTGGCCGATCGGCATCCACGGCGATTTCAAGGGCGTGTACCACCGCGACAAACAGGTCGTGGAACTGTACGCGGGCGGCGACCACGGGCGCACGCAGGCGAGCGCAAGGACGATCGCGCTCCACGACCCCGCGCTGCCTGAACTGATTGGGAGAAATTATTATGCCTCGCTCTTGGAGGATGTGGAGCTTCTCGATGTCGCGGGCGACCCGTTCGATTTGGAAATGGTGCTCGAAGGCCAGCTCACGCCGGTGTTCTTCGGCTCGGCGTTTAACAATTTCGGCGTCGCGCCGTTTTTGCAGCGCTTTTTGAATTATACGAAATCGCCCACCCCGCGCGTCTCGGATGCGGGCGAGATCGATCCGACGGACGAGAAGTTCACGGGCTTTGTCTTCAAGATTCAAGCGAACATGAACCCCGCGCACCGCGACCGGCTCGCGTTCATGCGCGTCTGCTCGGGCGTGTTTGAAAAGGGCATGACGGTGTGGCACTCCTCGAGCGGCGAAAAAATCAAGCTCGCGCAGCCGCAGCAGTTCATGGCGCAGGAGCACGAATCCGTCGAGCGCGCGTACCCCGGCGATATCATCGGGCTGTTCGATCCCGGTGTGTTCCGGCTGGGCGACACCATCTGTACGGGCGCGCCGGTGCGCTTCTCGAGCATCCCGCTGTTCGCGCCGGAGTTCTTCTGCCGCGTCAGCCCCGTGGACTCGATGAAGCGCAAACAGTTCTTAAAGGGCGTCAACCAGCTCTCGCAGGAGGGCGCGATCCAAACGTTCAAACGCCCCAACATCGGGCGCGAGGAGATGATCGCGGGCGTCGTCGGTATTTTGCAGATGGACGTGCTCGAGCATCGCCTCAAAAATGAGTACGGCGTGGACATCACGCGCGAGAACCTGCCGTTCCGGTTCGTGCGCTGGGTCGCGGAAACACCCAAACCCATCGGCAAACTGCGGTTGACCTCCACCACGCAGGCGGGCGTCGATCGCGCGGGGCGCGATGTGCTGCTGTTTGAAAACGAGTGGTCGATCCGGCTGGTTTGCGAGAACAACGAGGGGCTCGTGCTCGCGGAGACCGCCGACCGGCTCGCTGCCGATGACATGGAATAGAAAGGAAGCCGCTTATTTGAACATCATACGGGACGATATCCGAAACATCGCGATCATCGCGCACGTCGATCACGGAAAAACCACGCTGGTCGATCAAATGTTGAAACAATCCGGCGTGTTCCGCCAAAACCAGCACGTCGCCGAGCGCGTGATGGACTCCAATGACATCGAGCGCGAGCGCGGCATCACCATCCTCTCCAAAAACACCGCCGTCCAGCACGGCGAGGTCAAAATCAATATCGTCGATACCCCCGGGCACGCCGATTTCTCCGGCGAGGTCGAGCGTGTGCTGAAGATGGTCAGCGGCGTGATCCTGCTCGTGGACTCGTTCGAGGGGCCCATGCCGCAGACGCGCTTTGTCCTCAAAAAGGCGCTGGAGCTGAGCCTTCAGGTCATCATCGTGGTCAATAAGATGGATCGCCCGGACGCGCGCTGCGCCGAGGTCGCCGACGAGACCCTCGAATTGCTGCTCGAGCTCGACGCGACCGACGAGCAGCTCGACAGCCCGATCCTGTACGCCTCCGGGCGCGACGGCTCGGCGACGCTCGATTGGCGCGCGCCCGGCGCGGATCTGACGCCCCTGTTTGACAAGATCGTCGAGCACATCCCCGCGCCCGCGGGCGACCCCGACGCGGGGCTGCAGCTGCTCATCTCCACCATCGACTACAACGACTACCTCGGCAGGATCGGCATCGGGCGCATCGAGCGCGGCGGGATCACCGCCGGGCAGATGGCGATCCGCTGCGTCCACGGCACGTCCTACGTCTCCGCGCCCGCGCGGCTCGGCGGGCTCTACGCCTTCGACGGGCTCAAGCGCGTCAACTGCGAGCACGCGCAGGTGGGCGACATCGTCGCGATCTCGGGCTTTGAGGATTTGTTGATTGGGGACACGATCTGCGCGCCCGCGATGGCGGACCCGCTGCCCTTTGTCACCATCGACGAGCCCACGGTTTCGATGACCTTCTGCGTCAAC
>JBMNUA010000255.1:0-2846 GCA_050945995.1 Christensenellales bacterium
GCTGACCCACATCGGGTTTCTCATCACCGCGCCCATACTCGTCTATCTGGCGAGCGAGTTTTCGGTGGGCGTCGCAACCGCCGGATACGCGTCCACGGTACACATCTTCGCCATGGGCGCGGCGATGTTCATCGGCCCGTCCCTCGTTCGGACGATCGACATTAAAAAGACACAGCTGACCGGGATCTCCGTCATGATCCTCGGCACGCTCGCCTGCTTTTTTGCTCCCAATTTCCCATTTCTGATCGCCGCGCGGGTGATGACGGGCATCGGTCACGGTCTGAGCGGCTCTTGCACCCACGCGGTGATCGCCGCATGGTTTCCGCAGCGGGAGCGGTCGATGATCGTCACCATCAACGGGCTGGGCATCGTGGGCGTGACGACGCTTGTCTACACCTGCACCGTGCCGCTCTACCACGCCTTTGGCGCGTCTTGGCGGCTCGTACTATTGCTGCTGGGCGGCATATTGACATTGACGGCGCTTGCCTGGATCATCTTCGCGCGCGACAACGACGCGCTGAACGCGCACATTCAAAATCAAGAGGCGTTGGCAGGGCGCAGCCGGGGCGCGTTTTCCGACATGCGGGAAGTCCTCACCCGTCGGGATGTGTGGATGGTCTGCCTATTTTCGGGGCTCGCCATGATCGGCGCGAACGGCTTATCGACGTATTTGCCTCAGTTTTTGCAAAACGTGCGCGCCTATTCGGACATCGACGCGTCCGCTATCTTTGGCATCACCACCGGCATCGGCGCAATCGGCACATTCCTCGGCGGCATCGCCACGACCGCGCTCGGCAGGCGCAAAATCGTGATACTGCCCTTTTTATCGGCAAGCTCGATCAGCATCGCCGCGGCGATCCTCACCAAGGAGCGCTGGCTGATCGCCCTGTTTTTGTTCCTGTATGCGTTTGCCAACAACTTCCGAACCCCCGCCACGCAGACGATCAACACCGAGCTCAAGGGCTCAACCCCATCGTTTGTTTCGAGCGCGAGCGCGATGACCTACGGCGTTGGGTTTATGGGCACATTCATCGCTTCGCCGCTACTCCAGTTTGCCACGAAACTGGTCGGCGAGGCGCATGCCATGCTCTCGTTTGTTCCGCTGTTTTTGCTGTCCATTCTGTTCGCCGCCCTCGCGCCGGAAACAGGACCGAAGGCGCGAATTCGGTAGCCCTGCCGCTGTAAACAAAGGGCGCGCGCCGCTTCTTCCCGCGACCGTGCGCCCCGCGGATCAGAATATCATCTCATTTTCCGCCGCTTTCGCCTCGCGGCGCAGCATCGCCCACTCCGCGTCGGTCATGGGCTCGGAAAACACATGATTCGCGTGATCCACCATGAATTGGAAGTGTTCGATGTTGCCCGGCGGAACGAGCGTATGCGCGCCCTTCGCCACCGCGTATTTCATCGCGGCAACGCCCAGCGCTTCGTCGCCCCAAATGGGCTGGCACCAGGACTTGGGATAGCGGCGCTCCTCGCCCTCGCGCCATTTGCGGCGCACCAATGCCTTCATGCCCAATAGCCCGATGCCCTTCTCCCGGATCACTTCTGAAATCCGATCCCCCCAGCCGCGGTTGATGCCCAGCGCCCAGTTCATCGGAAACAGCACCGTGTCGAAATCGTGCATCTCGAGCGCGCGCAGCGCGACGTCCTCGCTGTGTGCGGAAAAGCCGATGTTTCGGATGGTCCCGTCGCGCTTCGCTTTCAGCACGGTTTCCATCACACCGCCCGATCCAAATGCGAGGTCAATGTCCTCATCGGTCGTCAAGGCGTGCAGCTGGTAGACATCAAAATAATCGGTCTTGAGCTTGCGCAGCGATGTTTCCAAATGCGTGCGCGCGTGCTGCGCGTTGCGCTGCTCCGTCTTGCAGGCGAGAAATACATCCTTGCGATAGGGCGCAAGCGCCGGCCCCAATTTCTCCTCCGCGTCGCCGTAGGTGGGCGCGACATCGAAATAGTTCACGCCTGCCTCGATCGCCTGAGAAACAAAGCGGTCTGCCTGCTGCTGCGTTTCGTCCATGTTGATGATGCCGCCGTACACAACAGACGACACCTCGATGCCGGTGTTTCCGAGCGGTTGATAGCGCATATGATCCCCTCCATATCTGGCTATTCGTCAAATCGGTTCAGTGCGCGGCGGCAAGCGTCTCCTCCCGTGCGATCTGCGCCCAGCGCCACAAGCGGCGCGGGTCGTAGCGCACCGTAGAAACATCCTTCAGAATCATCTCTACCGGCACATCGTGCGCGTTTGCGGCAGCGATGGTGCGGCGCAGGTCTTTGCGCACGGCGTCCTCGTTGAGTGCGTCTGTCGCAAGCAGCGCAGGGTTTGGCTTGTTGCTCATGATATATCCCTTGGGTAAATTCGCCGCAAAGCGTTCTCGGTCGCTCCACGGGGAGCAGGAGATTTTGCGGATGTTCGGCATCGATGTGATGATGTCGAGCCGATCATCCAGCCGCTCGCAGCATCCATAATAGATCGCGCCGAACAGCGGGAACACGCGCTTCATATAATCTGCTTCAAATTCCTTGGTCACATCCGGCGAAACCGATGTGAACAACTGCGCGAGCCCCATCCCCCACGCGTCATACGAGGTGGGCGATATTACGAATTCGCCGTCCGGTAAAAAGGAGGAGAAGGTGTGCGAGCAGTGCATGATGTTCGTGTGCACGTCGAACAGCCCGAGCGCGTTCATCTGTCCGATGTGATAGATCAAACCGTCGGTTAGGCGCGAGATGATCGCGTGCATCAGCTCCGGTCGGTCGATCAGATTGATGTAGCAGTTTTCAACGCCCATCCATTCCGAGATGCGATCCCACACCCCCAAATGGAGAAACGTGCCCGTCATGCG
>JBMNUA010000256.1:0-2799 GCA_050945995.1 Christensenellales bacterium
GTGGGGATCGCGGTCGTCGCGGCGCTAGTCTACGCGTTTGTGTCCACCGGCAGCGGCAGGGGCATGTGGGATAAATTCAAGCGCTCGGCGAGCGAGCTCACCGGCGGCTCGGTCGGCAAACGAAACCGAAAATAGCGGAAAAATTGTATCGCCGCGGGCGACCGATACGGTCGCTCGCGGCGCTTTTATTTTGCGCAAAAAAGCAATATGGCATACCCTGTTAAACTTCAAAAAACCTCTTTATAAATGTGCAGAAAAGTGCTATAATAATATAGAAGGAATATTTTCTCGAGGAGTGCTGAAATGTCATTAGAGTTTGCATATGATGAGAGCCAGATACAAGTCCTTGAGGGCTTGGAGGCCGTGCGCCGCCGCCCCGGCATGTACATTGGCTCGACCGACGAGCGCGGGCTTCACCATCTCGTGTACGAGCTGGTTGACAACGCGGTGGACGAAGCGCTCGCCGGCTTTTGCGATACCATCGATATCACGTTGTTCGCCGACGGCTCTGTCCAAGTCGCCGACAACGGGCGCGGCTTCCCCGTGGGCGTGCACCAAAAAATCAACCGCCCCGCGGTCGAGGTCTGCCTCACCATGCTGCACGCCGGCGGAAAATTCGGCGGCAGCGGCTATAAAGTCTCCGGCGGGCTGCACGGCGTGGGCGCATCGGTCGTCAACGCGCTGTCCAAGCACATGAAGGTCACCGTCTATCAGGACGGCAAAATCCACGAGCAGGAGTATACGCGCGGCAAAATTATGTACGATCTGCGCGTAATCGGCGAAACTGAGCGCACCGGCTCGACCCTTCGCTTTTTGCCCGATCTATTGACCGGCGAAACCCCCGAGTCCGGCATCTTTGAAACCGGGCATTTTGATTTTGATACGCTGCGCACCCGCTTTCGCGAAATGGCGTTTTTGAACAAGGGCATCCGCATCACGCTCACCGACGAGCGTGTCGAGCCGCACCTTGTCAAATCCTACCACTACGAGGGCGGCATCGTCTCCTTTGTCGAGCATTTGAACCGCAACAAAGAGCCGCTGTTTCCCGACCCCATCTATGTCGAGGGCGCGCGCGGCACCTCCACCGTCGAGGTCGCGCTGCAATGGAATGCCGGCTACAACGAAAATGTCTACGCGTTTGCCAACAACATCCTCACGCCCGAGGGCGGCACGCATCTGGCGGGCTTCCGCTCGGCGCTCACGCGCGTGGTCAACGACTACGGGCGCAAGGCGAAAATATTAAAAGACAGCGATACCAACCTCACCGGCGAGGACGTGCGCGAGGGGCTGACGGCGATCGTGTCCGTCAAGCTCGTCGAGCCGCAGTTCGAGGGGCAGACCAAATCCAAGCTCGGCAACTCCGAGATGCGCACCTTGGTCGATTCCCTCGTCGCCGAAAAGCTCGCCGTCCACTTTGAGGAGCACCCGTCCACCGCGCGCGCGATCATGGACAAATGCCTCTCCGCGGCGCGTGCGCGCGAGGCGGCGCGCAAGGCGCGCGACCTCACCCGCCGCAAAACCGCGCTCGAATCCGCCGCGCTGCCCGGCAAACTCGCCGACTGCTCCGAGCGCGACCCGAGCAAGTGCGAGCTGTTCATCGTCGAGGGCGACTCCGCGGGCGGCAGCGCGAAAACCGGGCGCGATCGGCACTTTCAGGCGATCCTGCCATTGCGCGGCAAAATCCTGAACGTCGAAAAAACGCGGCTCGACCGCGTGCTCGCAAACGCCGAGATCAAGGCGATGATCACCGCCTTCGGCGCGGGCTTCGGCGACGAATTCGACCCCGAGAAGCTGCGCTACCACCGCATCGTGTGCATGACCGACGCGGACGTTGACGGCAGCCACATACGCATCCTACTTCTCACCTTCTTCTACCGGCACATGCCCAGACTCATCGAGGAAGGGTACGTCTACATCGCGCAGCCGCCGCTTTACAAGGTCACCCGCGGCAAGCAGTCCCGCTATTTCTACGACGACGAGGGGCTGCAGGCGCACCTGATCGAGTTGGGGCGCGACGCAAAGCCCGAAATCCAGCGCTACAAGGGGCTTGGCGAGATGAGCGCGGAGCAGCTTTGGGACACCACCATGAACCCCGAAACGCGCACCATGTACCGCGTGGAGATCAAAGACGCGATCGCCGCCGACGAGATGCTGACCATCCTCATGGGCGATCAGGTCGAACCGCGGCGCGAGTTCATCGAGGAGAACGCAAAACTCGTATTGGAACTGGATGTATAAATCATCACAAGATAGAGAGGGGCGTTGTCACCCTTGGCTGACATAGACGCAAACATCGGAAAACTCAAACCGCGCGACATCGAGGTCGAGCTCAAAACATCCTTTATCTCCTACGCGATGGCGGTCATCGTCTCCCGCGCGCTGCCGGATGTGCGCGACGGGCTCAAGCCCGTGCACCGGCGCATCCTCTACTCCATGATGGAGCTGGGCATGACGCCCGACAAGCCGTATCGCAAGTCCGCGCGCATCGTCGGTGATGTGCTCGGTAAATACCACCCCCATGGCGACACCGCGGTGTACGACGCCATGGTGCGCCTCGCGCAGGACTTCACCACGCGCGGGCTGCTCGTGGAGGGGCAGGGCAACTTCGGCTCGGTGGACGGCGACGGCGCCGCCGCCATGCGCTATACCGAGGCGCGGCTCTCCCGGCTCTCGATGGAGATGGTGCGCGACCTCGACAAAGAGACGGTCGATTTCTACCCCAACTTTGACGAATCGCTCATGCAGCCCGTCGTGATGCCCAGCCGGTTCCCGAACCTTCTGGTCAACGGCTCGTCGGGC
>JBMNUA010000257.1:0-2755 GCA_050945995.1 Christensenellales bacterium
ATTCATTTTACCCGCAGTCGCCATCCTCGTCGTTCTCGCGTTCACATTCTGTACCGCACGCGTGCCGACCGGCTATACCGGCATCGTGACGACCTTCGGCAAGGTCGAAGACGGTACGCTCGAGGCGGGCTTTCACATCAAATCGCCGGTTCAAAAGGTGATCATGATGGACAACCGCGAACAGCGCGAGACCTTCTCGACGCAGGCGTTCTCCTCCGACATCCAGCAGGTGCAGATCGTCGGCTCGATCAACTATAACATCAACAAACAGACCGCGATGACGCTCTATAAGGAGGTCGGAACGGCGTACTCCTCCACGCTCATCACGCCGCGGCTGTTTGAGCACACCAAGTCCGTGTTCTCGCTCTATTCCGCGGAGGATTTGGTCGCAAACCGCAGCAATCTGTCCACCTCCATCCGCGCCGCGCTCGCAAATGAGCTCAGCGCCTACGGCATCAACGTGGTGTCGATCTCCATCGAGGACATCGATTTCTCCGACGCGTTCACCGACGCCGTCGAGGCAAAGCAGGTCGCCGAGCAGACGAAATTGAAGGTCGAGACGGAGCAGGCGCAGCAGATCTCCATTGAGAAGGCGGACGCGGAGCGCAGGCGCATCTCCGCGGAGGCGGAAGCCAGCGCCGCGCGCACCAAGGCGGATGCCGAGGCGTATGCGCTCACGGTGCAGGCGGCGGCAGAGGCGGAGGCGAACGAGCTGATTGCAGGCAGCCTGACAACCGATCTTCTGGAATATTGGAAGATCGAACGCTGGACGGGTGAAGTGCCGCAGGTGCAGTTGGGGACGGACGCGTACCCCATCATCGATATCACGCCGTCCATGGGTGATTAAGGCGTAATCCAACAAAAAACCACGGTTCGTTCGAGCCGTGGTTTTTCCACCCGCGCGTATGCCGGCGCGCGCACCTGTCCATACTATGGCATGGTTGGTAAATCATGTATGGAGGTGACCGAGTTGGCGAAGAACAATTCAAAGCGCAAGTCGAAGAAGGCGCGGGCGGAGGTCAATCCGAAACTGCACACCCAGCCCGACGGCGAACCCAGCGACCCGGAAGCGCAGGATAAGGCGAGGAGCGGCGCGAAGGCAAAGCCCCTCATCCAGTGATCGGTCGGCATCCGCTTTCTATGGCGGATGCCACCTTTTGCGCTCCATTGCGGATATCGCCTTTTGTCCTACATCGGCTTGAGGTTCTTGTTCAAACGATCTACAATCCGCTCAAAATCCCGCGCGCGCCCATCCTCTGTCTTGAACGATAAACATCGCCCCGTGTATGTCGCGCGAACGGATCGCGGCATGGCATGAAAATTCTCACAGGCGGGGGATATGCCGACCAATTTCTGCGCGAATTCCTCGATCTGCTCGTCGGTGATCGGCGCATTCTTTGGCGCATCCCACATCCCGTTCTCCTTTGCGATCGCCACGGCGCGCTCGCCGCGCTCGGTCAGTAAGCCCTGCGCGCGCAGCTTCTCAAGCAGCTTCTTGTTCTTGTCCGACCATACGCTCTTCTCCCGCCGCTGCGCAAAATACTTGATATAGGTATCGTCGTCCACGCGTTTCATCACACCGTCGATCCACCCGAAGCATAGCGCTTCCTCCAAGGCTTCCGCCGCCTTCAGCGTCGCGACCGCCTTCGTCTTCCCAAACAAGAGCCAAACGCCCTCGCTCGTCCCCGCGTTCTCCTCAAGCCATGCGCGAAAATCTTCGCGCGTTTGAAACCGCATCGCTTGCGTATCGGTACTCAACCCGCTCACTTCCTCGTATCGATTGATAATAAACATGTGTCAATGCACCGCTAATACAAAAATAGCATAGCCCTCTCATCGAAAGCTATGCTCCAAAAAATGGTGCTGGAAGCGGGATTTGAACCCGCACGACCGCAATGGTCAACGGATTTTAAGTCCGTGGCGTCTGCCGATTCCGCCATTCCAGCATGACGCCACACCCATTTTCACGGCATATGGCATCCGATATTGCGGTTATTCCTCGCGCCGCGTCTGCTTGCGCGCGATGCGATACAGCGACCGCTCGATGCGCTCGAGCTTTCTGTAGTTCAAGCCGTTCATGAAAATCCCCATCCCGATCATCAGCCCAATAAAGCCCATAAAGAGGATCCAGGTGATGAACATGCCCGCGGTCTGCGCCGTCGGCAGACGAAACATGTCGCTTACGCTGAGCTGCGCGGTGCCGCCGAGGATGTTCCAGAAATTCTGCGACATGAACAAGGAGGCAAGCACATACCCCCCGAACAAAAACGATGCGAACACCGCACCGCCGAGTATCATGCAGAAAAGTGCCATTGCAATACCTCCTGTCGTTGGTAGTCACATTATACATCCGCGGGCTCGTCCCGTCAAGGGAAAGCCCGCACACCAAATCCTTCCGAAGGCATAGCTACGAACGCGCCGCGGCGTCCTTCAGCGCATCCACCATGTCCAGCCGCTCCCATGTGAGGTCGAGATCGGTTCTGCCAAAATGCCCATATGCCGCAATTTTCGCGTAAATGGGGCGCTTGAGTCCGAGCCGTTCGACGATCGCCGCCGGGCGCAGATCAAACGTCTGTTGCACAATCCGCGAAAGCGCATCGTCCGGCAGCGCGCCCGTGCCAAAGCTGTTCACAAACACGCTCACAGGCTCGGCGACGCCAATCGCATACGCCACGCCCACCTCGCACTTCTTCGCAAGCCCCGCGGCGACGAGATTCTTCGCCACATGCCGCGTCGCGTATGCGCCGGAGCGATC
>JBMNUA010000258.1:0-2745 GCA_050945995.1 Christensenellales bacterium
CGACCATGGTGATCGCCTCGCACTGCGTGGGGTTGACCTTGCCGGGCATGATGGAGCTGCCGGGCTCGTTTTCGGGGATGAAGATCTCGCCCAGCCCGTCGCGCGGGCCGCTCGCCAGCCAGCGCACATCGTTTGCAATCTTCATCACATTCGCCGCCAGCCCCTTGAGCGCGCCGTGCGCGAACACGAGCTCGTCCTTCGCCGTCAGCGCGTGGAACTTGTTCGCAGCGGTGACAAACGGCTTTTGCGTCAAATCCGTCACCGCGGCGGCGACCGCCTCCGCAAAGCCCGCCGGGCAGTTCAGCCCCGTGCCGACCGCCGTCCCGCCGAGCGCCAACTCGTGCAGCCCGGGCAGCGAAAGCATTATCTGCTCCTTCGACTTTTCAAGCATGTTGCGCCAGCCGGAAATCTCCTGCGAGAAGCGGATCGGCGTCGCATCCTGCAAATGGGTGCGCCCGGTTTTCACGATGCCCTCGTTCTCGCGCTCGAGCCGCGCAAATGTCGCGGTCAAATCGTCGAGCGCGGGGAGCAGCTCGTCTTCGATCATCAATACCGCCGCGATGTGCATGGCGGTGGGGAAGGTGTCGTTCGAGGACTGCGACATGTTCACATGGTCGTTGGGGTGGCAGATTTCCTCGCCGAGGATCTCGTTTGCGCGGCGGGCGATGACCTCGTTGGCGTTCATGTTCGACTGCGTGCCGCTGCCCGTCTGCCAGACGACGAGCGGGAAGTGCGTGTCGAGCGCGCCGGAGATCACCTCGTCGCACGCCTGCGCGATGGCGTTCATGCGCTTTTCGTCCATCCGCTCGCCCTGCACGGCGCGGTTCGCCATCGCCGCCGCCTTTTTCAATATGCCGAAGGCGCGCGTGATCTCGCGCGGCATGATCTCCGTGCCGATCGCGAAATTCTCTTTGCTGCGCTGCGTCTGCGCGCCCCAATACTTATCCGCGGGCACGCGCACCTCGCCCATCGAGTCCCGTTCCAACCGTACATTCATGTTATCCACGCTCCTTCGTCAAATCTCCATCTGCTCGATCACCTTTTTGAGCGCGTCCCCGCTCAAGCGCAGCTTCACGATCTCCTCGTCGGTCAGCTTCGGGAGGATGCGCCCCTGCACGCGCCCGTCGCCGAGCATCACCGGCAGAGACAGGCACACGTCCGACAAGCCGTACTCGCCGTTGAGCAGGGTCGAAACCGTGGCGACCGCGTTCACGCTGCCGTACAGGCACTCGCAGATGCCGCAGACGGAAATGGCGATGGCGTAGTTCGTAAAGCCCTTGCGCTTGATGATCTTCGAGCCGGAGGAGCGCATGTAGTTGTCGATCTCCTCATAATCCAAATCGACCATCACGCCCTCGTTTAGTTTGATCAGGCTCTTATAATCGGTCAATTTGATGGTGGACACCTCGGCGATCGACCACGGCACAAAGCTCGTCTCGCCGTGCTCGCCGAACACATAGGCGTGCACGTTTTTCTGGGAGACCGAGAGGTACTCCGAAATCCGGGCGCGCAGCCGCGCGGTGTCGAGAAGCGTGCCGGTTCCGATGATGCGCTCCTCGGGGATGTCGGTCACCTTGTGAAAGACGTAGGTCAAAATATCTACGGGGTTTGCGACGATGACGTAGGTCGCGTCCGGGCAGATCGACGTGATCTTCGGCCCGATTTCTTTTATGATGTCCACGTTCGTCTGCGCAAGGTCGATGCGCGTCTGCCCCGGCTTTCGCGGCAGCCCCGATGTGATGACGACGATGCTCGAACCCTCCGCCGCGTCGTAGTTGCCGGCGTACACGTTCACAGGCTCGCTCAGTAGGGGGGTGCCCTGGTGAATGTCCATGGCCTCGCCCAGCGCCTTGTCCTCGTTGATGTCGATCAGGACGATCTCATTTGCGATGTTTTGAACAGCCAGCGCAAACGCGGTGGTCGAGCCGACGCTGCCGGCGCCGATGACGGTGATTTTCCTGTTGGCCATACATCTTTCCCTGCTTTCTTTCGATTCGGTCATTTTCTGTTTGTTTCGGACATGCGCTCGGTCAGCCGCCGGGAGAGCACCGTGAGCGACGCCACGAGGTTCTCGTTTTGGAGCACCACGCCCTCCGGCACGACTAGGTGCGTCGGCGCGTAGTTCCAAACCGCGCGCACGCCCGAGCGAACGAGCAGATTGCACGCCTCCTGCGCCGCGTGGTCGGGCACGGTGATGATGCCCAGGCGCACGCCCTCCGCGCGGCAAATCTCCCCGAGCGCCGCCATGGGGTATACGATCTTGTCGCAGATGGTCTTTCCGTAGACGGCGGGGTCTAAATCAAACGCGGCGATGATCTCAAGCCCGCATTTGGAAAACCCCTCGTAGCCGAGCAGCGCCTTGCCGAGGTTGCCCGCGCCCACCAGCACCGCCTGCACCACGCTGTCGTAGCCCAGATAGTGCTCGATGTCGCGAATCAGCCGGCGCGTCTCGTAGCCGACGCCAGGCTTGCCGCCGCTTGAGATCGACGCCAAGTCTTTGCGCACCTGAATTTCGCTCAGGTTGAGCGCCGCGGCGATCGCCGTCGCGGATACATGCGCGTGCGTCCAGTCCCGCAGATGACCAAGGTAGATGGGCAGGCGCCTGAGCGTCTGCGTAGAAATGGGTGTGGTTGACATCTTCGGCGTCCTCCCTCCGTTCGATAATATTATATCGAACTTTCGACTGTTTGGGTAATGCTTATTTCACATGCCTTCATGCCCCATTCGATAAACTTTTATCGATGT
>JBMNUA010000259.1:0-2742 GCA_050945995.1 Christensenellales bacterium
CCCGCACCGCAATTGGGCGGTCGCGGCGGCGATCCTGCTCGGCGCGCTCGCGCTGCTCACGGCATATGTCGCGATTTTCGCGCCCGCGGAGGGGATGCTCTCCTCAATGCGCGCTTCGATGAAGGGGCTGGGCGGGCATCTGTTTGTGCTGTTCCCCCCGACGCTTGCGTGGCTGTGCGTGCTCGCGGCGCGCGGCGCGGCGGGCAAGCCGATCTCCCCGTGGCGCGTATTGGCGAACGTCGCGCTTTTGCTGTGCCTGTACACCGCGGTGGAGCTGTTTTTCTTAAAGCATGTGGAGAACAGCATCTTGAGCTGGGCGGATTTCGTCGCAAAGGCGTACCGCTACGCCCGCGGCGGCGGCGCACTCGGCGCGCTGCTCGGCGCGCCTTTGTACACATCGCTCGGCGCGTGGGGCGGGCTGATCGCGGTGCTCGCGATCGCGACATTCCTGCTCGCCGTTACGGGCAACCTCGCCAAGGGCATCGCCTTTGCGCGCAAGCACGCGCACGCGCAGGAGCAGCGCACGCTCGAGCGGCGCGGGGACAAGCTGTTCAAGCCCGCGGGGGACAGCCTGCTCGACGACGCGTTCCGCGACCGCGCACCGCGCGGGCAACCGCCGCAGAAGCGCGCAGCCGCGCCGCGCGCCCGGCGCAGGCTTTATCAGGAGGAGATCGAGGGCATGCCCTTGGGCGCGCCCGGTGCGGAGAAACCCTATGACGATGCGCATTGCGCGGCGCAGCCCGAGGCGCAAACGGTCGCCGCGCCGCCCGCGCCCGAAAAGCCCAAGCCCGAATATTTGCCCGGCACGAAGCCGCGCCCGTCCGCGCGCAAGTCGTCGAAGGTGGAAAACCAGGTGTCGGTAGAAGATCTGCGCATCGAGCCGGACGAATACGAGCCCGTAGAGCAGGAAGCGCCCTTCGATCCGCCCATCGTGCCCGCGCCGCTGCCCAAGCTCAAACGCGGCGCGGCGGACGAGGCGGAGCAGGAGCAGTACCACTATCCGCCGATCGACATCCTCGCGTCCGGCGCACCCGTCGAGAAGGCGGCGGACGACGAGGCGGATCTCAAAAAAGCAAAGCTCCTCGAGGAGACGCTGCGCTCCTTCGGCATCCAGACCAAGCTCACCGGCATCGCGCACGGGCCTGCGGTCACGCGCTTTGAGCTCCAACCCGCGCCGGGCGTGAAGGTGAGCCGCATCACCGCGCTCGCCGACGACATCGCGCTCAACCTCGCGGCGATCCGCGTACGCATCGAAGCGCCCATCCCCGGAAAGGCGGCGGTCGGCGTGGAAGTGCCCAACGACAAGGTGGAGACCGTGCCGCTGCGCGCCGTGCTCGAAAGCTCCGACGCCTGCCGCCACGTCTCGCGCGTCGCCGTCGGGCTGGGCAAGGACAACTCCGGTCGCTACATCGTCGCCGACATCGCGAAGATGCCGCATGTGCTGATCGCCGGGCAGACCGGCTCTGGTAAATCCGTGTGCATCAATGCCATCATCGTATCGATCCTCTACCGCGCGTCGCCCGACGAGGTCAAGCTCATCCTCATCGACCCCAAGGTCGTCGAGCTCTCGGCGTACAACACGATCCCGCACCTCATCGCGCCCGTCGTCACCGACCCGAAGAAGGCGGCAAGCGCGCTGGATTGGGCGGTTTCGGAGATGCAGATGCGCTATAAAAAGTTCGCGGAGCGCGGCGTGCGCGATTTGAAGGGCTACAACAAGGCGTTGAAGCCCGGCGAGAAGATCATGCCGCAGATCGTGATCATCATCGACGAGCTTGCCGACCTTATGATGGCTGCGCCCGGCGAGGTGGAGGACTCGATCTGCCGGCTCGCCCAATTGGCGCGCGCGGCGGGCATGCATTTGGTCATCGCCACCCAGCGCCCGTCCGTCAACGTCATCACGGGCGTGATCAAGGCGAACATCCCCACGCGCATCGCCTTCCTCGTCGCCTCGCAGGTTGACAGCCGCACCATCATCGACCACGGCGGCGCAGAAAAACTGCTCGGCTATGGAGATATGCTGTTTGTCCCCTCCGGCATCCAAAAGCCCATGCGCGTGCAGGGCGCGTGGGTGTCTGACGAGGAGGTGCGCGCGGTGGTCGATTACATCAAAACCCGCCACGAGAGCGCCTATGACGAGGATGTGCTCGAGCACATCGACAAGGCGGTGCTCTCCGACGCGGAGAAGGACAAGCGCAACGAGGAGTATGACCCGCGGCTGCCCGAGGCGATCGAGATCGTGATCGAGGCGGGGCAGGCGTCCATCTCGATGCTCCAGCGCCGCATGGGCATCGGCTATGCGCGCGCGGGCAAGCTGATCGACGGCATGTTTTTGCGCGGCATCGTCAGCGAGGCAAACGGCGCAAAGCCGCGCAATGTGCTCATCACCCGCGAGCAGTTCTTGCACATGTTTGAGGAGGAGAACGCGTGATGCACGTCGCGCTTGTCACCGTCCGGCTGCGCGCCGATTGGTGCAACTCGCTCAAGGACAAGCGCAGCGAGGTGAAAACGCTCGTCTCCGGCGTGCGCAATCGCTTCAATGCGGCGTGCTGCGAGTCCGGCGCGCTGGATGAGATGCGGCTGATCGAGATTTCCGCATGCTTTCTCGCCCATGACCGCGCGCAGGGCGACGCGATCGCCGCGCGGATCGAGGGCTTTATCGCCTCGCGCACGGACGCCGAGGTGCTTTCCGCAGAATTGGAATACCGTTAGGGAAACGATGATGAAAGAACGTGTGTGATG
>JBMNUA010000260.1:0-2726 GCA_050945995.1 Christensenellales bacterium
AGTTGAAGAACATCACGGCGTCGTCCGCGCGGATCATGCCGCTCTCGTCGCAGATGGTGGGCAGCATGAATTCGTCGGTGATTTCGTTTTGATAGGAGTCGCGGATGGCGCGAACCGGATCGGACGCCTTTGCGCCCTCGCCGTACACCATCGCGGCATACGCCTTCTCCACGCGATCCCAAGCAAAATCGCGATCCATGGCATAGAAGCGCCCCATGACGGTCGCGACCTTGCCCACGCCGATCTCATCCGCCTTCTCGACGAGCGCTTGCACAAAGCCCGCGCCCGAGGTCGGCGATACGTCGCGCCCGTCGAGCAGCGCGTGCACATAGATTTTCTCAAGCCCATGGCGTTTTGCCATCTCCAGAAGTCCGTAGAGATGCTCCTGATGCGAGTGCACCCCGCCGTCGGACACGAGCCCGATCAAATGAAGCGCCGTGCCCTTCTCGCGCGCGTGTTCCATGGCGGAGATCAGCGCTCTGTTCTCAAAAAACACGCCGTCTTGGATGTCCTTGGAGATCTTCACCAGCATCTGGTAGACCACGCGCCCTGCGCCGATGTTCGTATGCCCCACCTCGGAGTTGCCCATCTGACCGTCCGGCAGCCCTACATCGAGCCCGGAAGCGCCGATCTGCGTGGCGGAATACTGCGCGCGCAGCCGGTCGATGTTGGGCGTACCCTGCGCTCGGATCGCGTTGCACTTGGGGTCGTCCGTGCCGATGCCGAAGCCGTCTAGGATCAATAACGCGGTGACAGCCATCAGAAGTTCACCACCTGCGCAAAGTCCTCCGCTTTGAGCGACGCGCCGCCGATCAACCCGCCGTCGATCTCCGGTTGCGCCATGAGCCCCTTGACGTTCGAGCCCTTCATCGAGCCGCCGTACTGGATGCGCATCTTCTGTGCGACCGCGTCGCCGTACATGGCGGCGACCGCCTTGCGCACCACGCCGATCGTCTCGTTCGCCTGCTCGTCGGTGGCCGTCAGCCCCGTGCCGATCGCCCAGACGGGTTCATAGGCGATGACCACCTGATCGAGCTCCTCCGCGGTCAGCCCTTTGAGCGCCATCTGCGTCTGGTACGTCACGATGATGTCGGTGTAGCCGTCAACGCGCTCGTCCTTCAATTCGCCCACGCAGACAATCGCCGTCAAGCCCGCCTTCACGGCGGCGGCGGTGCGCAGGTTCACGGTCTTATCGGTCTCGCCGAAGAACTGGCGGCGCTCCGAATGCCCGATGATGACGTACTCGCAGCCTGCTGCCTTCAGCATCTCGGCGGAGAGCTCGCCGGTGTACGCGCCGGACGCTTCGTAGTGCACATTCTGCGCGCCGAGCTTGACATTCGAGCCCTCGACGACGGGGGCGACCGCTGCAAAGCAGACCGCGGGCGTGCAGATGACGACATCGCATGCCGCGTCCTTCACGAGGGGCAAAAGCGCGCGCGCGAGCTGGGCTGCCTCCTCCGGGGTTTTGTTCATCTTCCAGTTTCCGGCGATGATGGGCTTGCGCATGGGTTTATCCTCCTAAAACAATTCAGTATAAAGGGGCTGCGCCGAACGCAACCCCGTATCCGCGGACTTCGATTGTACCGCGGCTTGGAAACGGTTTTACCGATCGTTCAACGCCGCGACACCGGGCAAGATCTTGCCTTCGAGGAACTCAAGCGACGCGCCGCCGCCGGTGGAAATGTGGCTCATTTTGTCCGCGAGCCCCATCTGGGTGACCGCTGCCGCGCTGTCGCCACCGCCGATGATGGTGATGGCGTCGGATTCCGCCATCGCGGTTGCGACCGCAAGCGTGCCCTTTGCGAATGTCGGCATTTCAAACACGCCCATCGGGCCGTTCCAAACGACGGTTTTCGCGCTTTTGATGGCTTCCGCGAACATCTCGATGGTCTCCGGTCCGATGTCGAGCCCCTGCCAGCCGTCCGGGATCTCGGTGGTCTTGCAGAGAAGCGTCTCGGTGTCGTTTGCGAATTCCTTGCCGCAGAGGGTATCGACGGGCAGGAGCATCTTCACGCCCTTGGCTTCCGCCTTCTGCATGAGCTCCTTGGCGAGCGTGACGCGCTCCTCATCGAGCAGCGAATCGCCGATTGTGCCGCCCATCGCCTTGGCGAAGGTGTACGCCATGCCGCCGCCGATGATGAGGGTATCGACCTTCTCGATCAGCGAGTTGATGACGCCGATCTTATCTTTGACCTTTGCGCCGCCGAGGATCGCCACGAACGGGCGCGCGGGGTCCTCGATGGAGTTGCCGAGGAAGGTGAGCTCTTTGCCGATCAAATAGCCGCCGACCGCGGGCAGATACGCCGCGACGCCCGCGGTGGACGCATGCGCGCGGTGCACCGTGCCGAACGCGTCGGAAACGTAGATGTCCGCCATGGACGCGAGCTCCTTGGCGAAGGCGGGGTCGTTTTTCTCCTCCTCGGCGTGGAAGCGCACGTTCTCAAGCAGCACCGCCTTGCCGGGCTCGACGGCGGCGGCGAGGGCTTTGGCGTCCGCGCCGATGACGTCTTTGGCGAGCTTGACCTCGAAGCCGAGCTTCTCGGAGAGCCGCTTCGCGACCGGCGCGAGCGAGAATTTCATGTTGAACTCGCCCTTCGGACGACCCAGGTGCGAGCAGAGGATCACGGCGGCGCCGTTGTCGAGCAGATATTTGATTGTCGGGAGCGCGGCGTTGATCCGCGTCTCGTCTGTGATGTTCATGTCGGCATCCAGCGGCACGTTAAAAT
>JBMNUA010000261.1:0-2721 GCA_050945995.1 Christensenellales bacterium
GCCCAAATACTCGAGCAGCCGATCCTTCACATCGCGCATCCCGTAGTGATCCGCTTCCAAAACATCCCGCGCGCGGGCGATGCTGATCTCCTTCTCCGTTTTGACGTCCCAGGGGAGGGAGAGCATGTATTCAATGTAATTGATGCTGACGCTGCTCTCGGGGGAGTGCGTTGACATGCGCGCAAGCCGCGTCATCTCGCGCTGCACGCGGTCGCGCGCCTCGCCCGCGATCTTGGATTCGGCGAGCCTTTTTTTGAGCGATGCGACATCCTCGTCCTCGTTCTCGCCCAGTTCCTCTTGGATGGCGCTGATCTGCTCGCGCAGGTAGTAATCGTGGTTGGATTTGTCGATCGTCTCGCGCACCCGCGCGGCGATCTTCGCCTCAATCTTCGCAAGCTCCAGCTCCCGCGTGATGAGCTTGAGCACAGTATCGAGCCGGAGCTGGATTTCTATGCACTCCAGCACCGATTGCTTGTCGGCGATGTCATTGATCAAATTCGCGGCGACGATGTCGCACAGCGCGGCGGGGTCGCGCTCGCCGGTTATCGCGGAGGCAAGCTCGGTGTGCCCCGCGCCGCGCAGCCGCGCAAGCCTGCCCGCGCGCAGCTTGATCACGCGCGTAAACGCGGTCAGCTCCAGCCCCTCGGTCTGCCCCTCCTCGCTGATGGGGTATACCTGCGCAATCTGCACCTCGCCGCCTTCGATGATATCGGTCAAAAGCGCGCGGCAAATGCCGTCGGCAAACACGCGCACCGTGCCGTCCGGCAGGCGCATCAACTGCTTGAGCGATATGACCGTGCCCACCTGGTACACATCCGCCATATGGGGGTTGTCGTTTGATGCGTCGCGTTGGGCGACGGAAAACACGCGCTTGTCGCCCTCCATGGCGCGCTCGATCGCGCCGATCGATTTGTCGCGACCCACATCGAATGTGACGGCGGTGGTGGGAAAAGCGATGATGCCGCGCAGGGGGATCATCGGCAGCTTGACATTCGTATCAGGCAAAAAAACACGTCCTTTGTGCAATCATAGTGATATTATACATGGCTTCATGTTAAAAATAAAGACCGTCGAGATGGTGATATCTTGATACCTTGTACAAAAGAGGGATAAAACCGCCCAAATCCGCCCGCGCGCGCCTGAAATCGATGCCAAAAAAAAGACCGCCACGTTCCATGAACATGGCGGCAGGGTATTCGGGCAAGCCTATTCTTCGTCGTCCTCGTCCTCGTCGTCCTCGTCCTCGTCGTCCTCGTCGTCTTCGTCGTCGAAGGCATCCTCCTCGTCGTAAAGTCCGCTCTCGATAACGCCAAGCAGCGTCTCGGCAAGCGCCTCGTCAACGGGGATGAACTCCTCCTCGTCTTCGCCCACGGGCACGACCTTCATCACATACACATCGCGGTGCTCGCAGCCTTCGCATCCGTCCTCGCCGCAAGTTTCCTCGCCGCAAGCCTCGTCGTCCTCGCCGACCTCCGCGAGCAGCGCAAATTCCTGTCCCTCATAGAAGAAATAATCGAGCACTTCCATGGTCAACTCGTTTCCCTCGTCATCCTCAAAGACGACAAGATCCTGTTCGTTTTCCATTGGATCACGCTCCTTTCAAACCGATATTGAATCGCCGCCCATATTATACCCCGCTTGTGTTGAGAAATCAATCATAAAATATCGGCATTTACATGTCGTTGTCAACCGCCGCAACGCTGTGCTATAATTGGTATGCAATGTGTGGAAGAAGGCGGGTTTTACATTGATACGCGGAAAATTTTTGACATCGCGCGATGATATTGCGGATGTGCTCGCGCTGCGGCGCGCGGTGTTTTCGGGGGAGCGGATCGCCCCCGAGTGGGGCGCGCGGGACGCGCACGATGATATGAGCGTCTACGCGCTCGCGTTTGAGGACGGCGGCGAGATGATCGCGTCGGGCAGGCTGTATGTGGACGGCGACCGGCTGTGCATCGGCAGGCTGTGCGTCAAACTAGCGTGGCGGGGCAGGGGCGTCGGCGATTTTGTGATGCGCATGCTGTTGTACCGCGCGCAAAGTATGAACGCCGGCTCCGTCACCGTGCGCGCGCTCCCCCAAAATGTGGATTTCTATACAAGGTATGGCTTTTTGCCGCATGGCGACGAGGGGTACGACGGGGCGGTCGCGTGCCGCACGCTGCGCGTGGCGGGCGATGCGATCAACCTCGCGGGCGAATGTGGCGGCGCGAGGTGCGCAGGCTGCGAGAAGGAATGCGGGGGTTGTGAACATGGTGGAATTGAAGGAGCTGCAAAAACAGGTCTATGACAATAAGGTCGCACACGGCTTCAACGTCACACGCGTGGACACGGAATTTTGCCTCATTATGACGGAGCTGGGCGAAGCGTTTCGCGCATATGGATTGGAATCGAAGGAAGCGTTCGCCGAGGAGCTCGCCGATGTGGCGGTGTATCTGTTGGGGCTTGCCGAGATCACGGGCGTCGATCTGGAACGCGAGATTCTCAAGAAGATGGAGAAGAACAAAAGCCGCAAGTACCGCAAGCTGCCGAACGGGTTTTCGGTAAAAGTTGAATAATTGGAGGGATAGAATGCCGAACATTCAAGAGATGCTGCCTTTTTTGATCCCCTTGATCGCAATCCAGTTTGCGCTGATGATCTTCGCCCTCGTTCATGTGCTGCGCCATCCGAACTATCGGTTTGGAAACCGCACCCTGTGGGTTGTGGTCGTCGTGCTGTTCCAG
>JBMNUA010000262.1:0-2700 GCA_050945995.1 Christensenellales bacterium
GCGGTGCGGTGCGAGGAAATCCTTTCGATTCAGGCGCAGGGGCTGGCGACGCGGCTCAAACACACGGGCATCCGGCGGGCTGCGCTCGCGGTATCCGGCGGGCTGGACAGCACGCTCGCGCTGCTCGTGGTTGCGCGCGCGTTCGACCGATGCGGGCTCGCGCGCGACGGCATCCATGCGATCACCATGCCGTGCTTCGGCACGACAACGCGTACGCGGGCGAATGCGGAGGCGATTGCGCGCGGGATCGGCGCAGCGTTTCGCGAGATACCGATCGACGCGGCGGTGGCGCAGCATTTTCGGGACATCGGGCATGACCCGGAGGTGCACGATGTGACGTATGAGAACAGTCAGGCGCGCGAGCGCACGCAGGTTTTGATGGATGTTGCGAACAAGATCGGCGGCATTGCGATTGGGACGGGGGATATGAGCGAGCTTGCGCTCGGCTGGGCGACGTACAACGGCGACCACATGTCGATGTACGCGGTCAACGCGTCCGTGCCCAAGACGCTGATCGGGCATCTCGTGCGCCATGAGGCGGCGCGCGCGGGCGACGCGGCATTTGCGCAGGCGCTGTACGACATCCTCGATACGCCCGTGAGCCCGGAGCTTCTGCCGCCCGTGGACGGCGAGATCGCCCAGCGCACGGAGGAGCTCGTCGGTCCGTATGAACTGCATGATTTCTTTTTGCATCACATGCTCCGGCGCGGCGCGGGGGCGCGCAAGATCGCGCGGCTTGCGCGCTGTGCGTTCGGCGCGCGGTATGCGGAGGATGAGATCGACAAGTGGCTGAATGTGTTCATGGATCGGTTTTTCAAGCAGCAGTTCAAGCGTTCGTGCATGCCGGACGGTCCGAAGGTCGGCTCGGTCGCGCTCTCGCCGCGGGGCGATCTGCGGATGCCCTCGGACGCGGCGGGCGCGCTGTGGCAACTGGATTGATGGATGACGACAAAACCCCTGCGCTGCGGGGGTTTTCATTTTGAGCCGTGCACAACCACGGTTTGTAGTTTTGAAAGGTATGGAAAATAAATCATCGATGGGTTGAATGCATCGAATTTCTCTCCATTGCGCTCAACCGCGGCTTTTGTTATGTTGATTCCGGGAAAACAAATAGGGGGGACAAACAGATGACGAACTTGGGAGAGAACATTACATTTCATCGGCGCAAGATGGGGCTTACGCAGGAAGCGCTCGGCGCGGCGGGCGGCGTATCGATGCAAGCGGTGAGCAAGTGGGAGAACGGCGGGCTGCCGGACACGGCGCTGTTGCCGGCGATCGCAAGGGCGCTGGAGACCTCGATTGACGCGCTGTTTGGGATGGATGCGTCGCTTGCGGACGTCGAGCAGGCGATCGCAAGCGAGCTCACCGCGCTTGCGCAGGGGAAGCGGATGCGCCGCTCGTTCGAGCTCTGCTGGGCGATCGAGCGCAGCATGTTTGGGGAACGCGCGCTCGAATCGGCGGACGCGGTATCGCGCTATATCAGCAGGGAGAACGAAATGCATTCGCAGATGCTTACCGACACCGGCATCACGCTGATGAAGCTCGACCGCGCGAGCCACTACTTTTTCCTATCGCCCGAACCGGAGGAGGGTTGGGGCAAGCGGCTCGTGAATCCGGATGCGCATACGAAGCTGTTTGCGTTCCTTTCGCAGCGAGACGTGTATGATCTGCTCGTATTTTTATACAAGCGCGACAAAAACCCCTTTACGCTCAAGCTGATCGAAGCGCAGCTCTCGATTCCCGCAGAGCGCGGGCGGGAGATATTAAAACACTTTGATGAATACGAGCTTGTATTGATCAAGCAGCTTGAGTTGGATGATGAATCGATCGAGGTATTTACTTCGGCTGCGCGACCTTCGCTGATTGGTCTTTTGACCTTTGCAAACGAGATGTGCAACCCGCCGACCAGCTTTTCGTGGTACAACGGCAACCGCGACCAGCCGTTTTTCCGAACAGAGGCATAATACGAATTCATATGTTCCATTCGTATGGGAAAGGGATCGGAGGAGGTACGATGCGTCGGAATACGGATGATGATATCAAACGGCTGATGAACGAACAATCAACCAAGGGGATGCTTTTTCCTACTTCATAACGTTTGTTTATGCGGCGGTCGCGGCGATTGCCGGTATGGCGGGGCGCGAGATGATTGAGCGCGTGGCGATGAAGATCATCCTCGGGATGGAGCTCGAGGCAAATCAGTATTCTGGGTACTGGCGCATGGCGGCGATCGGCGGAGCGGTTCTCATGGTGGTACTATGGCTGAGTACGTTCATGATCGTCTGGTATCAAATCGAGCGCGCGGGGGAACTGAAAAACCGCGTCCGCGTCGGTGCAAAGTGGACGCTCGGCGCTTTCGCCGCATACCTCTTGTTTTCGGTTGTCATGTTCGTGTCGGTAGGGAGCTGGCCGCTGTTTTGAACCATTTGTGTTCCTGCGCATACTGTATGATGAAAGGCAGGGATACCACATGGAACATTGGTTGAACAGTCTACGGACAAAAACGCCCCAGCAGGGGTTTGAACTGGCCATCACCCTTTCCCAGCGGGGTGTTTTGTATACGCAGCCGTCCGCGGAGATTCGCGAATTGCTGCGCCCGGTGTATTCCACGAACGCGGACAGCCTGATCGCCGTTTCGCAGGTCATCGCCATCAACTTCCAGACGGTGGCTGCCGCCAACAATTATTGGCTGGACAGCGA
>JBMNUA010000263.1:0-2680 GCA_050945995.1 Christensenellales bacterium
ATGTCGCGCGTGACATGCGCGATCCGCGCGCGCGTCTCCTTCCCCTTCTCGATCAAGGTCACCTCGCCCCCGCTCGCCGTCAAATGCTCAAAGTTCGCATCGTGCATCGCGCGCGATGTCTTGATTAGCGTCACCGCATGCCCCCGCAGGCTCAATTCCGCGGCGACCGCCGTGCCGCTGTTCCCAGCGCCCAGTACACATATTCGCATAACATGCTCCTCTCTCGTTTTGCAATGGTTCATGGAAACTCCGGCGCGCCCAATAATATCATGTCGAGCGCCGGCTCGGTGAGCGCGCCGAACAAAGGTCCGCAGCTCACCTGATTCATCCCCGGCGCGCCGTTGTACTCGATCAAAACCGGCGCGCCGTCCGCGTCGATCGAAAAATCCCAGCCGAGGATGCGAAAATGCGCAACCTCGCCGTGCGCCCGGCGCACCGCGCGGATCACCGCGTCAAAATGCGGCACGCGCAAATCCGCAAACACCGCGCCGCCGGGATGGCGCGAAACCCAGCGCGCGTGCCGATCCATCGCCTGCGCGCCGAGCGCGCCGTCCGGCAGGATCGGGCAGGCGAGCCCGCCGGCGGACACATTGTCCAGCCGCGCGCCGCCCACGCCCATGCGCAGAATGGCAGAAGAAATGTGCACCTCGCCGCGGAACAAAAATGAGATCACGCGGATGGTGTTTAACGATTGCGGATGGATGGACGCGAGCGCGGGGTGCTGCGCCGCGATTTCCTGCACGATGTAGTCCTCGCCGTATGCGCGCATCAAATCGCGAACCCCGCCCTCTCGCGCGCGGCTTTTTTCGTGAAAGTGGATGTCCGCGCCCTCGCCGCTGTAAATCGCGGGCTTGATGACGAACCGCTCCTCGCGCGCGAGCAGCGCCTCCGCCCGCGCGGGCGTCAAAATCGCGCCGGATGCGTCGCGCAGCACGCCGCCGCTGTTTCGCACGACGGTGCGCGGCTGCTTGATGAGGGGAAACAGCTGCCCGGTGAAGCATTTGTCGGTGTACGCGTGGCGAAAGGCGGGGCGGTTGCACGCGGGATAGATGCGCCGCCAATACAAATCCTCGGGGATGTAGCGCGCGTCGTACCCTCCGTTTTTGTAGCAGTACAAATCGTACCACATCTTGCGCGGTCGCATGCCGTAGCGCGCCCAGAAGGGCAGCACCTGCGCGCGGTAGGCGCGGCGGTCGCCCTGCATGCCTCCGCCCACGTTCGCGAGCTGACTACGGCAGCCCGCGCGCGCCCTGCGCGCCTCGGCGCGCAGATCGACCGACTGATACAGCCCGCGGCAGAACCGCTCCCAACCACCCGCCCGATTAAGCGCCCCGCGCATCCACGTCGCCTCCATCACGCAATATGCGCCGCACGGTGTCCCGCCCCAGCCGCTCGAGGGTGCGCCCCTCGGCGCGCAGATCGCGCCCCAGCGCGGCGGTTGCGATGTCGATGAGGGATGTGCACATGGGCGTTTTCACGCCGAGCGCGCCGCCCAGCCCCTCGAGCAGCACGAGCCCCTGCGGCACATCCTCCGAGATGAACCGGGAATCCACGCGGAGTGGGCCTTTCAGCGGATTCGGCATGTTCGCGTAATCAAAGAACACGGTTTTCGCATCGCGCGCGTTGCTTGGATCGTTGCGGAACTTGCACGCCTCGACATAGGGCACGCGCTTGAGCCCCATCTTCTCCATCACGTCCATCTTCTCGCCGTCGAGCGCCTCCAAGATCCGCCACACGCTCGGCGTAAACACCTCGCGGTACATGTAATACTCGCCCTTGGTGCGCTCCACGCGCGGGATGCTCATGATCGCGCCGACGGTGTGCACGATCAAATTCGGGTTGTGCAGCGCTGCTTCCGCGACGTTTGAGACATAGGTGAAGGGATAGCCCAGCGCGGAGAGCGCGCGCTCGCACGCCGCCTTTTTGTGCGCAGGGTACACGCCCAGCGGGTTTTGCACATTGCGAAAGCTGATGCGCACCGCGCCGGGGGATGTGATCCGGCAATCGAGAAACGAGCTCTGCGCCTCGACAATCGTCAAATCGATGCCCGGGCAATGCTTGAGCACATACGCTGTTGAGAGATAGCCGGGGTTGATGAGGAGGATCTGCCCGCTCTTCAAATGCGGGCGCATCCGCCGGATCAACGGCTCGTGGTAGTTTGACTGCGTGTATAGGATGACAAGCTCACTTTTTGCAATGTAGGATAGATCGCGCGTGACATGCCCGATGAACGCAAGCCGCGTCTCCCCCCGCTCGGTCAGCCGCACCGCGCCGCCGCTCATGATCAAATGCTCGAAGTGGTTGTCGTTGATGGATCGGCTGGTTTTAATCAAGGTCACGTCGTGCCCGCGCAGGCTCAAATCCGCCGCGACCGCCGTGCCCGCGTGCCCAGCACCGAGTATGGATATCCGCATCGTATCATCCTCTCTAAAAATGAATAAGTTCATCAAAGCCCGTCGGCAAAACGGCGAAAAACGCCTGTTTTGGCGGGATGGTTTCGTTCGGAAAACTGCTGTTTCGTGCATGTGATTGGCGCAATGCGAAAGGGTATATGTTTATTATAACATATATTATGAATTTATTCCAGTTTGTATGCGTCTGGCGAGAAAAACGGACGCTCCGTTATCGGAACGCCCGCCGTTGATTGTTGCCTAATTAAATCGCGCCGACGATTTTATGC
>JBMNUA010000264.1:0-2657 GCA_050945995.1 Christensenellales bacterium
CTGACTACAACATCGTTCGGCTCAAGCGCTTCCCGGTCAAGCCCATGCGCGTGGACGACGCGATCGCGCAGATGGAGCTGCTCGATCACGCCTTCTATCTCTTCCTCAACGAGGAGTCGGACAGCATGTGCGTATTGTACAAACGCTACGACGGGACATACGGGCTTTTGCAGCCCGAATGATAAAAACCTTGGTCTTTTGACGGTTTATGGGGGGAGCGCGCCGCGCTCCTCCCTGTTTTTTCGCAGATGGACTTGCCCGAACGCGCATTATCCTTTATAATAGGGCATGGATGTATGGGTGGAAGGATGATTTGATGCGCGATACGGATGTTGAGCGGTTCATCGAGATGTCGCTGCCGGCGGAAAAGGATATGATGCTGGTCGCGCGGTTGACGGCTTCGGGCGTGCTTGCGCGGTCGGGGCTGACGGTGGATGCGCTCGAGGATCTGAAAATGGCCGTTGAGGAGGCGTTGGGTCTGATGATGGCGCAGATTGCGCCGCCGGGACGCATCGCACTTCAGTTCTCAATCGGGGACAAGGCGATGGTGTTCACCTGCGAATGCGCAGATGGATGCCAAACGGGGCTGCCGATCGACGAGACGGAGCTCGAGGTCGCCACATGCATCCTCGATTCGCTCGTGGACACCGCGGAGGTTTCCACCGCAAACGGCATCATCCGTTACATAAGGCTGACAAAGGCGCTGCCGCGCTGAGGGAGGATACATGTGTGAAACTGCGCGACGCACTGCGTCCGACGCCGAGCCGCTTTTGAGCGAATTTGCGTTGACGGGCGATCCCGCGCTGCGGGAGCGGATCGTGGAGATGCACTTGAATATCGCCGCGATGGTCGCCGCGCGCTTTTCGGGGCGCGGGGTCGATTACGACGATCTCTATCAAGTCGCGTCGCTTGCGCTGTTCAAGGCGGTGGGTCGATATGATCCCGATCGGGGTGTGAAATTTGCGACCTTCGCAACGCCCACCATGATCGGCGAGGTTAAAAATTATTTTCGCGACCGCGCGCGGGTGATCCGCCTGCCGCGCAACTCGAGCGAGCTGATCCGCGCGATCGAGAACGCCATCGCGGAATTGTCACAGGAACTGTTTCGCCAGCCGACGCCCGACGAGCTCGCCGAGCGGATGGGGGTATCGGTCGAAACCGTGCTCGAGGGCATGGATTTGCGCGGGGCGACGCGCCCGGCGTCGCTGGATTCCACATCCGACGCCGACGAGAGCGATACGCCGCTGAGCGCGTATCTGGGCTTTGAGGAGCGCGGATTTACGGATTTTGAGCGCGCGGACATGCTGTCGCGCGCGATGGAGACATTGACCGACCAACAACGGGAGATCATACGCTATCGATTCTACGATGGGCTGAGTCAGCGCGATGTCGCGGGGCGGCTCGGCATCTCGCAGATGTCGGTTTCGCGCGCAGAGCGCAGGGCGCTTCAAACGCTGCGCAGTTTTATGGAAAAGACGGAGGAATGAGCGATTGAAATGGATCGCATCCGCGGCGTTCGGGCTTGAGGGCATGACGAGCCGCGATTTGAAACACCTGGGCATGGCGGAGGTTCGCGTCATGGAGTCGGGCGGGGCAGAGTTTGAGGGCAGTCAGCAGGACGCGTTCAAGGCGAACTTATGGCTCAGGACGGCGGACCGCATCCTGCGCGTGATGGGGCGGTTTCCAGCGCGGAGCTATGAGGAGCTGTTTCAGGGGATCAAGGCGATCGACTGGGCGGCGCTTCTGCCGCGGGACGCGCGCTTCCCGATCCGCGCGAAGTGCGTGAAAAGCCAGCTCATGAGCCCGTCGGATGTGCAGAAGATCACCAAGCGCGCCATGGTCGAACGGCTCAAGGACGCCTATCAGGAGGACTGGTTTGCTGAGACCGGGGCGATGTATCAGATCGATGTCTCCATCCGCAGCGACGAGGTGACGGTTTGCGTCGATGCGTCGGGCGAGCCTTTGTCCAAGCGCGGCTACCGCACCTGGACGGGCGAAGCGCCTCTGCGGGAGACGCTCGCCGCCGCGCTTGTACTGCAAAGCGGCTGGCGACCGAAGATGCCCTTGTATGACCCCTGCTGCGGCACGGGCACGATACTCATCGAGGCGGCGTTCATCGCGCTGGGGCGCGCGCCGGGGCTTTTGCGCAAATTTGCGATGGAAGCCTGGGACGGCGCGGACACCGCGGCGTTCGAGGAGATCCGCCGCGCGGCGAAATCGCATTATGATAAATGCTACGACCGCCCGCTTCACGTCGCCGGTTCGGACATCGACCCGGAGGCGATTGAGCTTGCGCAGCGGCATGTGCGCCAAGCGGGGCTCGCGGGCAGGATCGAACTGGACGTGAAGGATTTGCGCGATGTGAACCGCGCGGGCGAGCCCGGCGTGTTCATCGCAAACCCGCCGTATGGCGAGCGGCTCGACAACACACGCGCGGCGCATGCCGTCGCGCGGCAGCTCGGGCGGCTGCAAGCGCGCCATCCCGGCTGGTCGCTGGGCGCATTTTCGGCGGACATGGGCTTTGAGCGCGAGTACGGCAGTCGCGCGACGCGCCGACGCAGATATTACAACGGGCGGATCGAATGCGAATACCGCATATTCGACGCGCAAGTACCGACAAAAAGAGGTGGAACACAATGAAGCCGCATTTCAACCGT
>JBMNUA010000265.1:0-2639 GCA_050945995.1 Christensenellales bacterium
ACCCTCGACGGGCAGCCCCTGCGCCTCGCGCTCCGCCCGCTCCTTATGCGCGTGCGCGAGCCGGCGCGAGAGCACCTCCTTCATCGACGCAAAATCATTCGCGCCCTCCACGCTCTTGATGCGAAACTGGCGGTACTCCTTGTTCGCGCACACGCCATCGATCATCACCACCATCGAGCCGACCGAAAGCGCGCCCTGCGTGTTTGAAATATCGTAACCCTCGATCCGATGCGGCGGCGCGTCGAGCCCGAGCGCCTTGGCGAGCTCCTCCATCGCGCCCACCGTGCGCTCGTGCGAGCGCGAGAGCCGCTTTTCGCGCTTCATCGCCTCGTCGCGCAAGTTCTTCATCGCCATGTTGATCAGCCGCAGCTTGTCGCCCCGGCGCGGCGTGAGGATGTACACTCTGCGCCCGTGCAGCTCCGTGAGCAGCTCCTCCAGCACCCCTTTTTCGGGCGGCTCGCTGTTCACGATCAGCTCCTGCGGCGGCATGTTGTCGCTGCCGTAATACTGGAGGATGAACTGCGTCACCACCTCCGAAGGCGCGTCGTCCCCCGCGCCCTCGAACACGAAATGCTCCGCGCCGATCAGCCGCCCGGAGCGCACGATCATCAGCTGAAGCGCGGCGTCCGCGCCGAAGCTCGCCGCGGCGATGATGTCCTGATCGCCCTGCGCGGTCGAAATCGCCTTCTGCTTTTGCATCACCGCTTCGACCGCGCGCATGCGGTCGCGGTACAGCGCGGCGCGCTCGTAGTTCATCGCCTGCGCCGCCTCGTTCATGCGCTCCTCCAACTCGCGCAGGATCGGCGCGTACTTGCCCGACAGGAATTCGGCGACGCGCTCGATCAGCGCGCGGTACTCCTCGGCGGACACCTTGTTCGCGCACGGCGCAAGGCATTGCCCGATCTCGTACTGTATGCACGGGCGCGTCGGCTTGTCCGGGCGGATCACGCGGTTGCAAATGCGGATCGGGAACACCATCCGCGCCACATCCAGCACCTCGCGCACCACCGTCGCGCCTTGAAACGGTCCGAAGTAGCGCGCGCCGTCCTTCGCCATGCGCCGAACGAGATCCGCCTTCGGGAAATCCTGGCGCATGTCGATGCGGATGTAGGGGTAGTGTTTGTCGTCCTTCAAAAGGATGTTATAGCGGGGCATGTGCAGCTTGATTAAATTGCACTCAAGGATGAACGCCTCAAGCTCCCCATCGACGAGCACGATGTCAAAATCGTCCACCCGCTCCATCATCGCCGTCACCTTCGGCGTGTGGTTCTTTGACGGATGGAAATACTGGCGAACCCTGTTTTTCAGGTTCACCGCTTTTCCGACGTAGATCACCTCGCCCTTGGATTTCATCAGATAGCAGCCCGGCGAGTCCGGCAGCATATCGATCTTCAGCTTCAATTCCTCCGTCACGGCGCGCACCTCCCCTCGGTATCAGAAACAGCCGCGAGCGTATCATGGCTTCGCGACTGCTTCTATTTCATGGCGTTAGGATTCGTATTACTTGAGCGTGATGATCACCCTGCGGTACGGCTCTTCCCCCTCGGAATGCGTGGTCACCTCGGGGTCGTTCTGGAGCGCGGAGTGCAGGATGCGCCGCTCATACGGGTTCATGGGCTCAAGCGCGACGCGCTTGCCGGACTTGCGCGCGCGCGAAGCCATGCGCGCGGCGAGCTTGCGCAGCGCTTCTTCCCGCTTGGCGCGGTAGTTCTCGGTATCGAGCGATATGCGCAGGTACTGCTCGCGCCCGCGGTTGACGCACAGGCTCGTCAGATACTGCACGCTGTCGAGCGTCTCGCCGCGCCGACCGATGAGCATGCTCATATGATCGCCCGACATCTTCACCCGAAGCTGCTCGGGGGATTCCATCATCTCCATCTCCACCGGCGCGCCCATCTTCTCGGTAAGTTCCAATATGAAGTTGCGCGCGAGCACCGCGGATTCCGTGAGCGCGTCCACCGGCGTCGCCACAAACGGCTCTTCCTCGAACATCGGCGAAATCGCCGTCTCGCCCTCGGGCTTTGTCTCCTTGCGCGGGCGGGGCTTGGACTTGCGCTCGGGCTTGGGCTGCTCCACCGTTTCGGTCTTCTCGGCGGCGGCGGGCGCCGCTGCCGCGCGGGGTTTACCGCCGCGCTGTCCGCGCGATTTGCGCGCGCCGGATGCGCCGGGCGTTGCGTCGAGCGTCATCTGGGACATGTCAAACTTGAAATCGTTGCCCGCGTCCTTGCGCGTGAGCCGCACCTTCGCGGGTTTTCCGAACATCCCGAAAATGCCGGGGCTGCCGATTTCCAATACCTCAATATCCACTTCCGCCGAGTCGAGCCGCAGCTCGTCCAAACCGAGCCGAATGGCCTCCTTGACGGTCTTTGCACTTTTCTCTATTGAATTCAAGGCGTGACGCCTCCTTATTGCTTTGTCTACGCTTCCTCGTTGGATTGCTGCATCGCCGCGTTCTTTTCGTCCTGGCGATCCAGATACTTGTTGATCGCGAGCTGCCCGGCGAGCGTAACGATGTTGCCGGTCGCCCAGTACAGGGCGAACGCCGCGTTGTAGCTGGCGCAGAAGTACAGGGACATCAGCGGGAACATCCACTTCATCGCGCCCGAGTTCATCATGTTGGCGGGCGAGTTGGGGTCCGC
>JBMNUA010000266.1:0-2584 GCA_050945995.1 Christensenellales bacterium
AGGCTTCGCCGCATTTTTTTATCCTTTTGTCAAGTGCTTTTTCGCTATTGCGCAACAAAAAAAGAGCCGCGCATCTTTTTTGATGCACTGCTCTTTTCGGTGTGCGCTTAGCTTAATGACATTGCCGCACGCGCGGGGGAAATTTTTTGAATCACCGGATCGTGAGGTAGAACTGCGCGCGCGTCGTTTCGATGTACGCGCCGACCCAAAGCGTGCCGATGCCAAAGCACATCGCGCCCACGATCGCCCAGCCGATGAAGCTCAAATCGAGCAAAAGCAGCCGCATCCTGTGCCCGCTCATGATCCGCTCGCTCTCCTTCATGCACGCCTCGTGATTGTACTGCGGATGATCGTTTTTGATGTAATAGATCATCGCGTAGGAGTACGCCTTCGCGATGCCGGGGATGACAAACAACAGCGACCACAGAAAGATTTTGACCATGGAGATGACCCCGAGCAGCAGGTTGTCAACATAGTTGTTCAAAAAGCCCTTGAGTAAGTCCGCGAGATCGACCGCGCCCTTGCCGCGCGCGATGCCAAGGCAGATCGCGCTCATGCCGACCTGCAGCGGTCCATATATGAGAAATATCCCGATCACCGAGGGCGCGACGATGCTGCTTGCCGCCCCCATGATCGCATAAGCGAGCACCGCCATGAGCCACATGCCGCTGAAGATGCTCCCGCCGAGGGACGCGCGCGCCCGCAGCCTATATTCATAGTTGGAGACGATCATACAACCCACACCCTTTCCCTGCCGTTTCCATGGTAAGCATACGCGAACAGACCGCCGTTGTCAACGCGGATGCGCGCAAATTCTACCGATAATAGAAGAATTCCTCAGCCGCCCTTCACCACCCCTTTTTTCAATATGATGTTTGCGTACAGCGCGGTTTCTCCGGTTGCGACAATCGCGTAGGCGCCGCGCGCGCGCTCGTAAAATGCGAACCGCTCCACCTGCTCGATCTTCTGCGCGCCCTCGTGTTTTTGTATGACCTTCTTATACTCCTTCCAGATCTCCGGCACATATTCGTCGCCCGCCGCAACCGCCATCAGCGAAACCGGCGCGTCCACAAAATTGTCCAGCGGGAAAAACCGGAGCATCGCCTCCAAAATCGGCACGACCCCGTGCCCGTCCAGCCGCACCAACCGCGCGGCGCAGCTCGCCGCCGGGAAATTGCCGTCGCCGATTACGATCTCGTCGCCATGTCCCATCTCCATCAGGATTTTAAGCAGCTCCGGCGTGAGGATCGCGGGAATCCCCTTCAACATACAAACCCCTCCTTATTGATCGATCATTCGCAACCATTATAATGCGCGCGCCGCCGCGGATCAACAGGATTTGTGCGCGAAACATCCATTTCATTCAATTGACCGCCAAGCGTATTGCGCGGGATCGAAATTGCTGTTAGAATATAGGGGATATGGGGCGGCATATGCGCCCCGGGAAAGAGGCTGTGAAGGCATTGGGCAGGATCATCGCCATTACGAATCAAAAGGGCGGCGTGGGCAAGACGACCACGGCGGTCAATTTATCCGCTTGCGTCGCGGCAGAGGGCAAGCGCACGCTGCTGATCGACATCGACCCGCAGGGCAACGCGACCAGCGGGCTCGGCATGGCGGACAGGCAGGGACACACGGTGTACGAGGTGCTGATCAACGGCGCGGCGCCCGACTCCGCCGTCGTTGACACGGGCTTTTCGGGGCTGATGCTCATGCGCGCGGGGATCGAGCTTGCGGGCGCGGAGGTCGAGCTCGTGGCGGAGGAGGGGCGCGAGGACAGGCTCAAGCGCGCGCTCGAGGCGCTGCGCGCGGAGTACGATTACATATTCATCGATTGCCCGCCGTCGCTCGGGCTTCTCACCCTCAACGCGCTGACGGCGGCGGACGGCGTGCTCGTGCCGATCCAATGCGAATACTACGCGCTCGAGGGCGTGGGGCAGTTGATCAACACGGTAAAATTGGTGCGCAAAAAATTAAATCCGCAGCTTGCCGTCGAGGGGATCGCGCTGACGATGTACGACGCGCGCACGAACCTGAGCGCGCAGGTGGTGCGCGAGGTGCGCGCGCATTTTCCGGAGGAGGCGTTTGAGACGCTGATCCCGCGCAATGTGCGGCTGAGCGAGGCGCCCAGCTACGGGATGCCGATCGGCGAATACGACGCGAAGTGCGCGGGCGCGGTTGCGTACCGCGATTTGGCGCGCGAGCTGATCCGGCGCACGCAATAACGGCGGCGAATGGAGGGCAATATGGCAGCAAAAAAGGCGCAGCGCGGGCTCGGCAAGGGGCTGG
This sequence comes from Christensenellales bacterium, assembly GCA_050945995.1. GTDB lineage: Bacteria > Bacillota > Clostridia > Christensenellales > Aristaeellaceae > RUG11247. The sequence goes on from JBMNUA010000266.1 coordinate 2,290, forward strand.
GCGCGCTGCTGGGCGAGGACGTGGTCGCATCCGCGCAACCAAAGCGCGTGGACGAGGTGATGCGCCTGCCGATCCGCCTGATCGATCCGAACCAAAACCAGCCGCGCCGCTCGTTTGACGAGGGCGCGCTCAAGGAGCTCGCGCAGTCGATCGCGGCGGTGGGCGTGCTCCAGCCGATCATCGTCGCGCCCGCGGGCGAGCGGTACGAGATCATCGCCGGCGAGCGGCGCTACCGCGCCTCGCGTCTGGCGGGGCTTGACGAAATCCCCGCGATTGTGCGCGATTGGGACGGGCA
>JBMNUA010000267.1:0-2537 GCA_050945995.1 Christensenellales bacterium
ATCCGGGAGTGGGTCGTATCGCTCGCGGTCGCGCTGCTCGTGGTGTTCGTGCTGCGCTCGTTCGTGTTTACCATCATCCGCGTGGACGGCGCATCGATGCAGCCCACGCTCCAGAATAATGAGCGGCTGTTTGTCACCGTGTTCGATACGAAGTTCTCCGGCGCGGATCGCGGCGAGGTCGTCATCTGCAACTATCCCGGACGCTACACCGACCATCTGCTGGGCATCAAGACGAAAACCTACTTCGTCAAGCGCGTGGTCGCAACGCCCGGCGACACCGTGTGGCGCGAGAGCGGCGTCACCTACGTCACCTACGCCGATTCCACCGACACCGTCGCGCTCGACGCGCAGTTCGCTGCCCGCTCGTTCGGCGACGACTACACCTATACCTTGAAAGACGACGAATACTTCGTCGTGGGCGACAACCGCGGCAACTCGCGCGATTCGCGCAACTGGAACGACGCAACGCCCTCGGACGATGTGGGCCCCATCACCGGGGATATGATCCTCGGGCAGGTGCGTTTTGTCCTCTGGCCGCTTTCGGACGCAAGGGGCGTGGAGTAAAAATATGAAACAAAAGGCTGTGCGCATGGTCGCGATCATACTCGTCGCCATGCTGCTATTGACGATGATCATCTCCGTGGTGGCGTCCTCCGTGCGCGCGGAGGCGGGGGATCAAAACGTATATACCATGGACATCACCCTCCGCGAGGACGAACAGGCGCTGCTGATTTCGCAGCGCCTGTCCTATTTCAACGACACGGGCGACGCGCTCGACCGCGTGGTGTTCGCCGTCTACGCAAACCAGTTCCGCAGGCAAAGCGCCATCCAGTATGAAACCGACGCCGCGCTGCCCTACGGCTACTTGCCCGGCGGGCTGGCGTTCACATCCGTGAAGGTCAACGGCGAGGCGGTGGAGTTTGGCTTTCTGGATGAAAACGAGTTGTTTCTGCGCGTGCCCTGCGAACTCGCGCCGGGCGAAGGCTGCGAGATCGAATTGGAATACGCCGCGCTGCTGACCCAAAACGCGGGCTTTTTCGGCGCGGGCGCGGTCGATTGGCGGCTGAGCGGCTTTTACCCCTTGGCGTGCCTGTACCAGGGCGGCGAATGGATCACGAACCGCCCCGTGCAGCACGCGCGCTACATCTACGCCGCGCCTGCCGATTACGATGTCATCATCACGCTGCCGCGCGAGTACCAAATCGCCGCGACCGGCGCGGCGGAGGCGATGGAAACCGCGGACGATCAAACCACTTGGCGCGTGACCGCCCGCGGCATCCGCGAATTTTCGATCTCCGCCGGCAGGGCGTGGCGCGCGCACACGGATCAAACGCCCTCCGGCGTCGCGGTCACCGTCTACACGGGCAGCCGGCTCGGCGCGCGGCGCGCGCTCGACACCGCGCTTGAAACCATCGAACTGTATGAATCTTGGTTCGGCGCGTTCCCGGTCGCGCAAATCGCCATCGCCGCGTCCGATTACGCGCTCGACCGCATAGCGTTTTCGGGCGCGATCTGGCTGAACGCGGAGCTGTTTGAATATACAAACCGCGACCAGCTCGCCTACCAGTTGCGCTACGCGCTCGCCGAGCAGTATTTCGCGCTCGCGGTGCACGCCGACCCGCTCGCGGACGCGTGGATGGCGGTGAGCGTTTGCGAATACACCGCGTACCTCGCCCTCGAGGAGCAGGAGGGCTACGACGCGTTCGTGCGCGCGCTGAATGGGCGCGTGGCGGACGCGCTGCAGGTGACCGTGCCGGGCGATCAGTTCATCACGGCGAGCGCAGCGGCGTTCTCGCAGGCGCAGTTTGATCTGGTGGTGCGCGACCGCGGCGCGGCGGTGATGCACGAAACGCGCGTGGCGATGGGCAGGGAAGCCTTCCTTGCCTCGCTGGCGCGCTACTACGCGGACTACCAAAACCGCACCTTCGTCGCGGAGCGCGACCTCGTGCAGGCGATGGACGACGCGACCGGCGGCGACTGGGAGGGCTTTGTCACCGACATGCTCTTTCACATCGACGAATACGCCGAACATACCCTCGATTGGTACGAATGAATTTCAAGTCGTCAAAAACCTCACGGTTTTTAACGAGAAGGAGGAGGATTGCGATTTGCTGAAATTCCGAAGAATTTCCGGGCGCAAATCTGACGGGCAGGAATTCATGTTCAGTCGAAAACGCAAGCGTTTTCTTTGTGAACATGCAAGTTTGCCGTACACGCCGCCAAACTTGATGTAACAGGCTGTTCTGCAAGCGACCTTCTTCTAGTCGAAACGCCATTTTGACAGTCTGATATTCCCTCGATTGGCACGAATGAATTTGACTTCCCTTGCGCGTTTGACGTATAATCGATGAAAAAACAGCCAAACGGAGGGATATCGATGTCCGAATCAGGCACGCCCGCCACCGTGCGAGAGCGGCTGATCCACGCGGGCATGGGCGAGTTGAGCAAGCACGGCATCCAGGCGTTTTCCATCCGCCGGGTCGCCGCGAACTGCTCGCTCTCCTGCGCCGCGCCCTACAAGCATTTTAAGGACAAGC
>JBMNUA010000268.1:0-2514 GCA_050945995.1 Christensenellales bacterium
CTCGTCTCTAAGCAAACTCAAGCCTTCCGAAGCATTCGGGTCTGTGGAAATCGGGCTGCGCGGCGGCGACATGGTTCCACACGCCGAAATGGGGGTGGATGCTCTCGTCGCAGGTGTAGAAGTTCGCCCGCATCACCCGCTCGACGGGCGCGCCCGCAAGCGCTTCGAGCAGCCGGTACGGCAAATGATAGCGCACCGCCCACCAGCCGCCCTCGTGGCGCGAGACCGAACAATCCACGCCGCCCGGCATTTCATCCAGCACCCGCCGCCCGTCGCGCGAAGCGCCCGCGCCGATGTGCATCGTCCCCAAGAGGTTGACCTCGATGTTGAGGTAGACATCCCCCGCGCGCGGGCAGGGGTTGACGAAAAACTCGAGGCAGCTGTCCACGCACACCGCGCCGCCGAACGCGCGCTCGCGCGCGGCAATCGTCGGCTCGTTCGCGCATAGGGTGACGATCAGGCGCTCGCCGTCCGCCGCCACCCACGCGCGCGCTTCGGGGCGATACGCGCAGCCCCAGGGATAATCCGCGATGTTGGCATACGCCGCGTCATACGGCGTAAACACCCTGCCCGAAAGGCTCTGTGTCATGCCTTTGACCGATTCCACATGGTATATGTTCATGCAGCTCCCCCGCCAATCATTGGTTACCCTTCGCGCGCCCGCGCGTGACGACAATCGAAAGCGCCGCGCCCGCAAGCGCAATCGCCGCGCACATCATAAAATTCGCGGTATACCCGCCGTACAAATCCTCACCCGCGGAAAAATGGTCGATCACCTTCCCCGCGACGACGGGCCCTAAAAACATGCCGATGCCGTACACCGCCTGGAACACGCCCATCGCCGCGCCGCGCCGCTGATCCGGCACGGTCTCAATCGCCGCCGCCATCGAAAGCGGCATAATCATGCCCATGCCCGCACCGATGAGCGTCTGGTTCGCAAACAGGCGCGCAAGCGTGCGCGCATGCGGATACAATAGGCACGCGGCGCACACCAATAGGAAGCTGCCCGCGAGCACCGGCGCGCGCCCGATCCGCCGCGCAAGCCGCCCCGAAAACCGGGAGATGATCGCGCTCGGCAGCAAATACGCCACCGAAAGCCAGCCCAGATGCGCGTCCCCGAAGCCCGCGACATACGCGCGCGCCCAGTTCTGCACAAAGCCGAGCACCGTCGCCCAGTTGACAAGAAACAGCAGCGTCGCGAGAATCGAGCCCGCGATGAGGTTTCTATCGCGCAGCACCTCGAAAAACCCCGCGCGCGTCAACGCGCCGCCCCCCGCAGGCGGGATGTCCGGCACGCGCGAGAGCGCGAGCATGCCCGCCGCGCCCGCGACGCTCGCGAGTAAAAACGCCCAGCGCGCGCCAAACGCGTTCATGATCCACGCGCCGAGCAGCATCGCCGCCACTTGCGAAAGGTACTGCGGCAACGCGATGCGGCTCATCGCCTCCGCCGTGCGCTCGGGCGGGTAGCTTGCGGAATAGAGCACCGAGAAGGTGACCCAGCTCGCCGCCGCGACGCCCGAGACCCCGCGGAAGATGAGCGCGGCGACGACAAGCCCCGCGCGCGCCCCGTCCGCGGAGATCGCAACCGCCGATAGCCCCATCGAGGCGACCATCGACGCCGCGAACCCCATCATCACATAGACCTTGCGCTTGCGCGTGAGATCCGAAAGAATGCCCAGCGGGATGCGCAGCGCCATCTGCGTGAACCCGTAGCTGCCGACGATCAGCCCCGTCATCACGCTCGTCGCGCCGAGCACGCCCTCGGCATAGCTCGAGAGAAACGAGGGGTATGTATACAGCGAGAACCAGAACAGAAAAATCGATGCAAGCAGCGTGCGCTCCCTGTGTTTCATCCGCCCAACCTCGTCAGCGCATCCCACACGCGCTGCAAATCGTCTTGGCTGTAATAGTTTAAGATGATCTTGCCCGCGTGCAGATCGCCGTCGAGCTTCGCGCGCAGCCCGAGCACATTGCGCGCGAGCGATTCGAGTTCCTTGAGCTGCGGATCGCGCGCGGGCTTTTCAACCTGCGGTACGCCCGCCTCCTGCGCCGCGCGGCAGATCTTCTCGAACTGGCGCACCGACCAGCCCTGCGCCACGCACAAAAGCGCCAGCTTCTCCTGGCGCGACTTGTCCTCGATGGCGACGAGCGCGCGCGCGTGCCCCGCCGACAGCCTGCCCTCCGTGATCAGCTTTTTCACGCTCTGCGGCAATGTCAAAAGCCGAAGAAGGTTCGCGAGCGCCGAACGGCTTTTGCCGAGCCGCTCCGCCGCCTTCTCCTGCGTCATGCCCGTCTCGTCCATCAGCTGGCGCACGCCCGACGCTTCCTCGATGGGGTTCAAGTCGTCGCGCTGCAAGTTTTCGATCAGCGCCGCCTCGAGCCGCGCTTGCCCGTCCCAATCGCGCACAATCGCGGGGATTTCGTCAAGCCCCGCCAGACGCGAGGCGCGGTAGCGCCGCTCGCCGGCGATGATCTCGTACCGCTCGCCCGCGGGCGCGACGATGATCGGCTGGA
>JBMNUA010000269.1:0-2505 GCA_050945995.1 Christensenellales bacterium
CAGCGATGCGGCAATGGGTGTATGAGCTTTCGACGCCCGAGACGCGCACCACGGCGCAGGGGGCGGCAGACGCGGCGCTTGTGTCATTGGGCAGCATGATCGGCGCGGGCGCGGTGGGCGCGCTGGCGGACGGGGTTGGGATGCCGCCGATTTTGATCGCGTTCGCGGCGGCGCAGGCGGTGGGGCTATTGCCGCTACTACTGGGCATGCGCCTTCGGCGCGGGTAACAGAAATATCAAAACCGGTTCTTCCTCCATTGAAGAACCGGTTTTTTGTTTGGATTGAATCGTGTTTAGATTTTAAGTACCATCGCCCTTCCGGCTTCGATCACGCTTGAGCCGCCGTTCATGGCGAGCACATCCTCTACGGGCACGGCGTAGCGCCGACCGATCGTCCACGCGCTGTCGCCGGATGCAGGCCAGAACAGCACGATGCCGGGGCGCTTCGTGACGGGCTCGCCCTCGGAGATCTCCTGTACGACGGTGGCGTCGCCCACAAAGCGCGTGAGCGTATTGACCGCGAGCGCGCACCGAAGCTCCACGCGGTCGCTCATCAGCGCGTTCGCCTCGGCGGAGAGCACCTGCAATTCGACCTCGGACGCGTCATTGAGTTCACCCTGATGGCGGATCGAGAAAGGCAATTCCGACTGCGCGGAGGCGATGCGATCCGAACCGCCGGGCATGTAGATGACATTTGCCTCGAGCACGCCCTCGATGCGCGAATCCTCCCCCGTCGTCCAGCCGCTGACATTCGGGTGCACCACCACGGCGATCACGCTGCCGACGCCCGGCGCGTTCTCGCTCAATAGCAGCGCGCCCTTCACCTGCTCGGTCACCTTGACGGCTTCCACCCCGGTGCAGAGTCGGATGCGCTCGCGCGCCACCTGTACCGCCTGCCCGCCGGTCGCGTAGGAATCCGCGAGCGCGGAGACGCTGTCCTGCCCGATGGAGCGCACATGCACGCCGATTTCCGCTTCGATGACGAGTGTCGAATCCTCGCCCTCGCCGCCGTGCTCCACGCGGGTTTCGAGCCGATCCAACGACGCGGAGGCGCGCACGTCCTGCGCGAGCCATTCGGGGAGCTCGACGAGCTGATCGTAATCGAGCGCGTATTTGATCGCTGCGGCGGGTCTGCCCTCGACGCCGCTTGCGATGAGCGATTCCACATGCGCCTTGCCCTTGACGCGGATGCCGCCCAAATCCGCTTCATAGGATTCCACCGTCGCCGCGCCCCACTCCATGAGCGCGGTGCGCGCGTCGAGCGCGGCGGGCAGCGCGACCTCCTCGCGCACGAGCGTCGAAGCCGCGGATTCGGCGCTGGTCTTTACGGAGTTGAGTTCGAGATACTCGGTTTCAAATGCGCCGCCGTCCACGGATGTGATGACCTCGGCGGGCGTGAGCTTGTGCGCACGCGATGCGAGCGCGACCGTCGTGAGAAACACCATGTGCCCGTTTTCGTACCGCGCTTCCACATGTTCCACCTGCGCGTTGGCGGACGCCGTCAGCCCCGCGGAGACGCCGGGCATATCAAACACCTGGCTCAAGGGCGCTTGCGCGGCGAGGGCGCGCAGCGTGGTTTCATCCCCCTGCCTGTACACCGCCTGACAGCGCACCGTGCCCTCGACCACGACGCGATCGGTCTGCGCCTCGGGCGCGGTCAATTCCACCGAGGCGTTCGTGAGCAGCACCTCGATCGCGTCCCGCCCCGCGCCGGGCACCAGCGCCTCGGCGCGCACAAGCGCCTGCGCTGCGCGCGCGCCAACGCCGGTTTCGATTTCGATTGTCTGTGTCGATCGTTCAAGCGCCATCCAAATCCCTCCGTCCGCAGTTGTCTTCGTTTGATGGTATGCGCGATCGGGCGGAGATATCGCCGAGAAACTGTTAAAGAATCGGTGTGTAGCTCAGCGGGCAGCGGAACGCGGGCGCGCGTTTGCGCGTAAATATGAGCGAGATGTTTCAAGATATTGACAAACTGTTTCAAATGTGATATATTCGTAACACTGTACGGCATAAGTCGTCAAATTTGATCCAGGCAAAGGAGACGGAGCATGAAACGACAGAGAAAACATTTGATCCCTACGCTGGCGGCGCTGTTGGCGATATCGCTGATGGCAGGGGGCATCCCCACCGCACACGCGGAGGACGCATATGCGATGGTCACCGCCGCGAACGCGCGCGTTTATGAAAAACACGATCTATCGGGCGCTTCGGTGAAGCTGCCGCGGTACATGATCGTAGGGCTGTCGCGGGCGGCGGGCGGCGTGAGCGAGATCAGCCTGCGCGGCTGCGTGGGGTACATCGCATCTTCATCGATCGACAAGATCGACACGAAGGACGGCGCGGAGATGGTGTTTCGCGCATCCGGGCGGGTGTACGAGCACGCGCCGGGGAAAAGCCGGTCGGCAAAGGTGTCGGCGGGCACGAAGGTCAATGTGATCATGACATCGGGCGACATTGCGCTTGTTGAGCGCGGCGGGAATTTGGGGTACACTGAGAAAAAGAACCT